>DASSCV010000142.1:0-2001 GCA_035697505.1 Rubrobacter sp.
GCGACGGAGGAGCAGTACTCAAGGACTGGTGCGCCGGGCGCGCATCGTCCTGGCTGCCGCCGAAGGCCACAACAACGAGCAGATCGCACGAAGGCTCCGGATAAACCGGGAGACGGCGCGCTTGTGGCGGAGGGTGTGGTCAGATGCCCAAGAGCTTCTGGCCGCCGCAGAGAAGGAGGAGGAGGAGGAGGAGACCTCCGAGAAGGCATTACGCGAGTGCGTGGAGGGGGTGCTCGCTGATGCACCGCGCAGTGGAGCCCCCGCGACTTTCGCCCCGGAGCAGATAGTCCAGATAGTGGCTTTGGCTTGCGAGGATCCGCGGGAGGGGTCTGGGCGAGCGGTGAGCCACTGGACGCCTCGGGAACTCGCTGATGAAGCCGTCAAACGGGGCATCGTAGGGAGCATCTCGGCCCGCAGCGTGGGGCGTTTTTTGGGGAGAGGCGGATCTGAAACCCCACCTGATGCGCTACTGGCTAAACAACGAGCGGGACAAAGAGCCGGAGGTCTTCGACGCGGAGGTTAGCAGAGTTTGCGAGCACTACGCTAAAGCGCTCACCTTGCACCAAGAGGGCGTTCATCTGGTCTGCACTGACGAGAAGAGTGGCATCCAGGCCCTCCAACGCCTCCATCCAGCCCTTCCGATGCGAGCAGGCAAGGTCGAGCGCCAGGAGCACGAATACATCCGCCACGCCACCCGATGTTTGATCGCCAACTTCGAGGTGGCCACGGGCAAGATCATAGCCCCCTCCATAGGGCCTACCCGCACCAATGAAGACTTCGCCGCTCACATCGAGAAGACCATCGCCACCGACCCCGAGGCTGGGTGGATCTTCGTGGTCGATCAGCTCAACATCCATCAATCGGAAGCTTTGGTCAAGCTGGTTGCAAGAGAGTGCGCCATAGAACTAGAGCTGGATAGGAAGGGGAACCTAAAGAACATCAAAGCGATGGCCTCCAGGCGCACCTTCCTCTCTGATCCCACTCACAGGATAAGGTTCGTCTACACCCCGAAGCACACCTCCTGGCTAAACCAGATCGAGCTGTGGTTTTCGATTCTGGCGCGCAGGCTACTCAAGCGAGGCAGTTTCACTTCAGTTGAGGATCTGCGTGAGCGCATCTTGGAGTTCATCGAGTACTTCAATCGAGCACTGGCCAAGCCGTTCAAGTGGACCTACAAAGGCCGACCGCTCAAGGTTTAAACCGATGGGTTATTTACACCGCGATGCTCTAGTGACAACGCAAGTGCGGAACGCCGAAAAGATCGCCACCGCTCGTCCTTACCCATGCCCAAAGACAAGAGAATCACGGCGATAGGGAGGCCAAAGAATGATATGTTGCCGACGATGTTGTGGATGATGCCGAACGTCGTAGCTTCTCCGCCGACATCGATCGGGAAGATCCCTGCCAGCAGGACGGAGACGCCGTAGAGAGCAAGGAGAAAGAGCCCCACGTAGGACCTACCAGGTGGCGCGATGCCTCGGTAGAGCCCCAACGTCAGAGCGAGGGCAGCCAAGCCGAGGCCGATGTCAGCGACAGTAAAAAGGAAACCGTAGGGACCGACAGCGTAGTTGCTCATGGGTTCCACCACGGGGTTGACGTCGGGGCGCAGGAAGTGCAAGGCAGCGAGGAGCAAAAGGAAACCGGCTACGCCCACTATAGCGAGGAGCGCGAGAACCCTCAGCGCCCCTCGTTCGCCTCCGCTTGTTGCCATGTTGGTACCCTGGTCCGCGTTTCGTCACCTATAGGTATGATGGACTCTGGTGAAGCCCGGCGCCAACTTCCGAGAATCCCCATTCCACGCACTTGGGTGAATAAGGGCAAACACCAAGCCGGGACTCTCAGGAGCCCCGGCTCTCTTACATCTGGCTTGCCAACGCTCGCTGTGTATCTCGCCTACGACGTCGCCTTGTATACGCCGACCTCACCGGCTGTGACTTGGGGCGGGTTCGGCATCAAGGGAGCTAGATGCTCCGCCAAGAACTCTCGTGCCTTAACGTTCGA
>DASSCV010000143.1:0-3289 GCA_035697505.1 Rubrobacter sp.
AACGGGTGGCTGCAAGTGCCGAGCTCCTTCTCCGCCGAGGTCATGGCGCACTCGGGATGGGACAGCCTGACCATAGATATGCAGCACGGGCCCGTGGACTATGGAAGCCTAGTGCCGATGCTCCAGGCCATCTCCACTACGGACACTGTGCCCGTCGTCCGGGTGCCGTGGAACGATCCCGGCCTCATAATGAGGGTGCTCGACGCAGGGTGTTACGCTGTGATCTGCCCGATGATCAACACCCGCGAGGAAGCCGAAGCCTTCGTCGGGGCCTGCCGCTACCCTCCTGAGGGATACCGCAGTTACGGCCCTTACAGGGCAACCCTCTATGGCGGCCAGGACTACACCGACCACGCGAACGAGACTGTCGTTACGATGGCCATGATCGAGACGCAGCAAGCATTCGAGAACCTGGATGAGATACTCGGTGTAAACGGCCTTGACGCGGTCTTCGTGGGGCCCTCGGACCTCGGCCAGAGCCTCGGGCATGGACCGGGCACGGACCGCGACGAGTCCGTCGTGGTCGAAGCTATCGAAGGGGTGCAGGCCGCCGCACGTGAGCACGGTCTCGCCGCCGGTATCTTCACAGGTTCTCCCCAGTACGCCTCGCGCATGGCAGGGAAGGGTTTCCAGTTCGTCACCATCTCTTCGGACGCACGGCTCATGGCCTCGGCGGCGGCCAGCGCCATATCCACTTTCGAGAGCGAGTGAGGGTATCATTGGGGTGGTGTGCCTGGTCTTGTAGAGAGTGCGCTGACGTGAGAGGAGTTTTTCATGGCGCAGAGAGAGACGACGGTAGGGCCCGAAGAAGGGATCCACGGTCGCCCGGCGGCGCGGTTCGTAAAGGCGGCCAAGGGATTCTCCTCGCAGGTAGTCATCGTGAAGGGTGATCGGGAAGTCAACGCCAAGAGCGTTCTGAAGATAACCGGGCTCGCCAGAAAGGGCGAGAAGGTTACCATTCGCGCGGAGGGTGAGGACGCCGAACAGGCCGTGGAGACCCTGGCCGAGCTCATAGCGGCGGACGAACACTAGATCGCAACAAAGCTCGTGAAGTTGACCGGCATAGGAGCGTCACAAGGAGTGGCCGTGGGACCGGCGTTCGTGCCTGCTACAGGCAGGCCCGAGCCCGAGCGGGACCGCATCGCAGAGGATGAGGTAGATGCCGAGCTGCAAAGGTTCAGAGAGGCTGTCGAGACTGTCGCTGGCAACCTCTCGGAGACCAGTGACAGGCTCCGTGCTTCGGGGAGCGAAGAGGAAGCCGGTATCTTCGAGTTTCACGTCGAGATGGCCGAGGACCCCGAGCTCGCCTCAGCAGTCGAGGAGCGCATAGGGAACCTGGAGAGCCCGGAGGCGGCGGTACTTGCCGTCGGTGAGGAGTACGCCGCGGAGTACGCGGCGATGGATGACGAGTACATGGCCGCCAGGGCAGACGACGTGCGTGACGTGACGGGCCAGATCTCTGCCCAGCTGATCGGCCGTGGCGCCTCGGCCTTCGAGGCCCTGCATACGCCCTCCGTCGTGCTTGCCCACAGCCTTGCACCGTCGGACACGGCACGTATCCAGAAGGGGATGGCCCTCGGGTTCGTCACCGCCGAGGGGTCGAGCACTTCGCACGTCTCGATCATGGCCCGTTCCATGGGTATCCCCGCCGTCGTCGGCGTCGGACCCGAGTTGGGGAGAGTCTTGGGTGCGAAGACGGTGGCGGTCGACGGGGGCGAGGGCTACGCGATCGCGGACCCCGACGCGGATACTGTTGCTGAGTTCGAGAGGATGTCTGGGGCGCTGGCCGAGGAGCTGGCGGCCCTCGACGAGTATCGTCACGTCGAGGCTCGAACCAGCGAAGGGCGGCACATCGAAGTCGCCGCGAACCTTGGCTCGGATTCCGAGGCTGAGGACGCGCTCGAGTGGGGCGCCGAAGGCGTCGGGCTGTTCCGCACCGAGTTCCTGTTTATGGAGCGGGACGACCTGCCCTCCGAGGATGAGCAGTACGAGGCGTACAGCGCCGTCGCCCGCGCGTTCGGCGAGAAGCCCGTCATCGTTCGTACGCTTGACGTGGGAGGCGACAAAGACCTGCCAGGCGTGGACCAGGCCGACGAAGAGAACCCTTTCCTCGGCTGGCGCGGAATTAGGATGAGCCTGGACACACCCGAACTCTTCCAGCCCCAGCTGCGTGCCATCCTGCGCGCCGCGGCCAACGGCAACCTCAAGATCATGTTCCCGATGGTCGCCGACATCGGGGAGTTAGAGGCAGCGAAGGCGATTCTGCAGGAGTGCCGTAGGGAGCTCGAATCGGAGGGTGTGGAGATTGGTGAGGTCGAGACTGGAGTGATGATCGAGACTCCAGCGGCCGCGGTCTGTGCTGCGGAGCTCGCCGAGCAGTCAGCCTTCTTCTCCATAGGGACGAACGATCTCGTCCAATACACCCTGGCCGCGGACAGGGGCAACGAGCGGCTGCGACGGCTCCAGAACGCGGACCATCCCGCGGTTCTGGCCCTGATCCAGCGCACCTGCGAGGCCGCGGGCGCGGCGGGAATCCAGGTGGGAGTGTGCGGCGAGGCGGCCGGCGAGCCCGAGATGATCTCCAAGCTCGTCGAGCTCGGCGTGACGGAGTTGAGCATGGCCGCCCCCCAGATACCAAGGGCCAAGAAGGTCATCTCAGAGCTGTGAGGGCGCGCGTCTTCCCGGACTACGAGGCCATTAGCACGGCCGCGGCGTACATCGTCGCCGGGAGGTTGGAAGAAGAGCCTTCCTCGGTCCTCATGCTGCCAACAGGCATTACTCCTCTCGGGATGTACAGGCGGCTCGTCGAGATGCACCGCTCAGGGGGACTCTCGTTCGCGAACGCGACCTTCTTCAACCTCGACGAGTATCTTGGGCTGGCGCCGGATCACAGGGCGAGCTACCACGTATACATGAAGGAGCATTTCTACGGGCTCATCGACGCCGACCTTGCGCGGGTCTTCGTGCCCAACGGGGCAGCCCCAGACTCCGAGGCGGAGTGCGAGCGCTACGAGGCCGCCATAAGGGAGGCCGGCGGGATCGATGTGTGCGTGCTCGGGATCGGGCGCAACGGTCACATAGGGTTCAACGAGCCAGGAGCGCCTTTCGACTCCCGGACCCGCGTCGTTGAGCTCTCCGAGAGTACCCGCAAGGTCAACGCCGCCGACTTCGAGGCTGACCGCGCCCCGGAACGCGCCATCACGGCCGGCATGGCTACCATCTTCGAGTCGAAGATGGTCCTGCTCCTCGCCTCGGGTACGAACAAGGCAGGCGCCGTGGCCGCGGTCGT
>DASSCV010000144.1:0-4717 GCA_035697505.1 Rubrobacter sp.
CACGTCCTCCTCCCGAGGAGTCAGCGACGCGGGTAAAGCCACCAACGTGCGCTCCACGCTGGCGGTAAGAGCGTTTTTGCCAAGCGATGAGAGGGGCTCCTCCTGTGACCTGCCCAGCAGCCGCAAGAGCGCCTGCGTAGCGACACCCTGGTCCACTGGACATGCCCCCTCAAGCGCCTTGCAGACCGCCCCGGTTATCTCTTGAGGGGTCGCACTCTTGAGGATGTACCCAGAGGCACCCGCCTCCAGCGCCTCTGCTAGGAGGATGGGGTTCTCCCCATAAGCGTTGAGTATCAGCACGCTCGTGCAAGGTGAGTCATGCTTTATGGCGCGGATGGCCTCCAAGCAATCCACCTCCGACATGGGCACCTCCATTACCACTAGGTCTGGCCTCAAGCGGCGGCAGCCCTCCACGGCCTCCTGGACCTCGGAGACCTCCGCGACCACCTCCCCGCCGACGAAAGCCCCCCTCAGCAAGTCGCTTAGGGCGCAGCGGAAGAGGGGGTGGCTATCGGACACTATTATGCGATTAGGTATGCTCAGGTGAGAGCTATTAGCAACCTTCATCACGCTTCTGAGAACCTTTCTTAAGCCTCCTAGAGCCAAGAATGGTAGCCAGCAACGATGAATTCTCAATGAATCTTACAGCGAGACACCGTTCAGAATTCTTATTCACCAGAGTGCGTGGAATAAGAATTCTGCGAACTTCGCCTTTCGGAGTTCTCTGAAGTTCACCAAGAAATCTGTGACAAATACTGCATTTGAGTGATGCACCAGACCACCCTTTGTGGTGCCATAGTGGGCGAACATACATCAGCCACAAGATGGTGGTGGGTGGTGGACCCAGTAGTTCGAATACTGTACGTGGTTTTCTGGCTAACTGCCGCTTTGCTCGTCGGGGCGCTGGTTTTTCTTCATGACCCGGCTGTCAACGCAGTACTAATGGTGGTGCTGGTGGTATGTTCCGGTCTAATAGCTTTGTATGAGTTCCGGCTTAACCCACAGCCGGTGGCAGCACGAGGTGGGTGGAGCGGTAGGCAACTGTTCTATGCTGTGGTTTTCGCCATCAGTTTTTTCGTAGCTTTCACTTACATCCTCACGCTCATCTTCTAGCCTACATCTCCGAAGCCTCGCACATTTGCGAAGGGAGAACTGCCATCAAACTATCCTCATTCACCCGAGTGCGTGGAATAAGAATTCTCGGAAATTCGCCTTTTGGGTATTCTGCGAAGTTCGCATAGACGGAGTTCTACGAAGTTCGCTGAGGAGAGCCCCAAAGATCACTCATTTGAGTGATGCGCTCCTCGTTACAAGGGGCTAAGCTACTTCCGTAACGTCAGAAGGAGCGCGATATGCGCTCCGGCGAAGGAGGCGATGGTCATGAGCTCATCTGGGCATCTTATGAAGCGTGCGGGGAGAGAGTTCGCGAAGAACGTGATCTGGATGGCGGTGGTGTTCGGGTCGCTGGCTGCTATCTTGGCCGCCGCAACGAATCTGCCGCTGGTCGGGACAATGGTCTTCGTTGGCGTCTCAGTGGCCGTTTTGGCGGCGATTGTGACGGTGGGGGCACTCTGGAGCGGCGCCCCCGACGAGTGGTCCCCCGGTGGCCACGACTACCCTGGCTCGCATCCCGGCGGCGGTTATTGGCCCGGTGGGTGGGGGGATGGTGGCGGAGCAGGAGACGGTGGCGGGGGAGGCGGATAAAGCAGCCTTCGCAGCGGTCCGCAATGACCCGTAGGAATCGAAGACGAAGCCCCTACGACTGACGCAATCAGTTCGGCCCTGGACGGAGGGACAAGGGTATGAGTGGTTCCTCTAGCGCCCCTTATTCACCGGAGTGCGTGGGATAGGAATTTTCGGAAACTCGTATGCAGCATAGTGCATGGATCATCTCACCAAACCGCTTCTGCGGCGCTCATCCCTGTTTTCGGGTATCGAAGCCGGTACTACATGTAATGGTACGGAATAGATATTCGCTTCGATGAATACCAGCGTGGGCTTCGAACCCGTGTTTGTCCTCCCTCTTAATCACACGCACGAGAGAGGCCAATACCTTTGTGCCAAAACCTATTTCCTGCCGGGAGGAACCCCGCGAACGCCCACCTGCCATAGCGTACGACATCGCCACGGCTAGGTAAGGATAACGGAAGTCTGAGACTTCAGTCCTAGTACCGGAATTGGCTAGGGAAGCCAATTCCGGTACACGCGCTCTGGCGCGCCATCTATCGTAGGGGCATGGGAGAGAACAGGCGCACCACCTACACGATCTCGGAGACGGCCCGCCAGCTGGGCATTTCGATCGAGTGGCTCAGAGCGGGGGAGAGGAGAGGCTACTTCGAACCCGCTCCCCGCGGCCGAAACGGCCACCGCTACTACACCCAGGAACACATAGAGCGCATGCGCACAGGGCGAGGCGAAAGCCACCCAAGGTCCACGCGTGGGTAGACGAGCTTCGGCCGAGGGTGGATCCCGCCGCAGTGCCGGACCGAGGATGTCGGACGCGCTGGGGCGTGGCGCTTCAGCCCTTGGAGCCGCGATTGGAAAGGGTCTGGCACGAGAAACGCCAGCTGGCAAGAGGAAAGGAATGAGCTTCCGAAAGGCGATGTGCGCGCCGGATGCGGGAGGGCAACCGCCGACCCCCGCGGCGGATCCTTTCTCATTCGGGATCAAGAGATTCGCCTGGGAGGAGGGCGAGGCGGCGCGAAGGAAGGACTGGTCCGCCGCACGCGACGCCGCGTGTCCACGGACCTCCTTTACCTCATAGTGGATTCCTGCTTTCGCGGGTATGGACCTATGGTAGGGCCGCGGCATGCCCGCAGCCCAAGAACGAGGTCCCGTTCAAACGGAACGGTAACAAAAGCGCTGCGGGCTCACTAGAGCTGTTCGAGGGCCTGTTGGAGGTCCAAGATCACATCCTCAGCGTGCTCGATGCCAACCGAGAGGCGCACCAGGTTCTCCCCGACCCCGAGCCTCTCCCGCCGCGACGGCGAGAGCTCGCGGTGCGAGGAGGTGGCAGGATGGATGGCGAGGGTGTAGATGTCTCCTAGAGAAGGGGCTTTGACACAGAGCTCCAGCGCATTGAGGAAGGCGTAGGCCGCCTCACGCCCCTCAGGGGCCAGCTCGAAGGAGACGAGACCCCCTGTGTCCGAGAGAACGCGTGCTGCGGTCTGGTGATCAGGGTGCGCGCTGAGGGAAGGATAGTTGACCTCAGCCACCTTGGGATGGTCGGCGAGGCTGGAGGCGATCTGGCGCGCGTTCTGGCACTGGCGTCCCATCCGCAATGGCAGCGTCTTCAGGCCGCGGTGCGCGAGCCAGGCCTCGAAAGGGCCGAGCACGCCCCCGACGAGCTTGCGTATTTGCTCTACGGCTGCTGCGTAAGGCGGACCGGCGACGACCGCCCCGGCCGTGAGGTCCCCGTGGCCCGAGAGGTACTTGGTCGCACTGTGGACGACTATGTCCGCGCCGAGCTCCAGGGGCCGCTGGAGATATGGTGTGCCGAACGTGTTGTCCACGATCAGGGCAGCCCCCGCGGCGCGGGTTAACTTCGAGATCTCCGGTATATCAGCGACGCGCAAGAGCGGGTTGGAGATGGACTCTACGATGACGGCGCGGGGCTTCAGTTGGGCGACTTTCTTCTCCATCGCTCCCAGATCATACGCGTCGACGAAGCGGGTCTCGACGCCGCTCGCCCCGAAGACCTGGACGAGCAGCGTCGCCGTCGAGCCGTAGAGTTGGTCGGCTGCGAGGACCGTGCCCCCGCCCGTCAGCTCCGCAGCCACGAGCGCGGCGTGGGTGGCCGCCATCCCCGAGGAGAATGCGAAGGCCCTGACCCCGGCTTCTGTCTCCATGGTCTCCAACGCCATGAGCGCCTCCTCGAAGGCGCGGACGGTAGGGTTGTCGTAGCGGGCGTAGCTGTAGCCCTGTTCCTCTCCGCCGAGCACGCGGTCAGTGGTCTCTATGTTCGGGTGGGAGAAGGTGGTCGAAGCGTAGATCGGCGTCGAGATCGGGTAGAAGATCTCATCCCGGCCTTCCTTTGCACCGGCCCTGTGCTCTCCAGAGTGCACGGCCCTGGTCTCGAAACGTCTAGGCTGCTTCATGGTGGCATATACTACGACCTGTTTGCCCTGGTGGCGACCGTCGCTCCGAAGTCGAGGCCTAGATCGGAGAAGATCGTCTCAGCCGCGTTCCTCCCGGGAGCCATCGAGACGCCGGGTCCCGGGTGGCTCCCTGAGCCGCACAGGTAGACGTTCTCTACAGGGGAGCGGTAGTCTCCCATCTCGGGTATGGGGCGCATCGAGCCCGTCTGGTAAGGCAGCATGGCGCCGTGGCAGATGGTCCCATGCACGGCGCTGCTCAGCTTCCTCTCCAGGTCGAGTGGCGAATGTGCCTCCCTCTTCAGCAGCTTCTCTTTAAGGTCTGGTATGTAGTCAGCGGTGATCCTGTCGATCAGGTAGTCGGCATACCCTTCCTTCGCCGCGTCCCAGTCCCTCTCCCTGACATGCCCGGTGGCGTCTCCCCTGATCTCGTAGGGCACGCCAAGCACGACGAACTTCTTCAAGTGCTTGCCCTCGGGCGCCCTGCTCGGGTCTATCACCGAGTCGTTCCAGGCCACCACGAGGGGTGTGGCCGGCAACTCTCCCCCGCGGCACTCGACCGAAGCCCTGGCCACGGGATCCAACGCCGGGGGAGTCAGGTGCACGTGGCAGGCGGCGCCGGC
>DASSCV010000145.1:0-3480 GCA_035697505.1 Rubrobacter sp.
GAGACCAGGCTCTGCACTAACACCAGCCCACCTACTGCAACTACCGTCGCTACAGCGACTATTAAGAGGCCGGTGAGGACGCGCATTTGGAACCTCCTTCCCGAGCAGGCTTGCTTCTCGGATCAATCCTTTGGGCGATGACCGAACATGATGCCAAATGCTGATGGCTGGCGCGAACTTCCGAGAAGGCGCAACTCCGGAAGTTCAACTTCCGAGAATTCCTCTTCCACGCACTCGGGTGAATAGGGCCTGCTCGGTGGTCGCTACCCTGCTCGCTTCAGATCGGCGCAACTCAGGATGGGCGGGTTGCCGCTGCCCGCCTCGTGGACGTTGACTTGCTTGGGTTCTCCCGAGAACAGCTTATCGACGGAGGTCTCATGCAGTGTAGTGGTGCTCGACCCTTGACCCTCCGTGTCAGACTTTGCCTGTGTGAGAGGGTACTCAATTTCAGCTCCGCCATGCTCGTGAGGGCCTCCCCCGTGTTCGTGACTGCTCCCGCCGTGTTCGTGGCCGTACCCTTCCTCGCCGTGCGCACCGCCATGCTCATGGCTCTCGCCTTCGGCGCAAGTGCCAGGGTGGATGTGAGCGAGGTAGAACGTGTCGGGGTTGGGCAGATTGCGCACTTCGAGCTTTACGAGGACCCCATCCGAGGTCTCCTTGAAGGAGGCCGTGCCGGTTACGCCAGAGTTGCCCTCGGGGTGCATATTGAGCTTCACGTTAGCGCTTTGGTGATGAGTAGTGTTGTCCTCCTGCTGCCCACCTTGGCCTTGGGTGCTGCCACCGCCGCACCCGACTACAAGGAAGATGGCCGCAAGTACCACGACGCAGTGGAGGAGCAGCACTAGTATCCGCCTCACGGGGAGGAGGATACCATCTGAGCAGGGGCCATATATCGTCCGAACTGCGGTGGAGAACCCATCGCCGACGTTGCTGGGGAATAGACGATATGTTTAGGGTGCTTTCGCCAGCTGCCAGGCTCCCAAGGCTGTGCAGATCAGGGCGGCAACCATGAGCGCAGCGCTCGCTACGCACCACTCGCATATGGCGTGGATCACGAACAGTTCCAGGTAGGTTAGGTAGGCGCTGAAGAGCGTTCCCACCAGCGCCACCAGGAGCCCAAGGTAGACGCCTGCCTCGCCCCGCAGGAAGGCCGACAGGAGCAGGCCCGAGTAGCCCACTAGTCCCAGCGCAGCCACCGGAACTCCCAGGATCGTGGCATAGGAGCTCGTCTGCACGGTCTCGCACCCACCGCTTCCCCCGACGCACACCGGCGCCACCCCGGCGTAGTGGACCCAGGTGAGGTAGCCGCTGATAAGAAGGCCGACCACCGCGAGGGCGCCGATCACGAACTGTAGGCCGCGTCGCTTTCCCCTCACGGCGACCTTCGAGCTAGTCCACCTGGGCTATCGCCTGGGAGACCTGCTCGTAGTCGTACAGCCCCACGAGCTTCGTCTGCCCCCCTGGGCCACTGAAGATCAGGGTGGGTGTGGCGTTGACACCCGCGGACTGGGCCCTGGCCTGAGCCGCCTGGAGCTGCTTGGTGACTGAACTTCTCTTCAGATCAGAACTCCACTCACCCACGTCGAGCCCCGGCGTGTCTTGGGCCTGGCTCTTAAGGAACTCGTCCGTCACGTAGCCAGAGTTCTCCTTGCCCTGGTTCTCGAAGAGCAGCTGAGCGTAGGGCCAGTAGCGGTCTTGCTCACCCGCGGCGAGTGCGGCCCTTGCCGCCGGCACGGAATCGGGTCCTATGAACGTGAGAGGTTCTGAGACCACCCTGACCTTCCCGCCCCTGACACTACGCTCAACCACCTCGGGGAACGTCTTGCGGCTGAACTGGCCACAGATGGGGCACTGAAAGTCCTCATAGAGGTAGATCGTGACCGGGGCGTCGTCCTTACCGAGGGTGGTACCGTTCTGCGGTATGCCAGAGTAGAGTTTGCCAACGTCCTCCCTTGATGCGGAACTCCCCCCGCCGGCGCCGCCCAGTTGGCTCAAGACAACCATAAGGGCTGCAACCAAGATGGCCACCGCCACGATCAGGGCCAACAGCATCCGGGGCGAGCGTAATAGGGCGCTCTGCTGCGAAGAGGAGCTCTTTCTGCGGGTACTCATGTCTAAAGCCATTTTACTTCGCTGTTCTCTAATGCAGCACCCTAGTGGGCGTGGGAGGACGACTTTCTTGGGAAGACTCTGCCATCAACACGAACTTCGTAGAACTCCGTAAAGACGAAGTTCGCAGAATTTTTATTCCACGCACTCGGGTGAATAAGGGCAAAAGGGGGCTGATGGTAATCTGCAATGCACCGGCTCGCGTATATAGCAGGTACATACTCGCGCTCGGGTGAGAGGTGAGCGCGGGCCCTACAGGATTCATCGCCAATTCATCGCCGCTTGCTCTAATTGAGAGCGAAAGTGAAGGCCGCGCAAAAGGGATTGGAGGTACAGAGCGCGGCCAAGGTAGGTAGGCCGGGGGCGAAACCAGGGGAACAGGGATCCGACCCCGACCTTGGGCGCTACGGTACGAGGCGCCCAAGGTCGACGCAACTGCCAGGTGGACATTAATTGAAGCTTCGCCACACCCCGATAGGCCAGGGGCGCCTGCTCGAGGGGTGCCCATATCGCCGGGCATCATATTTCTTATGTACAGGATTGATAGGCTTGTGGTCCTAGTGTACATAAGACAACCCCTGCAGAGCATCGGGGCGGGGCTATGCGGGGTGTCTGGAGGGGTGATTTCAGGGGTATCGGGGTGGGGTTAAGCACGATCTTGGATGTGAACTTCCGAGAATTCCTATTCCACGCACTCCGATGAATAAAGGAGTAAGGAAGGGCCGGGGCTTAGAGAAGCCCCGGCCCTATCTCTCTCTCTGTGTTTGCCTCCTTATCCTACCTCGATGCTTTGCCTGGTGTCTCCTTCGCCTGCGTTGAAGTCGGTCGCTGTGTCTGTGCCTGTGTCTCCCCTAAAGTGGTCCGCTCCAAGACCGCCCGTGAGCGTGTCGTTGCCTGAACCTCCCCCAAGGTGGTCCGCTCCAGCCCCGCCTGTGAGGTTGTCGTTGCCGCTGGCCCCACAGAGCACGTCACTGCTGTCCAGGCCGCTCAGTGTGTCATCTCCGCTATGAGCAAGGAGGATGTCAGCATCGTTGGTGCCAATGAGGTTGTCGGTGCCGCTACCCCCGGCCTGCACATTCACCGTGGTCGTCGCCTCCGCTTGCCCATCGCTGACCGTGATCTCCACGGTAGAGCTTGCGCGAGTCGAGATGGTGGTGAAGGTGGCGGTGCGGGTGTCGCCGGAGCCAGCGAAGGTGACGTTGGAGTTTGGCAGTAGGGCGGGGTTGGAGGAGCTGGCGCTGAGAGTGAGGCTAGAGGGGTCGTTATCCACATCGGTTATTTTGAGGGTGGTTCTAGCGCTGGTGGTGCTCAGGCACGTGCTGTCTGGTCCCCCCACAACCTCGATGGTGGGGGCGTCATTGACCGGGTTGA
>DASSCV010000146.1:0-3279 GCA_035697505.1 Rubrobacter sp.
GGCGGCGAACAGCGCGTTCCTCTCGCAGCAGAACATCCTCTCGCTCGCCCAGTACGCCGTGCCTTACGTGGTTATCGCATCGTCGTTGTGTCTGCTGCTCATCTGCGGTGAGATCGACCTCTCCGTCGGCCAGTCTTTCGCGTTCGCGCCCATCGTGATGTACCTGGCCTACGACAAGCTCTTCCTCGTCTTGCCGCTCGCGGTCCTCGTCGGGCTCCTGGCCGTAGCGGTGGTCGGGCTAGTGAACGGCCTGATCACCGTCTACCTCGGCGTATCGTCGCTCATTACGACGCTAGGAATGTTCTTCCTTCTGGCGGGTCTGAACGTGACGCTCACAGGCGGCTTCCCCGCTACCACGCCTGAGACGAGCTCCGTCACCCAGGCCCTTGGAGAGTACTCTTGGTCGGGGACCATCTGGGCCCTGATCATCGTGGCCGTTTTGCAGCTCGTCCTGTTACGCACCCGGTGGGGGCTCCACACCTACGCCACGGGCGGCAACCTGCTCGGGGCGAGGGAGGCGGGCGTGGGCGTCGCCCGCATCAAGATCGGCAACTTCATACTCTGCGGCGTGCTCGGTGGGTTCGTCGGCATCATCGAAGCCTTCCGCATAAACTCCATAGACCCGCTCGCCGGCGGACCCGACATCGTACTGCTGTGCATCGCCGCTGCGGTCATAGGGGGGACGGCGCTGCTCGGTGGGGTCGGGACCGTTACTGGCGCGTTCCTCGGGGCGCTGGTCCTCACCATCCTCCGCAACGGCTTCACCCTGCAGGGCATAAGCGCCTACACCTACAACATCATCCTTGGCGTCGCCATCCTTGCAGCCATGATCCTCAACGTCTACGTCGCAAGGTTGCGCGGTGCAGGGAGGGCATGATGGAGAACGGTTCCACGAACGGCTCGGACTTCCTGCGTGTAGAGGGCGTCGTCAAGAACTTCGGTGCGGTGTCTGTCCTCAAAGGCGTTGATCTGCACGTCAGGGAAGGGGAAGTGCTCGGACTTATCGGGGACAACGGGGCGGGCAAGAGCACCCTGCTCAAGACCATCACCGGCTTCCATCGCCCGGACGAGGGCAGGATCCTGCTTGAAGGAGAAGAGGTGACATTGCGCTCCGTCTCCCAGGCGCGCGCGTTGGGCATCCAGACCGTCTACCAGGACCTCGCGCTCGTCAACGAGCTCTCGGTCTTTCACAACATGTTCTTGAATGGCGAGTTGACCATCGGACCCTTCCTCAACAACCGCAAGATGAAAGTGAAGACCTCCCAGTACCTCCAAGACATGGGCGTGAACATCCCCTCCATAGACACCGTGGTGGCAAGACTTTCTGGCGGGCAGCGCCAGGCCATAGCCGTGGCGCGTGCGGTCTACTCGGACGCGAAGATGCTGCTCCTTGATGAGCCGCTAGCGGCGATGGGTGCGAAGGAGGGGGCCCTGATCCTCGACCTCATCCAACGCCTCAAAGAGGAGCGGGGCATACCCATGATCCTGATCGTCCACAATTACGCCCAGGTCTTCGACGTCTGCGACCGGGTCAACCTGCTCAGAAACGGCCGCATAGAGTACGACAAGCCGGTCGCCGAGACCTCCGTCGAGGAACTGACCGAGCTCGTCGTCTCCGAGTACCGCAAGGCCCGAGAGACCGGCAACGGCGAGTAGGGAAGGGTCGTCGACCCTCCTCTACCTGTGCTGGTCAGCACTTCAGCTTGCGCGAGTCCTGGCTGACATGCCGACAAGGCGGCGGAGCCGCCGTGCTGACAAGCGAAGGCGTCAGCCTGAGCGTGCTGACATGCGCGTGTTGGGGAAGTACTGACCTTCCCCAACACGCTATGAACAAGTAAACTCGGGCCGTAGGGACAGCCTAAGGAGTGGGAGTGGATAGACCCGAAGCCTCGGGAAGAACCGCGTACACGGTCATCGGGCTGGTCTTCGCGTTGCTTTTGGGCTGGTATTTCGCCTACCGGACCAGCGGTGTAATCCTGGCGTTCTTGCTGACGATTCTCCTGTCCATCATACTCAGTGCCCCGGTCAACTACCTCGCCCGCAAGGGATGGCCACGGACGTGGGGGGTTATCGCGGTGATCGCGGCGATCGGGGGTGTGTTCTGGCTCCTCGGTCTGGCGCTCGTCCCTGCCGTCGAGACGCAATCTCGCGAGTTCGCCGAGGCCTTTCCGACGCTTCTGGACGAAGCCCTCGCCCTGGCCAACCGTCTCCAGAGCTTCTTCGGGCTTGGTACCCAGATAGGCCTGAACCCCGAAAGCTTCTCAGAGCTCGGGCGAAAGGTCCTCACCGGGAGCACCGTCTCGACGGCCGCCGGCGTGGGACTGACCGCGGCGACCGTGGTCTCATTGGCAGCGGTCGTGTTTATCTCCACCATCTATCTTGTCATCCGGCCCGAGCCCTGGATCAACGGATTCGTCTCGCTCTTCCCCGCGGGATGGCGGCAGAGAACGCGAGAGGTGCTCCAGGCGCTGTACCAGACGGTGCAGCGGTGGTTCCTCGGACAGCTCGCTGCCATGACCTTCATCGCTGTATTCTGGGCCATATCGCTCTCCCTGATCGGGGTGCCTTTCGCTTTGCTCATCGGTATCTTCAGCGGTTTGATCTCGTTCATCCCCTACCTGGGCGCGCTCATCTCGATCGTTATCCCCGTGCTTCTGGCCCTGATCTCGGACCCTTTCTCGGTCGTCTGGGTGATCCTGGCTTTTGTAATCATCCAGCAGATCGAAGGCAACCTCCTCCAGCCGATCATAATGAGCCGGGCCGTCGACCTGCATCCCGCCCTGGTAGTCTTCGCCATCCTGGTAATGGGCACGCTCTTCGGCATCGTAGGGGTCTTCCTGGCCGTTCCACTCGTGGCCGCTCTGCAAGTCCTGGTGCGCGAGCTCTGGGTGCAAAAGATGGACCAGATGGGAACCGACCCCAACCCACCAGCCAGGGAACCCCCCAAGCGCGAACTCCCAGGCCCAATCGGCAAGGCCCTGAAAGCACTACGCCCCTCACGCCGTGCATAGGGCTCTCAAGCCTCATGCACGACGAGCATTTCAGCACCTCAGCACGCGCCCTGTCGGGCGCTTTCAGCTAGTCAGCTACTCGTTTACGCAAGCTCTCACTGACTGGCTGACAAGCGAAGACCTTGAGGCCTGAGCGTGCTGACATGCTAATACCGTTGACATAAACACATCATGCCCCTATTATTGAATCGTCATTTAAAGGAGGCGTGTATGGAGACTGTGCGGAGTTGGACCGATGGGGACCTCCGCAGGCTCGACGAGATCATCG
>DASSCV010000147.1:0-5572 GCA_035697505.1 Rubrobacter sp.
GAACTCGCCCGGGTACCACAGAAACACTGGAAGGTCAGGGATAAGAAGTGGTCCTGCTAGGCTCTCCAGGTGCATCGCGGGAGGACCTTCGGCGTGTATGGTCACCTGCTCGGCACAGACTTGCGCGCTGCTGCCAGCTCTGACGTTGCAGAAATCAGAAAGCCGAACGTCCACGTTCCATTCGCCCTCGGGGTCAGCTATAAACACCACGGCCCGACCTGGATGGCGGCCTGCCAGCTTCGAGACCGAGTGGGTGATCTCTTGTGCCGACTCCTCGTCTGTAACCACGATCAGGTTGAGCATGCTGGAGCGAAGGGCGAGCGTTCCGTCGTCGTTGGTGCGCAGTTTGCCCAGCTCGTGCTCTATCTGCCCCACGCTCATCCTTCCGCCGACGGAGGCCTGGCGTGACTCCCCGATCACGGCCTCCTCCATTCCCTTCCGTCCCGCTCGAGGAGATCGTCGGCCTCCTTGGGTCCCCAGGTCCCGGCAGGACAAAAAGACACCTCCCGCTTCTCTGACCAGTGGCGCATCACTGGGTCGAGTATCTTCCACGCGCCCTCGGCCTCGTCAGCCCTGATAAACAGCGTGGGGTCGCCGAGCATCAGGTCCAGGAGGAGACGCTGGTATGCGTCGGGGGCTTCTTCGAGAAAGGCCGTCCCGTAGAGCAGGTCCATGTTGACCGAGCTGACTTCGAAGCCGGTGCCAGGGACCTTGGCCCCGATCTTCAGGGAGAGGCCTTCTTCGGGCTGGATGCGGATGACGAGGACGTTAGGCGCGAGGCCCTCGGTGTCGTCGCGGGCGAAGGGGGTATGGGGCGAGGAGTGGAACTGGATGGCGACCTCCGTCGCCTTCTTGGGAAGTCTCTTGCCGGCCCTGATGTAGAACGGGACCCTCGCCCACCGCCAGTTGTCCACGAACAGCTTGAGCGCAACGAAGGTCTCGGTCACGGACTCGGGGTCGACGTTCTCCTCCTCCCGGTAGCCGGGGACCTCCTCACCAAACACCCAGCCCCTCACGTACTGCCCGCGCACCGCGTAGTTCTCGACCTCGTCCTCGGGGATGGGACGGACGGCTTTGAGAACCTTCACCTTCTCCTCGCGCACCGACTCGGCGTCGAAGGTGACGGGCGGCTCCATGGCCGTAAGACAGAGGACCTGCATGACGTGGTTCTGGACGATGTCGCGCATGGCGCCTGCTTCTTCGTAGAACGCCCCGCGGGTGCCCACGCCTATATCTTCTGCGACCGTGATCTGGACGTGGTCGACGTAGTGCTGGTTCCAGACCGGCTCGAAGATCCCGTTTGCGAACCTCAGGGCAAGGATATTCTGAACGGTCTCCTTGCCGAGGTAGTGGTCGATGCGGTAGATCTGGGTCTCGTCGAAGTACTGCTGGAGCTCGGCGTTGAGCTCCCTGGCGCTCTCGAGATCCCGCCCAAAGGGCTTCTCCACGACCAGCCGCGCCCAGCCGCCGTCCTCCCCCTCGTTCAAGCCAGCCTCGCCCAGGTTCTCCACTATGGCAGGGAAGAGCGAGGGCGAAGACGAAAGGTAGAAGATCCTGTTACCCTGCGTCCCCCGCTCGCTATCCAGCCTCTTCAAGAGCTCCTTCAACCCGTCGTAGGTCTCGGTCTTCTTCGAGTCGCCGGGCATATAGAAGATCCCGCCCGCGAAAGATTCCCAGACGTCGTCTGAGACCTCCCCCGAGCGCTGCTCCTCCAGGGCCTTGCGAAGCCTCTCCCTGAACTCTTCGTGGCTCATCTGTGTCCGCGAGATACCGACCACCGCGAACTCCAGCGGCAGCCTCCCCTGAGAGGCGAGATCGTAGAGGGCGGGGACCAGCTTTCGAGAGGTCAGGTCCCCCGACGCCCCGAATATCACCATGACCCCAGGTTCGGGCACACGGGGAAGCCTTCGCTCGTCCCTGAGATTGTTCTGCAGAACCTGCGTATCGGCCACGGTCGGTCCCCTGCCTATTTCTCTTGCTCCGTGGCAGCCTCCTTGATCGCGTGTCCTCCGAACTCGCCGCGCAGAGCGGCTATGACCTTCATGGCGAAGGAGTCGTCCTGGCGGGAAGCGAAGCGGGCAAAGAGGGAGCCTGCTATGGCGTTGGCCGGCACGGACTCATGAATGGCTTCGAGGACCGTCCAGCGTCCCTCGCCCGAGTCCTCGACGTAGCCGCTGAGGCTATGGAGGTTGGCGTCCTTCTCGAAGGCGCGCTCGGCGAGTTCGAGGAGCCAGCTACGGACGACGCTCCCCTGGTTCCACAGGCTCGAGAGGGCCCTGAGGTCGTAGTCGTATTGGGACTTCTCGAGGATCTCGAACCCCTCGGCGTAGGCCTGAAGCATCCCGTACTCGACGCCGTTGTGAACCATCTTGGCGAAGTGTCCTGCGCCCGCGTCCCCCAGGTAAGCGTATCCGTTCTCCGGCGCGAGGGTCTGGAAGGCCGGCTCGACGTACTCGAAGGCGTCTGCGTCGCCCCCTATCATGGTGCAGTAGCCTACATCGTAGCCCCAGATGCCTCCTGACACGCCCGCATCGAGCCACCTCTTGCCAGCGTTCCTGACCTCCCTGGCCCTCGCCACAGAATCCCTGAAGTAGGAGTTGGCCCCGTCCACTATGATGTCGCCCTCGTCGGCGAGCTCTGTGAACTGCCTGACTATGTCGTCCGTCACGTCCCCGGCAGGTAGCATGGTCCATAGCACCCTCGGAGACTCCTGCATCCTTACGAACTCCTCCAGGCTGTAGGCGCCCTCGGTCCCATGCTCGACTGCCTCGTCCACCTTGCCGGGCGAACGGTTGCCCGCGATCACCCGATGGTCGCCCTTGTCAGCGAGCCGGCGCGCCATGTTGAAGCCCATACGCCCCATGCCCCAGATTCCTATTTCCATTTGTTGCCTCCCTCCGGTCAGCGCTTGTTAACTTGTCGGCACGCTGACAAACTGACTAGCTAACAAGCTGACGGCTCTTGTTTTCGATCTCCTCCAGCAACTCGTTGAAGGGGTCGGCGAACTTCTGAATGCCCTCCTTCTCCAGGATGTCGGTTACGTCCTCGTAGTCGAGACCGGCCTCTCTGAGCCGCTTGAGGAGTCTCTTGGCCTCTTCGACGCCTTCCTCGAGGGTAGGCCTGATGTCGCCGTGGTCCATGACCGACTGTATGGTTTTCTTGGGCATGGTGTTGACGGTCTCTGGCCCGACGAGATTGTCCACGTAGATGGTGTCAGGGTAGTCAGGGTTCTTGGTCGAGGTGGAGGCCCAGAGCAGGCGCTGACTTTTGGCGCCCCTTTCGGCGAGCTTGCTCCACCTGGCGCCTCCGAAGACTTGCTTGTAGATCTGGTAGGCCACCTTGGCGTTGGCTATGGCGAGCTTGCCCTTGTACTCGTCGGCCCCTAGCTCCTCGAGCTGCGTGTCGGCTTCGGTGTCTATCCTCGAGACGAAGAAGCTGGCCACTGAGTGCACGCCCCAGGGATCTCCCCCGTTCTCGACCAGTCTTTGGAGTCCCCTTGTATAGGCGCGGGCCACTTCGCGATAGCGCTCGAGGGAGAAGATCAGGGTGACGTTTATGGACTTGCCGCGGGAGATCATCTCCTCTATAGCAACTAGCCCGGGCAAGGTGGCCGGTATCTTGACGAAGAGGTTGGGCCTGTCGACCATCTCGTGCAGCCGCGTGGCCTCCTCGACCGTGGCCTCAGTGTCGTAAGCGATGTCGGGCTGGACCTCCAGGGAGATGAAGCCATCCCTTCCCCCGGTCTCCTCGTGAACCGGCATGAAGATGTCGCAGGCGTCCTGGATATCCTTCCTTGCCATCTCCCAGAATATCTGTTTCGGGTCGTCCTCTTTCCGGGCGAGCTCCTGGAGCTGCTCGTCGTAGAGGTCGGAGCCAGCGATGGCCTTCTGGAAGATAGCAGGGTTGGAGGTAACGCCGACGATCCCGTCGTCTATCATGCGCCTGAGACCGCCATTCTCTATGTCCTCGCGCGAGAGCTCGTCGACCCAGGACGCCTGCCCCAGCTCCCGCATCCTCGCCAAACGATCGTTCACCTGTCGCCTCCTTACAGAGCCCATTACAGGGACGGTATTGCATCCCCTTCTTTCAGTCTACACCTCGATACCTCTGAGAGCGGAGTCCGGAAGGATTGTTCTTCCGCACACCGCGGTTTCAGGCATCAGGTTTCGGGATTGCTCTGCAAACAGAGCAGGGGACGAGAAAGCGATCTCCGACGCTGGCCTGACTTCGAGAGAGGCCGCTTATCGTCGATATCTGCCCGGGGGTCTCCCAGACCCGGCTATCCTGCGGTGGGGCGCGATCTCACCCTACAAGATGCTGCGAACTATCAGCGGCTTGGTGTTTAGATGAGCGAATGGTATATCTTCAAAGTCTTCTTCATTGATATCCACCTCTTCGCGCCGGCCCCCACGCCCGCCTCCGCGGCGGGCCTGTCCGCCCTCACCTCCTGAGGAGGCGCCGTCGTCCGAGTCTCCGGCCCGGCCTAGGAACTGCACGTTATCGGCGACCACGTCGACGGCGCTCCGCTTGGAGCCGTCCTGGGCCTCCCAGGTACGGTACTGCAGGCGACCTTCGACAAGTACGGGATCCCCCTTCTTGGTGTAGTTCGCAACACGCTCGCCGAGATCCCGCCACGCGGAGATGTTGAAGAAGTCTACCTCATCGTTCTTGGAGAACACCCGATTCACCGCCAGCCCGAACCCGCACACCGGCGTGCCGCTCTGCGTGAATCTTAGCTCAGGGTCTCTGGTCAAGTTACCAGCCAGTACGACGCGATTGAAACTGACCACGTCTCTTTCCTCCTTCTCTGTGCCCTACTAGGGTAACAATACAGCAACATTCTCGGTTCTCAAGCGCTATAGCTTTAGCCAGACGCAAGTGATGTTGCGTTCTTCAGCGTTTCGTAACGGCCACCTTCAGTTCCTGGTCTTTTATGGTGGCGATCACATCCCCGTCCTCGTCGTTGCGGAAGATCTTCGCACCGGCCCTCTGGAGCCTGTCGAGGGTCTCTGGCGTGGGATGCCCGTAGGGGTTGTCCGCACCGCACTGGATGACGGCCACTCTAGGCGGAAAGCGGCTGAGGAAGAGCGGGGTCGATGAGGTATTGGAGCCGTGGTGGGTCACCTTCAAAATCGTCAGGGGACCGGTATAGGGACCGTTAGCCATGTACTCCTCCTCGTTCGCCTCGGCGTCGCCGGCGAGCAGGATGCGGGCCGTGCCGTAGGTCAGCAAGATGGCCACGGAGTTGTCGTTGATCTCGGAGAACAGGCCGCCTTCGGCGTCCGTCGGCGGAGCTATGACGTCGGCCCGCACACCTCCCCAATCCATCAGCGCCCCGGCCCGCAAGACTTCCGTCTTTGCCCCCTCGTCGCGTACGCCCCGCAAGAAGGTGTTGTACGTCAGGGTGTTGTTCGGATCTCCCGAGACGTAGACGGTCTCCACCGGGAAGGCGTCGAATACGTCGAGGAATCCGCCAATGTGGTCCGCATCCGGGTTGCTCACCACGATGCCATCCAGGGAGTCTACGCTCCTGCTGCGCAAGAAGTCCACCACGTTCGGCCCCTCCTCCGGG
>DASSCV010000148.1:0-5626 GCA_035697505.1 Rubrobacter sp.
GCCCCAGCACAATAACCGCCGCTATCGGGGCGAACGTGGGCCGCTCCAGCCCGAGGATGAGGACGGCCAGAAACCAGGCGAGGCATGCGGCCACCGCTGTCTGGAGGATCGCCAGCCAAACGCTCCTGAGGCGGAGGGCGCCCGAGCGCAGGCGGTGGCGAACCACTGCAACCATAAGAACTACTCCCCGGCCGTTTCCGGGTTCTCCCCCGTGATAAAGAGATCCAAGATGCGCAGGATCAGGGTCTTGTTCTCTTCTGCTGACACGAGGGACCCTCCACCCTTGTTGCCCACGTAACAAAGACATCATACACGACTGGCGCAGCCCAGCACCAACATCGTAGACCCTCTATAAGCGAACTTCGCCATATCGGCTTTCTGCGAAGTTCTGGCTAACTGCAGTTACGAAGGGCCGCTGTTCCCCTCATCCTCCCCGCGTCCCTTGCTCTTGAGCCAGTCCTCGTACTTCTGGCCGTTGGGCATGGTGGCGTCGTTGAGGTAGGCGGATTGTAGCTCTAGCTCCTCGTTAGTGATCAGCTGTCTAGTCCCTTCCTTATTGTATTTGAAGACCCTCTCAGATCGGCATTTTCCAGGTCGGCCTCGTACAGATCGGCATCCCCCAGGTTCGCACCTCTCAAGTCGGCATAGCTCAGATTGGCAGAGCGCAGGTTGGCAGCACTCAGGTTGGCATGTCTCAGGTCGGCATGGTTCAGGTAAGCAGTGAGCAGGTAGGTGAGGCGCAGGTCAGCATGTCTCAGGTCGGCCTCGCTCAAGGCGGCATTGTATAGGTCGGCATTGTATAGGTCGGCCCTGTACAGGTCGGTCTCGTCCAGGTAGGCACCTTTCAGGTTGGCGGCTCTCATGTCAGTATGGTTCAGGTCGGCACCTGAGAGACTAATGACGGGGAATCTGCTATGTACACGCTGTACCAACTCGGCTTCAATTAGGAACTGCATTACTTCTGTCTTGCGGGTTGGGTCTATCCTAGACAGCACCGTTAGCGTCCGCGCCCGTGCTAAGGTGCGTGCTTCTTTGCTGTCCTCTGTCGCGTTGTCCTCTGTTGAATGGCGTAAGTCCCTCTGGATCAGAAGCGTACCTATCTGATCGAGGTACGCTTGCAGCGCGGCGTCGTCTGCACGATGCTCTTCTATCTGGCGTTCAACTTCGGCGCGACGCCCCTCAGCCTCTTGCTGACGGGCATTCTGCTGCCAAGTAAACGCGACCGTGATGAGCGAAAGTACGATCGGGACAATTAGCAGCTGCAGCCAGTCCCATAATGTCTTCTTGGGACGGAATTCTGCATCCTTTTGCTTGGGACGGAATTCTGCGTCCCCCAACCCTGTCCATTGGTAGTCGTAACGGAGGCGGATCAAGCGCCATAGTGCGCCGATGGCTACCAAAACCGCCACGGTCCTGAGCCCCCATAGAACAGCGCGGTCGTCTATATCTCCGGGGATGTGGAGATGTGGAGCCAAGATGAGTAGTGCGATGGCGGAGGCGATCAACGACGCCAGAAGCACTACTACAACTACTCGAGGAATGTGTGCGCTCCCCGTTGGTTCCTTCCCCTGCTTGGGAACGGATGTACCCTTATCTTCTGCCATCGCCGTCATGATAGCTGGCGTCGATGAATTCGCGATGAACCAAGATCCTGTATTTACATCCAGCACCACTACATGTAGAAGACCCCAGCGACCGGACGCGAGGCCCTCAGACGGCCTCCTCGCGGCTCTGAGGGGGCGATCTATGCAGGATTGTGGATATAGACTTCCGAGAATTCCACTTCTAGGCACTGGCGTGAAAATATAGTCCGTTGCGCGATCAGGCTGCGACCGGATCGAGGGAAACTTTGTAGCCCAGTCCTTCCAAGCGCCGCACAAG
Source organism: Rubrobacter sp. (assembly GCA_035697505.1). Classification (GTDB taxonomy): domain Bacteria; phylum Actinomycetota; class Rubrobacteria; order Rubrobacterales; family Rubrobacteraceae; genus Rubrobacter_D. The sequence continues at coordinate 1,882 of DASSCV010000148.1, forward strand.
ACGACGCTCCACACCTTGGCCATCCCGCTGATCGAAATAGTCGCCGCCTAACTCCTCATAGCCGCATGAGCGCTGCAGTAGATGATAGGCAATCACCAATATGCTATGGCCAACGCCCACAGCAGCTCTCTTCTTGCCCCGACGGGAGGCGAGTCTGCGGTACTGCGCCGACAGGTAGGTGTTCTTTGTACGACTAGCGGCATGCGCTGCCTCCACGAGAGCTGCCCGCAACCAAGGATCGCCCTTGGTTGTCTTGGTGCTTGTGCGTTTAGCTCCACTCTGGTTATTGGCCGGACACATCCCTGCCCAAGAGGCCAGGTGCCTATAGGTGGGGAAGCGGCTCATCTCAGGGCCGATCTCGGCTAATATCGCCTCCGCCGTACGCCCCACTCCCCCAATCGTCTCCAATCGCTCAATTGCTTCCCCGAAAGGGCGCATCCGCTCGGCGATCTCCGCACTCAGCTGCTCGATGGTCTCATCGAGAAAGTCGATGTGCGCCAGTTGCTGGGCAATGAGAAAGCGCTGGTGCGCTCCGGAACATCCCCTAAGAGCCCGCTCCAATTGCGGGATCTTCGCCCGCAGCTTCCCTTTAGCCAGTTGGGCCATCGCAGAAGTGTCCGTCGAGCCCTCGATCAGAGCTATTAGCATCTGCCGAGCCGACTTGCCCATGATGTCCGTAGCGACCGAGGCGAGCTTTATGTTGGCTCCCTCCAGCGTCTTCTGCAGCCTACTTACCTCGGCGGAGCGCTCCCGCACCAGAGTCGTCCGGTAGCGGCCCAGTTCCCGCAGTTCCCTTTGGGGTCGTTCGGGCACGAAGCTGCCCCGTAGCAGACCGTGCCTTAGTAGATCGGCGATCCACTCGCGATCTTTGACGTCGGTCTTGCGCCCCGGGACGGTCTTGATGTGCCGGGCGTTGACCAAAAGCGGCGTGAACGTCGCTTCCAGCAGATTGTAGATCGGCTTCCAGTAGACTCCGGTGCTCTCCATCGCCACGTGTGTGCAACCCGCCGCCAGCCAATCCGTCAACTCCAGCAGATCCTCAGTCATCGTCCCAAAGGTCCGAATCTCCTTTTGGGGCGCACCGCCCATTCCCGGCACGATCAGGCAAGCCGCGATAGTCCTTTTATGCACGTCCAACCCGCAAAGCAGCGCTCATAGATAGCGTCCAAACCTCTCGCCTCCTTCCTCTCTCCTCTGTTGTGTGCGAAGACCGAGCGGGGTGCCCAGCTATCTAGAGATTCTGGCGTGCGTGCTTCCCTTGTTGGTAGGGAGCGACAATCGGTGGTGCCTTGGGGCACCCAGGTCCAACTGATGTTCGGGTTCACGGCACCAGTGACAAACCGACCACTGCTGCTCGGATCGTTTACTCCCTGAAGATAGCAGAAGCTGGCTCAGAGCCCAGCTCAACTATTTTCATCACATGGTGATCGCTCGCACAGCGATGGAAAACTGGTGTGAAAATAGCCTTGGCGGCGGCTCCATTTTCATGGTTTCGGGGTGGCCCGGCAAGGGCCATGGGTCACTTGGGTGAATACGGCTTCGAGCTGCTACCAGAACGTCCCGACGGATAGAAACTCCGGTCCCTGTCGAACGTCGTCCGGGTGCTCGATTATCCGAAGGCGCAGCGGCGGGTCTAGCTCGTGACGTGATAAGGCGTGATAGGCGTTCTCGGCGACGATGAGCCGACACTCGTACACGCCCGGAGGCTGCTGATCCACCTCGTTAGTCAGCACAACCTCCGCCCGCCTCGGGTAGTGCCTCCCGCTCCGCGGATGCCCCTCGGGCCAACCCGTCAGGTGCAGCTCCCGGTGGGGATCGTCACTGCTGCTCCCTTGCAGGACAACCAAAGCGTCCACTTGTCCTACGCCGTTCTGATCTCGCAGCTCGACGGTGAGGCGCACGTTGTCGCCCTGCTTATACTCCGGCATCTGCTGTTCTTCGGACATCCTTGGTGCTCCCTCCTATCCTCTGAACACCCTACGCTAACAGGGCCTCTGTGCGCCCTCCTGCGCCCCTCCCGCAGCGGACCGGGGCTGTTAAGAGTGCTTTGTTTGAGGCGCCAACTCATTCCAAAGCGCCAACCGTATCGTTATATCCCTAGCCTCGTCGATGATCGCCTCAAACTCCACGCGATCCGCTTCCTCAACCGCCCGTTGCCTGTCTGATTCGTTGTGTCCAGGGCTCACGAATATCGTTCGCGTGACGGGTACGCGTGGGGGTAGATTCACCGGGCCAAACGCCATCCTTCCGCCGCCGGGGCCTGTGAACTCCATGTGCGGGCGTTCCCCTTCGTCGAGGGGCTTGTCTCCCTTGTAGAACACCACCCGCATATCCCAGACGGTTACGGGTATGTCCTTGCGGTTCGAGAACGTGGCCTTGAGTTGGCGTTCTTGGACCTCGACGCCGCCGGGACTGTCGACGGAACCGGCGCTCCGCGCGACCCACCAATCTAGATCGCAGCGCACCGCGCCCCAGGTGCGCACCCAACGCTCCCCGAACAGGCCCATCGCTACCCCAAGCAGCGTGAAGATGCCCGTTACGACTTGGTCACTCACGTTCTTCTGCGCTTGCTCTCCCAGATTGAATCTGCGTCCGTCATGATCTTCTCCTCCGCAAGTGATCCAGGCTATCTGTCATTCTAGAGAGCAGCAACGGTCGATGCCAAGGCTGGAGGATGGTCGAAGACGAGGAACGAGAATCCCCTCTGAGGTTCCTGGAGCACCCGTTCTACCAGAAGGGTAGCGCATGCTCTTAGAAGCTAACCTCATGGCTCTCAGGGGGTGTTAGAGCTGTATTCACTGTTAGCACTGAATCAAGTGAGATAGCTGTGTCCTGCACCTGAAGATCCCCAACGAACCCACCCGTGGGCGCGACACAGTCAAGAGGGAGGTTCGTGAGGAGCAGGAGAAGAACATGGATACGTTGCTCTACGGTCCCATGGATGAGATGAGGCGCAAGCAGCTGCTGTGATCTAGAGGTTGGAGGGTTAAAGGGGTCAAACACCCGTGTGTTACTTGTGTTACAATTAGGAGTGGGCATGGCATGATGGACTATGATGTAGCGCTCTCCCACATCCACGCAACCTGCCCCCTACGGTCTCGACCATGAGCACAACGGCCTCTGGATAAAGATTGTGCTTGAGGCGCTCAAGGAGTACGCCCTGGCCTAGAGGAGATGGAGTACTGGAGAACCCCCACCGAAGAGAGATGAGAGAGATGCAGAAGCCATACGATGAGTTGCAGACCGTCATCACCCCCGAGCAGGCCGAGCTTGAGGAGAGGACCAGGGAGGGTCAAGGAGTAGGCGTGAGCCGCAGCGCCTACAGCAGGGTCAAGTGCTACTTCTGTGAGAAGGGCATCTCCTCAAACGGTCTGGCGCAGGTAAACCACAAGCTCAAGCACGTGAGGGAAGGGATGCTCGTGGAGCTTGAGTACAGGGGCAGGGGAGGGTACCGCCCCAACTCCTTCATCCGCCCCAACCACGCCGAGGCCATGCTCAAGACCGGGTACTACACGAGGGTTGCGAGATGACGGTGTCCCCTGGATAGATCAGGTTTGGGTCCTCTATCTGGGGGCTGACCTTGATGAGGTATCCTAACCTCACGCATACCCCAATCCAGATAGCGTATCCCCGGACTGTACAATGCAGGAGGAAAGGTTACCGCCTCCGCACAGTCGCCTCTCATCTCCGTGAGACTCCCTCAAAGACCCGCAGGCCTGCCTGTCCTGACCTCACAGTCGGCCTG
>DASSCV010000149.1:0-2547 GCA_035697505.1 Rubrobacter sp.
GTCGTCATCCACCAAGGGCTTCACGGCCTATATATGGCCTCCGTCTTCGCCCCCAACCACAAAGGCATGCCCGTTCTGGACAAGGACAGCCGGCTGTCCTTCCTACGCCGGCAGGTGCTCACCGCCCGAAACGTCAAAGCCCACCCCTTTACCGACTTCTGGTACGGTGGTCTGAACTACCAGATCGAGCATCACCTGTTCCCGAAGATCCCACGCAACAAATTGGGAGAAGCGCAGACGATCGTCAAAGCGTTCTGTCAGGCGCATTTCATCCCCTATTACGAGACTGGGTTGGTGCAGTCCTACCGGGAACTCCTGCAGCACCTTCATCAGGTAAGCGCCCCACTGCGTGAAGAGAGACGTCGGAGGCGACCGCAATGGCAACGCGACAAGAGATAGAAGCAACTTATCACTATATGGACTTGGTGATAATCGTCCTGGTCATAATCATCGTGCGATTGGTCTAAGAAGCAGCGGCGTGCGTAGGCCGGGCGAGGGTAGGGGCTTTATCCACCCACCCTGGCAGTTCCCGTGTTCTCGGATGTTCGCCAAGACAGATGCTTGAGTTTGTCTCTGGCATCGGAGAACGCCTCCCCGATAAACCCGTAGTGCTCCCTGCCCACCTGCCCGTCGTTGAGGTCCGGCTCCGAGGAGTCGACGCCCACCAGGATCGCGTTCTCGAGATCCATGACCGACTGGCGCTCCCCGAAGAGGCGCTCGAAGTGGACGTAGCCGACGTTGCGCGAGTCGTGGTTGCCGGGGATGATCATGATGTTCTCGCACTCGATGCGAGCGATGTACTCCGCGGCTTGCTCGAACTCTTCCCGGTACCCCGCGTCGGTGAGGTCCCCGGAGACCACGACCGCCATCGGATTTGCGCGGTTGATCTCGATGATCGTGCGGTCCAGAAGCTCCGGGATGAAGCGAGCGTTGCCGCAATGGATGTCGCTTGTCTGGCATATGGTCAGCCGGCCATTACCCATGTTCTGCTCCGAATCCGGCCTCGGCCTGGATGGTTCGAGCCCCTCGTCGGACGATCAAAGCTCAAGCATTCTCTGTCACCGCCAAAAGCATTATTGCGGGCCTGTCATTAGGGACTCTTCCGCCTGCTTACTGCATAGCTCAGAGCGAGCGATCATGATCCAGCTGGTTGCCACGGGCGGATGCTCCGGCGTGTCTGACGATCAGAAGAAGGCCACATGATGGGCAAAAAGCGACCCGATCGCTTACTCGGCGGCCTGGACAGGGGATATGTCCGGGACGCCCGCCAGCGCCGCCCCAGCGATGCCCGCCTCGTTGAGCATCTCCGCCCGCACCACCCTCGTGCGAGCCGTGAGGTGCGGGAAGAACTTCTCGCACTTCTTGCTTATCCCCCCGCCCACCACTATCACATCCGGCCAGAGGAGGTCCTCTATCCTGTGGAGGTACTCGTCGAGGCGCTCGGCGTACTCCTTCCAGCCAAGGTCCTCGCGCTTGCGCGCGCCATCCGAGGCACGGTGTTCGGCTTCTTCGCCCCTCACTTCGATGTGCCCGAGCTCGGTGTTGGGCAGGAGGCGTCCCCCAATGAACAGGGAGGTGCCTATGCCCGTGCCGAGCGTGAGCATCAGCACCACGCCCGCCTCCTCCCGGCCTGCGCCCCAGCGCATCTCGGCTAGGCCCGCCGCGTCGGCGTCGTTGATCACGCGCACCGGGCTACCGAGCTCCTGCTCCAGCCTCCCCTGCATGTCGAAGCCGATGGCTGCCTTGTCTATGTTGGCGGCGGTCCGCACCACCCCGCCCTTAATCACAGCCGGGAAGCCGCACCCCACCGGACCATCCCACCCCGAACGCCTCACCACCTCGACGGCCGTCTGGACGATGGCCTCTGGGGTTGCGGGCTTGGGGGTCTTGATGCGCACCCTCTCGCCGAGCAGCTCACCGGTCTCCGTGTCCACGGGGGCGCCTTTTATCCCGGATCCCCCGACGTCGATGCCGAACACTTCCATGATCCCTCCCGACCCGTTGCCTCGCCCCCATTCTAAAGGACGCGGTCCCCGCGGCTACTCGGGGGAGGCGGGGCAACGGCCCCAGGACGGCGGTCGTGGCGCTGCACGGCGCAGGGTGGCCACTACTTGAACGGCAACACTCGACCTGTCTCGTGATCGCGCTTAGCTGGGTTGTAGACAGCCCAGCTAAGCTCTTGAAAGCGTCTGGCGGGGTGGCTCAACGGAGGTACCCACCCGCTATCAGAGCATTACGCGAACCCTCGAAAGCAGAGGAATCAGCCGACAGCTACCCCGAGCTGGGGCGCGAGGCTTCGCGGAGGGCCTCGGACGAGTCCATGCCGGCGGCCTGCAGCAGGTCTATGGCGGTCGACCGGATCTGGGCGACGAGCACGCTGGTCTCCAAATCGTTGCTCCCCTCGAGCACGGACGTCGCCTCCCCCGCGGCCTCGAGCGCGAAGCGTCGAGCATCGTCGAGCGGGTGATCCGGCTGCTCCAGGTACGCGGCGAGAGCCTCTACCGAGAGGGCGAGCCCCAGGATCGCCTCGGGGAGCTGCCCCGGGGC
>DASSCV010000150.1:0-3032 GCA_035697505.1 Rubrobacter sp.
ACGGTCTTGGCTGCTTTCTCCCCTGGACCAATCGACGCGATCGGAGGTGAAGTCGATAACCCTCTCGGGATGGAGGCGCTTCGGGGCGTGGGAACCAACAGCGCCGTCGGCCCGCTCGAGTCGGTGCTGTACGTGCTAGGAATTGTAGCGGCGGCGTCCCTGTTTGGGCGGATGCGCCGTGCCAGGGGAGTGCAACGCCAGCAGATAAAGTGGTTCGCTTACGCCACCGTAGTGTTGGTCGGCGGTGTCGTCCTGGATTTCACCGTCTCAGAGGCGACTGGCGTGTCGTGGCTGGGGAAGATCGGCTTCGTACTCAGAATGGTTGGCCTTGCGGGATTGCCGATGGCCATAGGCATCGCCGTTTTGAGATACCGCCTCTACAACATAGACCGCATCATAAACCGTACCCTTGTATACAGTTCGCTGACGGCCATGCTGGTTGCACTCTACTTCGGTGGCATCGTAGTGTTGCAGAGGATCGTCGTCTTGCTCACCGGTGAGAAGTCCACCCTCGCGGTCGTCGCATCCACTCTTCTTATAGCGGCGTTGTTTATGCCCCTGAGGCGACGTATACAGTCGTTCATAGACCGCAGCTTCTACCGCAGGAAATATGACGCAAGAAAGACCCTGGAAGCCTTCTCGTCCCAGTTGCGCAACGAAACAGATCTAGAGGCATTGAGCGACGACTTGGTCGGGGTGGTACGAGGGACGATGCAGCCAGCGCACGTCTCGTTGTGGTTGCGCCCGTCAAGCAGTGGCGTGGAGGACACAGCGGAGAAATAGAGGCGATTTTCCGAGCACGCCGAGTTGTAACGCTTTTCGTAACGATCGAGAGACATTCGGTATATACAATGATGGTGAAGGAGATCAGATGACGACGCAGGCAAAAGACAAAAGCGGATTCTGGCAGAACCTCTTAGGACGCGACGGACGCAACGCGCCCCAAGAGCCACCTGCGGTCACGGAACCTTCCCAGCAGCTAGCGGCCCCGGAGATCGAGATAGCGCCCAACGACCCTATCGTGGCTTACTTCGCCAGTGCTTGGGGGGTGGTCGAGATCGACAAGCTCGACCTCGATTCACCTGCCCTCAGGGCGATGAAGGAAGCCGACATCAAGGTGGTCGTGCCCCTAGTGAGCCAGGGCGAGTTGATCGGGCTTCTCAACCTGGGGCCGCGCCTCTCCCAGCAGGAGTACTCGGCCGACGACAGGAAGCTCCTCAACGACCTGGCAACCCAGACAGCGCCGGCGGTGCAGGTCGCCCAACTCGTTCGCCAGCAACAGCGACAGGCCCAGGAGCGCGAGCGCATAGAGCAGGAGCTCAGGGTCGCGCGCCTGATCCAACAGACCCTGCTGCCCAAACATGTGCCTGATCTGCCCGGCTACCAGCTTGCGGCCTACTACCAGCCCGCTCGCGAGGTAGGCGGCGACTTCTACGACTTCCTGGAGCTCGATGAGGACCACCTTGGGCTCATCGTCGGTGACGTGACGGACAAGGGCGTGCCCGCCGCCATAGTGATGGCGACGACCCGTACCATGCTCCGCGCATCAGCCCAGCGCCTTGACTCGCCAGGTGAGGTGCTAAAGAGGGTAAACGACGTGATCGTGCGCGACATACCGCCCAATATGTTCATCACTTGCCTGTATGCCATCCTCGATCTTCAGACGGGCCTTCTGCGCTACGCCAACGCCGGCCACGACCTGCCCTACAGGCGCAGGGCTTCCAATGGTGGGGCGGAGGAGCTCAGGGCGACGGGGATGCCGCTCGGGTTGCTGCCTGGGATGAGTTACGAGGAGAAGGAGATAATACTGGAGAGGGGAGATTCCGTGCTGTTCTACAGCGACGGGTTGGTCGAGGCCCACGACCCGCAGAGGGATATGTTCGGCTTCCCGCGCTTGCAAGGACTCGTCGGGGCGCACCGCTCGGACGGGCCGGCGATGGTGAACTTCCTCCTCTCCGAGCTTGCGCGCTTTACCGGCGAAGAATGGGAACAGGAGGACGATATCACCCTCGTCACACTGGACAGATCGGAGACGGCATGACCGACCCCAAGCCCGCGCGGACGGACGCCGACCTCAGCCGAACCCTGGCCGAATTTTCTGTGCCAAGCGAGCCCGGAAATGAGCGGTTGGCGATGGAGTCGGTCGCCGAGGCGGTCAGCGATCTCGACATTCGCGGGGAGAGCCTGGAGCGACTCAAGACGGCCGTGGCCGAGGCGACGATGAACGCCATGGAACACGGCAACAAATACAGAGCGGAGGTGCCTGTAGAGGTAATGGTCCTCGTCGAGGATCAGGATCTCATGGTGCGCATAACCGATAGAGGTAGTGGGCCGCCACCGGCCCGGGGCGGGGATACGCCGGATCTGGAGGCGAAGTTGGAAGGCATGCAAACGCCCCGAGGATGGGGACTGTTCCTTATAAAGAGTATGGTCGACGAGATGAGCCTCACCGGCGACGACGGGCACCACACGATCGAACTGGTCGTTCATCTTGGAGCGGAAGGAGGAAAGTGATGGCGGTGCGTCATCTTAATGTGGAGGTTCGCCTGGAACCTGATGTTGCCGTGCTCGACTTGATGGGCGAGATCAACGGCTTCGCCGAAGAGGCCCTGAACACGGCCTACACGGAGGCCGACGCCAAGGACACGAAGACGATCCTGCTCAACTTCAAGGGAGTCGATTACATCAACTCCACCGGTATAGCCCTGATCGTCGGACTTCTAGCCAAGGCGCGCGCTTCTCACAAGCGCCTGCTTGCCTGCAACCTGAGCGAGCATTACGTGGAGATCTTCAACATCACGCGCCTCTCGGACTTTATGAGCGTCTTCCCCGACGAAGAGAGCGCCGTCGTAGAGGCTTCGGTGTCCTGAGATGGAGGATGAACCTCTAAGCGGTTCTCTGCAGAGCCTGCGCGGGGAGTATGAGGGAATAAAGGAGATATACCGGACAAGGAGGAACGAAATGCCCGAAGCCCAGGTCAAGATGAACGTCAGGGGCGCTGGCCAGAAGGCAAGCATCATAGATGTGCAAGG
>DASSCV010000151.1:0-6725 GCA_035697505.1 Rubrobacter sp.
GCGGCCTCCTCCTCGGTTGGAGGGGGTTCGATCTTCAAAGTGGGATGTTTCCGTGCTTGCGGGGCGGCCTGTCAGGGCGTTTGGTGCGGATCATCTGGAGGGCTTTTATCAGGTACGGCCGCGTCTCACGCGGGTCTATGATGTCGTCTATAAAGCCCATCTCTGCTGCGACCATAGGGTTGTTGAATTGCTCTTCGTAATCTTCGATTAGCTCCTCGCGTCTCGCATCCGGGTCTTCGGCCTCCGAGATCTGGCGCCTGAAGATGACGCCGACTGCCGCTGAAGCGCCCATTACCGCGATCTCACCCGTGGGCCACGAGACGTTCACGTCGGCCCCGATGTGCTTGGAGCACATGACGTCGTAGGCCCCGCCATAGGCCTTCCTGGTGATGACCGTCATCTTGGGTACCGTCGCCTCCGAGAAAGCATAGAGCAGCTTCGCCCCGTGACGGATTATCCCCCCCCACTCCTGGTCCGTGCCTGGCAGGAAGCCTGGCACGTCAACGAACGTAAGAAGCGGGATGTTGAAGGCGTCGCAGAAACGGACGAACCTTGCGCCCTTCACGCTCGCGTTTATGTCGAGCGTCCCAGCGAGCACGGAAGGCTGGTTCCCTACGACGCCTACCGACCGCCCATCGAGCCTGGCGAAGCCGACGACGAGGTTCTGGGCCCAACCCTCCTGAACCTCGAAGAAATCCCCGTCGTCGATCACGCCTTCTATCGCGCCGCGGATGTCGTAGGGGCGCTGGGGGGAGTCGGGGATCAGACGCGCCAGGTCCTCGTCCATCCGCCCTGGGTCGTCGGTCGGCGTGAAGTAAGGGGCGCTCTCCAGGTTGTTCTCGGGGAGGAAGGAGAGCAGATAGCGTACGTCGTCGAAGCATGTCTCCTCATCGGGGGCCGAGAAGTGGGCCACGCCTGATCTGCTATTGTGGGTGGCCGCGCCGCCGAGGTCCTCGAAGGAGACGTCCTCGCCGGTTACGCTCTTTATGACGTCGGGGCCCGTTATGAACATGTGGCTCGTCTCCTCCACCATGAACACGAAGTCCGTGATCGCCGGCGAGTACACCGCGCCGCCCGCGCACGGTCCGACGATGACGGAGATCTGGGGCACCACGCCTGAGGCGAGCACGTTGCGGTGGAAGATGTGCGCATAGCCGGCCAGGGAGACGACGCCCTCCTGGATGCGTGCCCCGCCCGAGTCGTTGATCCCGATAATAGGACATCCCGTGGAGATGGCGAGGTCCATGACCTTGCAGATCTTCTGCGCGTAGACTTCGCCCAGAGAACCCCCGAACACGGTGAAGTCCTGGGAAAAGACGCAGACCTTGCGCCCAGAGACCTCACCATAGCCCGTGATGACCCCGTCCCCGAGGGGCCTGTTCTCCTCCAGGCCGAAGTTGTAAGAGCGGTGCACCCTGTAGCGGTCCAGCTCGACGAACGTGCCAGGGTCGAGCAAGAGCTCGATGCGCTCGTGGGCCGTCAGCTTGCCGCGTTCGCGCTGCCTCTCGACGGCCTGCTCGGGGGCAGGGTGGGCCGCCGCCTCACGCAGGTGCCCCAGCCCCTCTATCTTCCCTGCTGTGGTATTTTCCCCGAGTCGTTCGTCCTGCATGGGCAGGCATTCTAGCACGCAAGGAAATGGGGATTTCTCGGGGTGGTCACGCGCAGAGATTCGCCTGAGGCGGCATCATTAGCCGTCATGCCGGGGAACCTTTTCGCACCCGGCGTTGTATATGGAGGTAGAGAGCGACGTCGAGGAGGAGGGCCGTCACCTCGGATGACGCGAAGCTCGCAGAGCGGGCGAAGGGTGGAGACACTGCGGCGTATGAGAGGCTGGTGCGCGGCTACCAGGAGGTGGCCTTCCGTACCGCTTACCTCATCACAGGCGACGCCTCGGAGGCCGAGGAAGCGACCCAGGAGGCCTTCGTGAAGGCGTATCGCGCCCTGGAACGGTTCCGCTCTGGCGCCCGTTTCAGGCCCTGGCTGCTCGCGATAGTCGCCAACGAGGCCAGAAACCAGCGCAGGGCGGCCGCCCGTCGCGCCGGTCTGTTCCTGCGGGCGGCCCGGGAGGACACGCCGGAGAATAGTCCTTCCTCCCCCGAGGCGGCGATCCTGGCGGCGGAGCGGCGAGAAGAGTTGCTCGAGGCCCTGGGCAGCCTGCGCGAGGAGGCGCGGTGGGCCATCGGCTGCCGCTACTTCCTGGGCCTATCTGAAGAGGAGACAGCCGCGATCCTGGGTTGCGCGCGAGGAACCGTCAAGTCGCGGCTCTCGCGGGCACTCAAGAGCCTGCGCACCGAGATTGCGAAGGAGGGAGATGCAGGATAGAGAACTCGAGAGAGAGCTGAGGGAGCTTGGGGCCCTCATCGATTATCCTCCGACGCCGGACGTCGCGCACGCCGCCCGCAACCTGCTCGATGAAGAAGATAACAGCCGGCCCCAAAGGTTCGGTATGGTCTTTCCAAAGATGCGTTGGGCGGCGGTGGCGGCGGCGTTCGTGCTCGTCATCGCCGTCCCTACCCTCTCCCCAAGTTTGCGTGCCACTGTCAGCGACTGGTTCGTGGCGGAGGACATCCAAAGCGCCGGTGGGCCCGCTGTCGATGCTGGCTCATCCGAGAGACAGTCAGAGGCAGGCGCACCCCCCGCTGGCGGCTCCAAGAGTGGGACATCTCCGGCGCTGGCTCCACGGTTCTTGGGGAAGCGGATCAGCCTGCGTGAGGCGCGGGCCACAATGGATGGCGCGCTCCTCATGCCCAGGAAGCTTGGACTCGGGAAGCCTGATGAGGTCTACGCGGGCGGGCCCTCCGGTAAGGAAGGCGTTGTGTTCGTCTACAGGGAAGGGCTTCCGCCACTAGGAGACACCGGGATCAGCCTCGTCCTGACCGAGGTCCCAGGCAATCTCGAACCAGCGTATCTCAGAGGAAAGACTACTGTCGGATCGGAGCTTGAGACGGTGAGCGTGGACGGAGGTCCTGGATACTGGAGCGCTGCCGGACGCATTCCCTCCGCCATGGACCCGCGCCTCCCCGGCCCTGTCCTGCTCTGGGAGCAAGGAGGTGTAGCGCTGCGCCTGGAGGCGGACGTGCAAAAGGAGCAGGCGGTCCGCATCGCCGAATCGGTGCGCTGACCGTCAGCCGGAGCGTGCTGAAATGCTGACTATCAGGGAACCGATCAAGGCCTGGCATTGTACATGGGGTAGGTTGGGCCATAGCCGTGCCCTTCTGAGTGAGAAGGTGCTCCGCGGGGAGTACACGTCCGAGAGAGGTGGATGCCATGGGAACCAGACGTCTATCAACGGTGGTGAGGATCCTGGGAGCCAGCACGCTCGTGCTCCTCGTTCTGGCCCTCGCGGCGTGCGGGAGCAGCCTAACGAAATCGGACGATGGCGGGGTTTCCGTAGGGCGGGAGCTGGCAGGTGTGGATTCACAAGCCAGGTCTGGACCGGATCTGGCGCAATCTTCTGAGGATGCTGGCATAACCGAAGATCCTGCGGCGCTCGGAGACTTTGGGCGCAAGGTCGTCAAGACAGCCAACCTCGGCCTCCGCTCGGAGGATGTGCGCAGGAGCGCCGCGCAGGCGCAGCAACTCGCCGCGTCCGCCGGTGGCACTGTACTAAGCTCGCAGGTCTACAGGAGCGACGACTCCGTTACGGCGGATCTCGTACTCTCGATCCCCTCCGAGGAGTTCGAGAGGGTGGTCGATGAGTTGAGAAGCCTGGGCGAGAAGGTCACCACCGACTCCATCAGCGGGCAGGATGTGACCGAGGAATACGTAGATCTCAAGTCCCGCGAGCGAAACCTCAGGGCCACCGAAGAGAGCCTGCTGAGGCTCTACGACAGGGCTGAGAACGTCGAGGAGGCGCTGTCGATCCAGCGCGAGTTGACGACCGTTCGGGGGGAGATCGAGCTCGTGCAGGGCAGGATAAAGTATTTGGATCAACGCAGCGCCTACTCCCAGATTACCCTGACCATCCAACCTGTCACGAGCCCGCCGCCACCCAAGCCTACCTGGGACCCTGGAGACGTCGTGGAGCGGGCATGGGATGCGTCGCTCAACGTCCTCCAGGTGATGGCGACGGCTATCATCTCGGCTGTCGTCTTTGGCTGGTGGCTCGCACCTGTGCTCCTCGGAGGGTTCCTCTGGTGGAGGCGGCGTAACCGGGGCTCTAGGCCAGCTGCTACTGAACCTTCGTAGGCCCCGTCGATACTGTCACGGGACTTTCGGGGCCCGGTTTCGAGAACCCGAGGGATAGTAGAATAATGTCCTGAGGAACCTCTGGTTCGGGAAAGGAGACAGGGCTTGCGAGTATTCGAGAAGCTGGCGGAGTACCGCTACGAACAGCTCGTATTCTGCCACGACAAGGCGACGGGGCTACGGGCTATCGTCGCCATCCACGACACCACGCTCGGCCCGGCTCTAGGCGGATGCAGGATGTACCCCTACTCCAGCGAGGACGAAGCCATAGTTGACGTACTACGCCTGGCGAGAGGGATGACCTACAAGGCCGCCGCGAGCGGCCTCAACCTCGGGGGCGGGAAGTCCGTTATCATGGCGGACCCCCACACGGACAAGTCCGAGGCGCTCTTCCGCTCGTTCGGGCGCTACATCGAGACCCTTGGCGGACGCTACATAGTGGCTGAGGACGTTGGCACCTCGACGGAGGACGCTAACTTCATCAGGGTCGAGACCTCACACGTCGTCGGGGTCGACGTAACCCGTGGCGGCTCGGGAGACCCTTCGCCACTCACCGCCCTCGGAGTCTTGCAAGGGATGCGGGCCTGCGTCGAGGAGGTCTTCGGCACGACCTCACTGGAAGGCCAGGTCGTCGCTGTACAGGGCCTGGGGCACGTCGGCTACTGTCTGTGCCGTCTTCTGCACGAGGAGGGTGCGAACCTGATCGTGACGGACATACACGAGGCGGCCGTAGAGCGCGTGGTCAAGGAGTTCGGCGCCAAGTCGGTCGAACCCGATGAGATTCTGACCATCCCTTGCGACATCTTCGCCCCTTGCGCCCTCGGCGCCGTTCTCGACGACGCGACCATACCGGAGTTGCGCTGCCGCATCGTCGCCGGGAGCGCCAACAACGTCCTCGCCGACTCGGGCCACGGCGAAGCGGTCTCCGAACGCGGCATACTCTACGCCCCTGACTACGTAATAAACGCCGGCGGCCTTATAAACGTGGCCGACGAGCTGGAGGGCTACAACGAGCGCCGCGCGACCACGCGCGTCATGCGGATAGAGGACCGGATACGCCGCATCATCGCCATCTCCAAACGCGACGGCGTCCCAACCAACGTCGCCGCAGACACCATGGCGCTGGAGAGAATAGCCGCAATAAGCTCGATGGAACGTCTCCACACAGGACACCCCTACGGGCAGTTGAGCCGCAGGCGGGAGACGATCTAGGATCAGCAAGGCAGTGGGGAGCGCGGGCCGGCGCCGTACGCACCGATTCGCGTGGGCCGGATAGGATGGGAGGGCTCTCCAGCCTACAGTTTCGCCACCCGTTCCGGAAGTATCAGCGCCAGATCCTGGACCAGGTGGGAACCTCGGAGGCCGGCGAGCGCAAGCACCACATCGTGGCACCGCCGGGCTCGGGCAAGACCATCGTGGGCTGGAGTTGATACGGCGCTTCGACGAACCCGCCGTCGTCTTCGCCCCCACGGCGACCATCCAGCAGCAATGGTGCGAGGACGTCGGCCTGTTCACAGAGGATCCGACGGGCGACCTCGTCAGTCGGGAGCCGTGGAGGTTCGCCCCCATCAACATCTACACCTACCAGTTGATCTCGGCCCCCGGCGAGTCCCGCGAGCTCCTGCGCGAGACGGCCCTGAAGATGTGGCTGGAGGAACTCCAGAAACGGGAAGGTGTATCCGAGGGGGACGCCCGCAGGCGCCTCAAGACCATGCGGTGCAACAACCCCGACGCCTACGGCAAGGAGTTGAGCCGCCGCGCCGGTCGGGCCAAGCGCGACCTGCTGCGGCGCGGAGACGTCGGCGTCGCCCGTTTCTTGCACCCAAACGCCCGCGCCCTCATAGACGGCCTCGTGGACCGCGGTGTGAAGACCGTAGTTCTGGATGAGTGCCACCATCTTCTCGACTACTGGGCGGTGGTGCTACGGTACCTGATCGGGCGCATCAGGGGCCCGCAGGTAGTCGGCCTGACGGCCACCCTGCCGAGCCCCGAGGACGGCAACGAGTACGAGAACTACACCTCTCTGCTCGGCGACGTGGACTTCGAGGTCCCGACCCCCGCCGTCGTGAAGGAAGGGGATCTGGCGCCCTACAGGGATCTCGCCTATTTCACAGAACCCACGCAGCGGGAGGTGGATTACCTCAACAACGTCCAGCGCGCCTTCGAGGCCGAGATCTCCCACTTCACCAGGAGCGAAGCTCTGCAAGATTGGGCGGCACGGGCCGTGCTCGGGGAAGAGAAGGATGGGAAGCGCCTGGAGGAGGTCCTGAACGCCAGGCCTGTGTTCTCCGTGGCCACCCTCCGGTACCTCCGCCACGCCGGCCGGGCCATCCCCGGGGACCTGCTGGCCTTGCCGCTGGAAGCGAACGAGCTCCCTACGCTCGAAGACTGGGCCGCGCTGCTGGAACGCTACGCCCTGGACCACCTCCAGACGAGCCCCCGCGAGGAGGATCACCGCGAGCTGGCGAAGCTCCGGCGGACGCTCAGACCCTTCGGACTCTCGCTCACGGAGCGCGGCGTGCGCTCTTCGCGCTCCC
>DASSCV010000152.1:0-21656 GCA_035697505.1 Rubrobacter sp.
AGGCCTACCAGGCTCTCCACCCTGTTGGCCACGTTGCGCCGCACGGCCTCGGCAAGCTGTGGTATCGATTTGCCGTACTCGGCCGTCAGCGTCAGGTCGATGGCAGCCTCCTCCTGGCCCACCTCCACCGAGACCCCCTGGGTTTGGCTACTGCCGGCCCTGCCGCCGGTAATGGTGTCGAGAACGCCGCCAACGGACTGCGAGGCGCTGCCGCCCATCCTGATGCCGTCGACCTCCTGGGAAGCGATCCCGGCGATCTTCGAGACAACGCTATCCGAGATGCTTGTGGAGCCGCGCTCTGTCTGTAGTGGGCTGCTCTGCTGAGACCTCTCCTCGCTCATGTTTCTCCTTTCTTCGATGTACCCGGTCCTTTGTGTGGTGTTTGCTATGCCGCCCGGCGTGTTATCAGCCGGTAGATCGCCAGCAGAATTATCGCGCCCAGGGTCGCTATGAGAATGGACCCGAGGCTTATCTGCGTTATCTCTGGCCCCCCGAAGAGGCTCTGGACAACGAAACCGCCTACGAATGCTCCCGCTATGCCGATCAAGACAGTGATTATGATTCCTCCGGGGTCCGGCCCTGGCATGACCCACTTGGCCAGTACGCCGGCTATGAGCCCGATCACTATCAACGCTACTATGCCTATGCGCTTTCACCTCCCCGCCTACACTTCTAACTCCCACGGACGACACCCGCAAGCGCAATATAACAGATGCCGTACCTGACGCTACTTTTGCCTGTTTTACCCCCCGCCCTGCACGCATAAACACCTGCTGGCTCGGCTATGTTAAGGACAGCAGACCCTGCTACGCGGGCCACACGAAAGCCAGGGCGAAGAGCAGGGCGGTGCCGTAGAGCAGCGGGTGGACCTCGCCGGCCCTACCGCGGGAGAGTTTGATCAGTACGTAGGAGATGAAGCCGAAGCCTAGGCCGTAAGAGATGTTGAAGGTCAGGGGCAACGTCAGGATGGTCAGGAAGGCCGGGATGGCTTCGTCGAAACGCTCCCACGGGATTAGCCTGACGGCGGTCATCATCAAGAAGCCGACCACTATGAGGGCCGGGGCGGTCACGGGCGAGACCAGCAGAGGATCGTTGCCTCCCGTTGGGTCCGGTATCGGGAGCGAGCCGCCGAAGACCGAGATCAAGGGCGAGAACGGCAGGGCGAGCAGAAAGAGGAGCCCGACGACCACGCTTGTCATGCCGGTTCTCCCTCCCTCGGCGACCCCTGATCCGCTCTCTATATAGCTGGTTACCGAACTGGCGCCCATGCTGCCGCCGAGGACCGCCGCCAGCGAATCGACCAGCAGAATGCGCCTGGCTCGCGGCACCCTGCCCTCCTCATCGAGGAGCTTGCCTTCCTGGGCCACGGCGAACATGGTCCCCATGGTGTCGAAGAAATCCGTCATGAAGAGGGCGAAGATCACGGGCAACAGCGAGAGTTGCAAGACCTGTGGCACTGCGAGCACCCCGCCCCCTACGGTCGAGGTGTCGAAGCTGAAGTCCACTATCCCTTTGGGCGTAGGCACGACCCCGAAGATCATACCTACGACGCCCGTTAGGAAGATCCCGATTATGATGCCGCCTCTCAGGCCGCGCGCTACTAGCGCCAGCGTGACCATGAGCCCGAATGCCGCGAGCAGCACGGGGCCCTGCGTGAGGTCGCCTAGGGCCACGTAAGTGTCAGGGTTGGGCACGACGAGCCCGGCGTTCTTCAGGCCGATGAACGCGATGAACAACCCGATGCCGACGGCGATAGCGAACTTGAGCGAAAGGGGGATGGCGTTGAGCACCGCCTCGCGCAGGTTCGTCAGCACGAGCACGGTGACGAGCAGGCCTTCGACCACGATTACGGCCATCGCCTGCTGCCAGCTGAGCCCCTGGCCCAGGATGAGGGTGAAGGCTACTATGGCGTTCAGGCCGAGCCCAGGGGCGAGCGCCAGCGGGAAGTTCGCCACAAGGCCCATCGCTATGCACGCCACAGCAGCCGCCACGCACGTGGCGAAGAACACGCCGGGTACGGAGAGGCCAGTACCCTTGGTGCCCAATATTGCCGGGTTGACGAAGACTATGTAAGCCATGGTCATGAAGGTGGTCAGCCCGGCAACCACCTCCGTACTGAGGTTCGTCCCCCGCTCGGAGAACCTGAAGAAGGTGCCCAAAGTCTCGATCTCCCCTCTGCCAGCCTATGTACGTGATAAATATAGCAACTGTAGGCTTCGAGTTTCGTGGAAGGCCACAGGTATCAGGTTCTCCTCATGCCAGAGGCAACGTTGTTTTCGAATCAGGACCGGTCGCATCGCGACCGGTCCTAACTGAGGGCTCATACCTGAAACCTACAAACCTAGTGGCGGTCTGTTCCTCTTCCAGGCCAGCCAGGTTATCGAGAGGAGCCAGAGGCCGATTATGGCCGAGTAGGCTGGGAAGATCTTGCGCAGGTACTCGGGCGTCTCGCCCGTGTTGACGACAGGTATGCTCTCGTCGCGGGGAAGACCGGCGTTCTCGAGCCCCCTCTGGGTAGTATCGTGGAAGATGACGGTCCCCACGGTCTCTAGTTTGCCCCTCCAGACGCGCTCGCCCGAACTCTGAAGGTCTTTGGGGAGGCCCTGTGTGGTCTGGATGAGGAGGTTGTCGCCGGTCTCTTCGAGGCGGAAGTAGAAGTAGGCGGTCTCGTAGCGGGAGACGATCGCTATCCTGGATTCCGGTACGCCGACCCGCGTCAGGTTCTCCCCGACATCAGGTGTGCCGCTCACCCGGACGTAGTCTCCGATCTCTGTGCCTGCAGGCAGCCTTCCCGAGTTCAGCTGATCTATGCCAAGTACGGCCGGCTCGCCTTCCAGGCCGTAGGAGAAGTTGGCTGCGACCGTCGAGGCTGCAAAGGAGAAAACGATAACCGTAAACAGCCGCATGAGCAGCCACGGGTTGCGCCTGATCCAGGACCCGAGCCCCCGCTCTTCGTAGTGCTGGCCCTCCATTCCACCTGAGGTTGGTCTTTTGTCCCTGGTGTCCACGAGCCTAGTCTACCCGAGTGCGCGGCAAGGTTTGGAGTACGGCTTCACATCCTGCGGATTGTGAAAGAGATTCCCGCGGGGCGTGGGGAACGGTCTAGTATGCGGGGGCTCGACGATGTATGCTGTTGGGCGGCTGTCAGCGCCGTGCATAGCGGCCTTGATCCCTCCTTGGAGGTTAGTGTTTTGGTGGAAGGGCGGGAGGTACAGGAGCAAGGCTCCTGGTACACCGTGGTGGGGGTAATAGACGACGGTACCGGGCTCAACCAGGCCGTCCAGGAGGTCAGGGAACTCGGTGTGGACAGGGATGACCTCACGGTTGTCCTCAAGCGCGTGGATTCCAGCGAGCCTGAGCCGTTCCCCGACGGCACGCGCTACATCGTAGTCCCTGCCGACAGACGCGGGCTCGAGGTGCCCCTTGGCTTCGCCGTCGCTTTCATAGTGGTCGGCATCTTCTTCGCCCTGACGACGCCGGCGATCGGGATACCAACCCTCCTGGTCTTCGTCTCGCTGGCGATCATACTCTTCGCCGCCTCGCTCACGAGGGTCGGGGTCAACCCGATACTGATGGAGATGGAGGCGCCCCAGGAGGAGGCCGACTCGTGGAACGACCAGTTCGAGTTCGGTAAGGTACTCATCTTCGCCTCTACGCGCGAACGCCGGCTGCTACGTCCCATAAGGGAGGCCATGCAGCGCGGCGGCGCGATTTACTACATAGTGGATCGGCGGCTGGAGCCCCGGGCCGTCCACCAGGCTACCCTGCACCGAACCGGCGGACGCCAGGCGGGGGAGTCGGTTTTGGAAAGAACCGGGGAAGCCTAGATAGGAGTTTTAGCGTGGGTGTAGCAACCACTTCGAGCCTGCACCTCCTGGCCCAGTTGAACTTGTCGGACGCCTTCTCGGCCGTGGGCGGCGTCCGCTTTATCACGGGCTTTACGATGCTGGTGCACATGTTCTGGGCAGAGCTCTTCGTGGGGTTCGCCCTCGCGGCGCCGGTCTTGCAGGCCTGGGGTGCGCGCACGGGTAGCCCACGGATGGACCATCTCGCCCACTCTTTGGCCCGCTTCAACGTGCTCACGTTCTCGACGGGCGCCACCTTCGCGGTCCTTTTCATCGTACTGCTTGTCGGTCTGTATCCTTCAGTGACGGCCTCGCTCTTCACGCACTTCTTCTACGCGATCGCCATCGCCATGCTCTCCATGGTCCTTACACTCTGGGGTATGTACTCCTACTATTACAAGTGGGACCGTTACAGCGTGCTCAACAAGAAACGGCACATCGCGCTCGGGTTCACGATGGGCTTCTTTATATGGATCTGGATGGTCATCATGACAGGCATAGACACCTATATGGTGACTGGCGGACCTGGCGTCAAGCCGCTCTCTGGCTCGACCATCGAAAGCTTTGGCACGGCGATTCAGGGCGTCTTCAACCCCATGTTTACGGAGTTGGTTCTCCACAGGACCTTCGCCAACCTCTCCTGGCCCGCCTTCGCCGTTGCCGCGTGGGCTTCCTTTATGTACATCCGCTCGAAGACATCGGAGGACAGGGCCTTCTACGACTGGAGCAGCTCTGTCGGCCTCACCTGGGGCGTCGGGTTCTTGATGCTACAACCGCTTGTAGGCTTCACTATAGTCTACGCGCTCAAACTCTCCCGGCCCGAGAATCCCGTGTCCGGCGCGGACGCAGGGGGCGCTTACGAGCGGCTCACCTCGGGGGACACCTCGAACCTGCTCCTCATCAACCTTATCCTGGTCGTCGTGTTGATCGTGCTCTCCAACGCGGCCATGTACTTCGGTGCGGAGAGGCATCCTGACCGGGCCGGTCGGGTGCCTATCCGGTTCTTCGGCCTCGTGGCAGCTGTAGCCGGCCTGTACGCCGTCTCGCCACTGGCCGAGTTCCCGTTTCTGTACATGCGCTACATAGCGCTGCTGGTAATGGTCCTGGCCACGTTCGGGGCGTTCGCAACATATCTGCGCGGCAGGCTGCGTTTCAGGTACGGCAGCCCGGGGAGGAACTACAGGATCGTGCTGATGGCTACAGGGGTCGTCGCGGCCGTGATCGCGCTCAACATGGGGTTCATGAAATCCAATTCGAGGGTGCCCTACACAGTATATAATCAGCCTGGTTACACGGTGCAACCGAGTCCCCCGCCGACAGGGTTCGGCAGGTGAGGCTCGGGCGGCCCTAGAAGGGACCAAGCGTGGCGGAGCTACAGAAAGATCCCATGACCCGCAGCGACTTCCTCGGCTTCGGCGTGATGGGAGCGATAGTCGGGGCCATACTGACCATCCCTCCCGCCGCATTCATCCTAAGCCCGGTCATCAAGACCGACTTGCTGGGCGAATCTGATGTGGGATCCGGCTGGGTGGAGGTCGGTCCGGTCTCTGAGGTCTCGGCGGAGGAGCCTTCGCACTTCAAGGTCGAGTTCCCCCTGCAACAGGTCTACGGGGAGAGGGCCATACAGGAGAAGCATCCTGGCTCCCAGAAGTCGGACATGAGCTACAAACTGGAAAACGCCGTCTGGGTCTCCTGGAAGGCCCCCATAAAGCTGCAGGGCACGCAGGGGTCGAGCGGCGACGTTATAGGGAAGCCGGAGCGCCCGGCCATCCTGGATGAGAAGAGCAAGGGTTTTACGGAATCCGAGCGCAAAGAGATCTTGAGCCAGCTCAACGTCCTCAGCAACTCCTGCGCGCACCTGGGGTGTCCCGTGCGGTGGTTCACCGACGAGCAACTCTTCCTCTGCCCCTGCCACGGCGGGCTCTACGACATCAACGGTGGGTGGGTCGGCGGCCCGCCACCGCGCGGGATGTACCGTTACATCGACGCCGAGGTCAGGGAGAACGGCAAACTCTATGTCAGGCACAAGTTCGACATCGAGCCAGGCCTGGACAAGCAACAACCCTACGTGGTCTAGAGAGGGAGCAGCGAGCATGATCGGCAGGATAAGGACCCAGACGGCGGAGACGAGCCAGTCCCTGGTCGACTGGATGGAGCACCGGACGGGCATAGTGACCATGCTCGAGCACTTTCTCTACGAGCCCGTTCCCAAACGCGGTGCCTGGCTCTACACGTTGGGCAGCGCGGTGCTCTTCACCATAACGTTGCAGTTCCTGACGGGCATCCTGCTTCTCTTCTATTACGCACCGACTACAGACGACGCGTGGAACTCCGTCGACTACATCATGACCGACGCGTACTTCGGACAGCTCATCCGCGGCATCCACTACTGGTCGGCGAACTTCCTGATGGCGTTTATCGGGTTGCACTTGGGCCAGGTGTTCTTCTCGGGCGGCTACAAGGCACCGCGGGAGCTCAACTGGGTGGTCGGCGTGATCCTGCTCCTGCTCGTGATCGGGCTTTCCTTCACCGGATACCTGCTCAGGTGGGACCAGGACGGTTTCTGGGCCTCTGTGGTGGGGATGAAGATCGGTTCGTACTCGCCTTTCGTGGGCGGGTATGTGGTCCACTTCCTTCTTGGCGGGGACGCCGTTGGGCCCGCGACGCTCTCGCGCTTTTTCGCCATCCACGTCTGGCTGCTCCCCGCCTTGATAGCCCCTCTTATCGGCGCGCATCTCTATCTGCTCAGGCGTCACGGGGTGTTCGGCAGCGAGTTCGAGTACACGGACAGGCTCGCGAAGCTGCACGAACGACAGCGTCTCGAAGAGTACGCCCGCTACGAGACGGATGAGGACGAAGGGGAGCCTTACGTCGGCAGCCGGGACCGCGCGGACAGGGAAGGCTACGAAAGGAACGGTGAGTAACAGCTTTTACCGAGAAGGCTGGCGTACCACTGGTACGATGGCGGTACGGGACATGATACAGAGAAGAGGTGTAGAAGGTGTACACTCCGGCGACTGGCAAGGCCAAACCGGTTGAAGAAGAGGTAATTACCGAAGAGAACGTTTTCGAGCGTCCTGACGAGACCATGGGGTTCTTCCCCGGGCAGGTGCTCAAGGATGGCTACGTCAGCACCTTTATCCTCATCGCCTGCGTCATACTCTCTTACGTCGCCCCCGCGCCGCTCACCGAGCCGGCGAACACGGCGACCGTCGAGTACGTCCCAAGGCCCGAGTGGTTCTTCTTCTTCTACGAGCAGATGCTCATGTTCTTCCCCGGATACGCCCTGATCTCCTTCGGGGCCGTCGTGGTGCCGACCATCTTCATCGGGCTCCTCTTCGCCGTCCCGTGGCTAGATCGGAGCCCGCAGCACTACAACGCTGTTAGCAGGCCCTTCGCTTCGGTCATAGGTATCCTGGTGGTCGTAGTAGTCATACTCAACATGCTTCTGGCTGTAAGCCGGATCATGAACTTCCCCACGGGCTAGAGGAGGCCGAGCGGTGCCCATAGGCAACCTTGACGTACCGATAATCGGCAAGAACGTCATTATCGCCGTTCTGGTTCAGTCGCACATCCTCTTTGCGGCCTTCATCATCGGGGCCGTCCTTATAGCCGCCACGAGCGAGTACCTGGGGATGGTGACGAAGCAGACCTACTACGAGCGCTTCGCGAGAAACCTGGCGCGCTTCGTTGTTCTGCTTTTCGCCTCAGGTGCGGCCCTGGCGATCACGTTCGTGCTCGCCCTGGTTACGCTTTTCCCCGTTTTCTTCTCCATCTTGCAGAACATCTTCTTCTGGGTGTTCTTGGTGGAAGCCTTCATGTTCTTGGGCCAGATCATCATCGTCTACGCCTGGTACAACGTGTGGGACAAGCTCGCCTACCGCAAGAGTTTGCACGTCGTCTTCGGCTTTGTCGCCGGCTTCTTCGGGCTTATGGCGATGACCATGATCGACGCTGTCGCCTCCTTTATGCTCACCCCCGCCGAGGTCACCTCCCAGGCCGACCTCGTGGCGCGCAGCTTCCTCAACCAGACGATGGTGCCGCTCAACATGCACCGCTTCATCGGGAACTTCTCCTACGCAGGGTTCTTGATCGCCGGCTGGGCCGGCTGGCGGTACCTGAGGACTACGCGGGAGGACGACAGGGAATACTACGACTGGATGGGACACTTCGGTCTCCTCTGGGGCTTCGGGTTCTTGATCATTCAGCCTGTCATCGGTTACGGGTACCTCAAGGGCATCCGCGAGAGCGCGCCCGAGTCGTTCAACACAATCATGCTCGGCGATAAGTCCTGGGTCTTCAATTTTCTGGCGCTCTGGCTAGCTGTACTCAGCATCGCATCGACGGCTTACTTCGTCCACAAGTTGCGCTTCGCCATAAAACCGATGGAGACGTTGCGCAAGCTCTCCGTCGGCGCCCTCGGCCTCACCGCGCTGTTCACCGTGCTCAACGTAATCCCTACCAACGCGAACCTCATACCCCAGATCGGGCTCGTCTTCGGGCAAGGCGAGGCGACGAAGATTCCGCTGGGCAGCATGTACCCATGGAAGTACATCGGCCTGATCGGGATGATGCTCGTCGGCTTCTTCGTCGTCGCCCTGTACCTGAGGGCCTCTGCGACGGGCTTCCATTGGGGAAGGGCGAGCCGGTGGAGCCAGGTCGCCCTGATGATATGCGCCTTCGTCGTCGTGCTTACCATGGTGACGATGGGCTACACGCGCGAGACCGCACGCCGCGTTGACAACGACCCGGCCTACCTCATCAACGGGTGCGTGAAGCTAGACCAGACCATCGTCAAGGAAGGCTGTCCCACAACACCCATTATGGAAGGGAAGGGGGGATGATGGACCTGGCGCTGCTACTGCAGCAAGAGAGCACAGGCGACCCTACGGCGATCGGGATCTTCCGTTTCTTCGCCGGCTTCCTGATCATCGTCACGATCTATACTTCCTTCCTTGGATTCACGTACTGGATCGGTAAGGACGAGTGATCAACAATTCAGCACGTTCCGACTGACGCCCCCCTCCGCGCCAAGCTTGTGAACGCAGCCTATTCTGAACACCGGGAAAGATGAGTTGGCGTTCAATCGGTACCCAAACGAGCAGGCGCGTCGTGGGCTCCCCGACGCCGCCCTAGGCTCCAGTTACGACTGCTGTCTCGCCTGACAGGTTCAGGACTCCTCCTTTAGCGCTTCGAGCTGTTCGAGGCGGATGATGTGGCCGCTGAGGCGTTGCGCGGCGGGGGTGCAGAGGTAGCTTATTAGCTCTGCCGGCTCCTGGGGAGGACGGAGCATCCCGAAATCTCTGTAGCCCTGGAACATACGGTGGAGTTGTTTGCCGATGAGCTCCTGGCCGAAGCCTCTCGACTCCTCCTGCATCCTGGTGTCGACGACGCCTGGATAGACGCCCGTTACGGCGATGCCGTAAGGGCCGCCTTCGAGGGCCAGCACGCGGGTGAGCTGGTCGAGGGCCGCCTTCGAGGCACCGTAGGCGGCCATCCCCGCGACCGGGTGCCTGGCGGCGGCGCTGGAGACGTTCACTATTCGTCCCCAGTTCGCTGAGACCATTCCAGGCAGCGCTTCTCTGGCGCAGAGGAAGGCCCCGGTCACGTTGACGTCGAAGGCGCGCCGCCAGGCATCCGGCTGCGTGGCCGCGACGGGGAGAGGGATGCCTGGTGTGCCAGCGTTGTTTATGAGGATGGTGATGTTGCCGAGTTCGGTGCGCACCCTCTCGAAACAGGCTGAGACCGAGTCCTCGTCGGCCACGTCCAGGCTCACGGGTAGGGCTGTGGAGCCGCGCGAGGAGATCTCGTGCGCCACGGAGGCGATCTCCTCCTCCGTGCGGGCGGCGAGGGCGACGGCGGCGCCCTCGCGTGCCAGGAGACGGGCCGTCGCCGCCCCGATGCCGCGTCCAGCGCCGGTTACGAGCGCGACGTGACCGGCGTGTATCCCACCTTCGGTCATTCCCTGTTGTCTGCAGAGACGTACGTTCTCGCCGCCATGGATCCCATCTTCCACCCCCGAGCCCGGTCTTCTCTCCTACTAGCTTACCCTACACGCCGACCGGTGGCAGGGGCCGTTGCCGCGCGGTGTCGAGCGAGGCTGGTGCCAGGTGAGATAGAATTCGGTCAAAGAGCCAAAGGAGTGCACGCTTGTCCGACATACCCCTTTTCCCGCTTAACGTGGTGCTGATGCCCGGGGCGCCTTTGCCGCTGCACATCTTCGAGGAGCGCTACAAGCAGATGGTGAACGAGTGCCTGGAGCAGGAGGGCGAGTTCGGGATGGTCTTCGCCGATGAGTCAGGGACCCGGCAGGTAGGTTGCACGGCGAAGATCGTGGAGCTCGTCGAGCGCTATGAGGACGGGCGGATGTTGATCCTGGTCGAAGGTTCCCGGCGCTTCAAGCTAAACAACGTACTCACGGGCAAGCCTTACTACGTGGGTGAGATCGAGTACTTCCAGGATGAGCCCGAGGAGGACGTCGGCACGCTGGCCGAGGAGTGTATAGCCCTGCTCGAGCGGGTCGTCGAAGCTGCGACCGAAGGATCTGTCGGAATCGAGATAGAGCCACCTTACAGGAACCTATCGTTCGCCATCGCAGGCAGGGTGGAGTTCGAGCCCGAGATCCGCCAGCAGATCCTGGAGCTCACCTCGGAGCAACAACGCCTGCAGAAGGTCAAGGAGCTTCTGGGTGCGGCCGCCGAGAGGCTCGAGCACGAGCGGCAGACCCGCGAGAAGGCCGAGACCAATGGGCACCTGCGTGGCGACTGGCAACCAGGGGGGTGAGTCTCAGGCTTCAGGTGTTCCTGGCGCCGTCTTCGTTCGTGTATGAGACCTCTGCGAACGGAGAGGCGAAAAAGCGTAAACCGCCACGAGAGTCGTAGCCTACCTGATGCCTGAAACCATCAAAGCTTTTTGTCTGCCTGAGGGGGAAGGTTCCTCTCGGCTTCCTGGGGAAGGAGGGATCTTATCCTCCGCAGGTTCGCCTGGTCTACCTTATAGTTCAAGGGTTCCGCCACCAAGTAGTCTTCCCCTGCTGCGGCCTTTATTTGTTGTGTCAGGTTCTCCTCGACGAGCCAGGCCATCGAGGGCAGGACGCCGGCGACGATACGCATCCTGACACGGCCGTCGGCCTCGCTTCGCTCGACGAGGCGCGGTGGGCTCAGGTAAAGTTCCGAAGCCTCGCCTAGTGCGCTCTCCACCCTTGCGGCCGCCTCCGTGTCGGAGACCTGCACCTCCACATTGAACCGCTGCTGGCCCGAGACGTAGTTGACAACGCCCTGCATCGCGCCGTTGGGGATGTAGCTCACCTCACCCGAGAGGGACCGGATCTTGGTCATCCTGAGCCCCAGCTCCTCGACGATCCCGGAGACTTCCTGCGGTTTTATGTGGACGAAGTCCCCGACGCTGTACTGCCCCTCGAAGACGATCGAGAAACCGGCGATCACGTCGCGCAAGAAACTCTGCGCCCCGAAACCGATAACGGCGGCGATGATAGTGGTCCCCGCCACGGCGGGCAACGGGTTATTGAAAAAGATGCTCAGGATCACGAGTACCACGATGATAAAGACGACGTAACGGAGTGCGTTGCGCATCAAGGTGATCGCGGTGTCCTGGCGCTTGACGCGGGCCACGGCCTCCTCGTCCAGAAGCGACTCCCTGTTCCTCCGCCGCCACCGCAGTATCCGTGGCACGCCACGGGTCAAGATGCGGAAGACAAGGACCCCGAGGAAGGCGATTAGCACAGAAGCGAGTACCTTGCCTACGAACTCAAAGCTAAGAATGTAATTTTGGACGACCTGCAGAAACTCTGTTAGCCCCGTGTAGATTTTTAGAGGTTCTTTCACCACCCCTTTGCCGACCTTCGTGGCATCATCGGCGATGTTGGCCGTCGTTTCCTGAAGCAGGGCGAAGGGCATACCTAGCCGTGGCGTTGGAGGGCCAGTTGTATGAGGCGGTCGAGCAGTTCTTCGTAGGGGAGGCCGCTGGCAGCCCAGAGTTCCGCGTAGACGCTCGTCGGGGTGAAGCCTGGGATGGTGTTGATCTCGTTGAGTAGCAACCGGTCCGTGCCGCGTTCTAGGAAGAAGTCGACGCGGGCCATGCCTGCTGCGTCTATGGCCTCGTAGGCCGTGCCGGCGATGCGCCTTATCTCCTGCGTGATCTCGTCCCGGATGGGAGCAGGGGCGAGTAGCTCCATCCCGCCCTCCACGTACTTGGCCTCGTAATCGTAGAAGCCCGCTTTCTTGATGAGGATCTCACCGGGGACGGAGACGTCAGGGTCTTCGTTGCCGAGCACGGAGACCTCGATCTCGCGGGCGTCCACACCCTCCTCGACGATGATGCGCCGGTCGAAGCGCGAAGCCGCCTCGATGGCATCACCCAACTCTTCTGTGTTTTCGGCTCTGCCGATACCGACGCTCGAGCCGAGGTTCGCAGGTTTCACGAAGCAGGGGTATTCGAGGGTGTTTTCGATCTCCCCTATCCGGGTCTCCCTGTCTTTCTCCCACTGCCTTCTGGTCAGGGCGACCCACCTGACCTGAGGGAGGTCGTGGTGGGCGAAGATCTTCTTCATTGTCGGCTTGTCCATGCCGGCCGCACTTCCAAGCACCCCGCTTCCGACGTAGGGGACGCCGGCGAGCTCGAGCATGCCCTGTATGGTGCCGTCTTCACCGTATGGACCGTGCAGAACAGGGAAGACCACGTCCACGGAAGCGAGGCCCGCCGGTAGTTTCTCCGTTGTGGAGGCCGGCGGGCCCGAGACGTCGAGATCGGAACCGTCGGGCAGATAGCCGCTCTTCGACTCCAGCTGTCGCATAGGCTCTCCGGAGGAGATCCAACGCCCCTCCCTGGTTATGCCGACGGGCACGACTTCGTAACGGCCGCTCTTCCCCAGCGCCTGCGTTATGGCC
Organism: Rubrobacter sp.; assembly: GCA_035697505.1. Lineage (GTDB taxonomy): Bacteria > Actinomycetota > Rubrobacteria > Rubrobacterales > Rubrobacteraceae > Rubrobacter_D. The sequence continues at coordinate 12,752 of DASSCV010000152.1, forward strand.
CGCGCGGAGGCCAGGGACACCTCGTGCTCCCCACTGCGGCCCCCGAAGACGACCATCACCCTGACCAAAGCGCCGCTCCTCTCTTCTCCAGCCCGCCTATCCTAGCAAAGGGCTTGCCTGATGTACTCTTCAGGCCTCTCGCGGCGTGAAACCGAGCTCATCAGACCGCTCCCTCAGAGCACAGGCCACGAACTCTATGTGTTCATTGAGATCTACGCCGAGCTCCTCGGCGCCCCTTACGATGTCTTCCCTGTTCACGGCCGCAGCGAAAGACTTCTGTTTCATCTTCTTGCGGACGCTCTTTGCCTTCATGTTCTCGAGACCTTCGGGACGCATGAGGGCGCAGGCCACGATGAAGCCGGAGAGCTCGTCTACGGCGTAGAGCGTTTTGGACATAAGGGTGTCGCGAGGCACGTCCAGGTAGTCGGCGTGCCCCTTTATGGCGTGAATGACATCATCGGGATAGCCCCTGCTCTCCAGCTCCCTGACACCGACCATAGGATGCTCGTCCGGTGTGGGGTGTTTCTCGTAGTCCATGTCGTGCAGGAGGCCGGTTATGCCCCACTTCTCCTCATCCTCGCCGAAACGGCGGGCATAGGCCCGCATGGCGGCCTCGACGGCGAGCATGTGCTTGCGTAGGGAGTCACTCTGTGTCCACGTGCACATAAGTTCCCATGACTGTTCGCGGTTCAATCGTCTCCCTTCGGTCGACAGGTTTCAGGTTGTTCTGGGCTGCCTCGTTTCGAAGGAGGCTGTACGCAGGTCGCAAAGCGAGAACAGAATCCTGGGCACATCCGGACGTCCCGCCCGGAACATTCCCTGATGCCTGTAGCCCGAAACCTACTCATCACCTTCGTAGGAGACTTTTATGACGCCGCCTGGTGTGTTCGTCTGCTGGACGGATCTGGTGGCTTCGCCCGCCACAAGGATGACCTCGAGGTCGCCTGTGCCCCCGTCCCGTTTCTCGATGCGGCAGGAGAGTTGCCGCCCTTTCAAGTCGAACGCGAAGCGCTTGGGGACCTGCCCGCTCAGCACGCTAGGTTTCTCTCCCACCGAGCAAAGGCCGGAGAACGTGGTCTCGGGGTCCCCTTCCAGCCGGATCACGACATCAGGCTTACCGCCGGTGTCGTCGCCCAGGGTGATCTCCGGAGGCGATTCCCCCGTCGTCTCCAGTGCGGTGGTGGGAGCGGACGCCGTCTCCTCCGGAACCTCCGTCTTCTCCTTAGCAGGGTTGCTTCCTTTATCGGGATTCCTGGTCTCATCGGAGCAGGCCCCGACGAAGAGCAGCACAGCGAGGAGCAGCATCGCCGCCGGCACGATCGCACGAACTCTTTCGCTCTCAGAGGAACCCACGAGCATCCATTCTAGCTGACGGGACCGTCGCCTTCTCCGGTTCCTGATAACTCCAGGGACCGGGATCTCGCCCTCCACAGGACGGTGTCGAGCATCTCCGGGGTGAGGACGCCGGTGAAGGTGTTCTGTTGCGATGGATGGTAGCAACCGATCAGTACGAGCGAGCCGGCTTCACACTCCGCGCCGTGGGCGAACTTCGGCTTCGGCCTCTTTCCCAACATTCTCAGGGCGGCGTCCCAGGCGAAGGCCCCGAGGCAGACGACGACCTTCGCGTCGAGCACCTCCAGTTCGCGGACGGCGTAAGGGAGGCAGGCGTCGCGCTCCTCTGGGGCCGGTCTGTTCTGGGGCGGGGCGCACCGGACGGCGGCCGAGATCCAGAGCCCCGAGAGACGCAGCCCGTCGTCCTTGCTCCGTGAGACCGGCTTGTTGGCAAAACCCGTGCGGTGGAGCGATGCGAAGAGAAAGTCGCCGGAGCGGTCCCCGGTGAAGAAGCGACCTGTCCTGTTCGCGCCGTGGGCGGCGGGAGCGAGCCCGAAGACGACGACGCTGGCCTCAGGATCGCCGAATCCGGGGACGGGAAGCCCCCAGTAGGTCTCGTCCTTGAAGGAAGCACGCTTTTTCCTGGCCACCTCCTCGCGCCACGTCACGAGACGCGGGCAGCGACGGCAGGAGACGATCTCCCGCTCTAGAACAGCGAGTTCCTCGCTGTTCAGCACGCTGCCTTCGGCAGCTTGTCAGCACTGCGCTTCGCGCCTCTCAGCACACTTCGGGCCTTTAGGGCCCTCGCTTTCAGCATGTCAGCTTCTTTCCCGTTCTCTGCCGTGCACGACGAGGCTCTCAGAGGACTTGCTGAGGTGCTGAGAGCCGGCGGAGCCGACTTTCATGCGCCAAAGCGATTGAGCTTCATGGCGTGGCCCATGAGGTAGCCCATGATCTCCTCCGCCTGGAAGACGCCGAGCGAGCCCCCTGCGCAAGGGCGCTCCCCAAAGTTGTCCGCGGTCGGAAGGGTATACGGGGATGCGAGCAAGAACGGCACCCCGTGCCAGGAGTGACTCTTCATCTTGGCTGGCGTTGCATGGTCGCCTGTGACGGCGAGGGCGTCGGGGCCGAGGTCGAGCAGCACGGGTATCCGGGCGTCTACCTCCTCGATCACGGAGGCCTTCCTGTCGAAGTCCCCGTCCTCGCCTGCGGCGTCTGTGGGTTTGATGTGGACGAAGAAGAAGTCGTGGTCGTCCCAGTTCGACTTCAGGGTCTCGAATTCCCCGGAGATGCCTTCGCCCTCCTTCAGGAGCTGCATCCCGGCGAGGCGGGCCAGTCCCTTGTACATCGGGTAGCTAGCGATGGCGGCTGCGCGGAGCCTGTAGGTCTCCTCGAAGGAGGGGAGGGCGGGGTGCATCCCGAAGCCGCGCACGAGGATGGTGTTCGCCGGGTGGTGGTCACCAAGGATCTCGTTTGCCTGCTCGACGAAGGAGTTCACGATCCTGGCGCTATTCTTGGCCTCTGGTGACCCGTCCGTCGGTTCGACGGGGAGCGGTTCGAGACCCGTGCGTTGGGGGTCAGAGTCGGTCAGGGCGTCAGAGAGCCCCTCGCCCCTGAATACGGCGACTGCCCTGTACTCCTTCTCTGGCATGACGAAGACCTCGACGTCTTCGAGGTTCACCTTCTCGTTGAGTAGCGCGACCAGCTCCTCGCCTTTCTCGGAGGGGATGCGACCTGCCCTCCGGTCCGAGATCTTGCCCGATTCGTCTCTGGTTGCGAAGTTCACGCGGGCCGCCAGGTCATTCTCGCCGAGGTCGAAGCCGACGCCGAGCGCGGAGAGCACGCCTCGTCCGACCTGGAAGCGGACGGGGTCGTATCCGAAGAGGCCGAGATGGCCCGGGCCGCTACCAGGACTCACCCCCGCTGCAACGGGACGAGAGAGCCCGAGGTCAGACCGGGCGGCGAGGGCGTCGAGGTTCGGGGTGTCCGCGGCTTCGAGCTCCGTCTGGCCTGATGGGTCCATAGGCAGCCCTCCCAGGCCGTCTACGACGAGCAGGACGATCTTCGTGTCAGTCTTGACTGAAAGTTCTCGCATGAGGTTGAGATCCAAAACAGAGTCCTTTCCTTTTTCGAGGCGCGCCGGAAGTCTAACAAAGAGGGTCTGTATAATCTCCGCTTGGAGCCACAGCCCAAAGGACCGTAGATGAAGATAGAGATTATAGACCTTGAATTCATGAATACCGAGCAGGTCGTTGCCTCTTTCCTCCTGCTCGGCGAGGACGGAGCTTCCGCCGCCCTCGTCGAGACAGGTCCGACGAACTGCCTCGACCGGCTCACCGCGGGCCTGAAGGATCACGGCGTCTCCCACGAAGACGTGCGGCAGGTATACCTTACGCATATACATCTTGACCACGCAGGTGCCTCGGGACATCTCTCTGGGATGCTGCCCAACGCGACTTTCTACGTGCACGATATCGGCTACCCCCACCTTGCCGACCCTTCGAAGCTAGTAAAGAGCGCCACCCGCATCTACGGCGAGAAGATGGACGAGCTCTGGGGTGAGGCGCGTCCCGTGCCTGAGGACAGGATCAAGTTCCTGAAAGACGGGGAGGAGACGGAGACCGCAGGAGGCATCATCGTCGCCCACGATACGCCGGGTCATGCCTACCATCACCTCGCCTACCTGGAGCCTGGCTCAGGGTCGCTCTTTACCGGTGACGTGGCCGGTATCCGGCTGCCTGGCCAGTCCTACGTACGGCCGCCGACGCCGCCGCCCGAGATCGACATCGAGGTGTGGGTACAGAGCATCAACTACATAAGGGAGATAGATCCTGCAAGCCTCTGGCCCACACACTTCGGGACCTACCAGGACGTCGGGCGGCATCTCGGCGAGCTCGAGCAACGCCTCCAGGACTGGTTGCTTTTCGTCGAGGGGCAGATGGACGATGGCGCCGACCGCGAGGAGATCTCCGACCAGTTGAAGGTCAAAGGGGATGCCGAGATGCTCGCTGAGGGCTCCGATATCATACAGTCGCAGCGCTACGATCTGGCCGGTACCTACAGCATGCTGACCGACGGCCTCATGAGGTACGTGACCAGGCAGCGTGAGAAGAGTTGACTTCGCGCCCCTGCTCTACAGTCGTGCCGGGATCGTGACGAGGACAAGGATCAGGCCTCACAGAGAATTGAGGGACATTGGCTAGGAGCGTGATCCTGATCGTGGTGATCGTACTCATCCTGGGCGGGCTGTTCTTTCTACTACGCCCCGACACCCCCTCCGGCGTTCCGCGCGACCGGACGATCGCCGTCTCCATCGAGGGCGGCGAGATGAGCCCGGCCGAGATCTCCGTCAACGAGGGCGACAGCGTGACGCTCCGGGTTAGCTCTGATAGGCCGATGGAGTTACACCTGCACGGCTACGATGTAGAAGGTGAGGTCGGACCGGGACAGAAGGCCAGCCTCCGTTTCGAGGCGGATCTCACGGGACGTTTCGAGATCGAAGACCACGCATCCGAGAAGGAACTCGGCGTACTACAGGTGCGCCCCCGGTAGTAGACGTGCACGCCAGCCGCGTCGCAGCTGCGCTCACGTTATCATTCCTTCTGGCCGGCGCCCGTCCTGCGCTGGCCCACGGCTTCGGGCCGACCTACGATATCCCGATTCCGCTCTGGCTCTACCTCTACGGCGCCGCCGCCGCCGTGGTGCTCTCCTTCTTGCCGCTGGCCCTGTTCTCCCGAAAGGAGCGGGATTCCCCAAATCGGTATCCCCGCCTCGATCTGTTTCGTATTCCATCCCTGAGAAAAGTCTTGAGTTCACGCCTGCTCACAGGCGGGCTGCGCCTGCTCTCCGTCGCGCTCTTCCTAGTCGTTGTGATCGCCGGCCTTGTAGGCTTGCAGAGCGGCTTCAACTTCGCCCCGACGTTTGTGTGGATTATATGGTGGGTGGGCTTCAGCCTCTTTAGCGCTTTCGTGGGGAACCTGTGGCCGCTCGTGAACCCCTGGAGGGTACTCTTCGATTGGGCCGAAGGGCTGGTCCGCAGGCTCGGCTACAGGGACGGGCTCGAGCTCGACGAGCCCTATCCCGAGGCTCTCGGCATCTGGCCCGCTGTTGGGTTCTACCTGACATTCGTCTGGATCGAGAACGTCTTCTCGGGTTCGTACGTGCCGCGCAACATCGCCCTCTTCGCCCTCGGATACTCCCTGATCACACTCTACGGCATGGCCTTCTTCGGCAAGGAGACCTGGCTGCGCAGGGGAGATGCGTTCTCGGTGTTCTTCGGACTGCTCGGCAGATTCGCTCCCACAGAAGTCAGGGTGAAGAACCCTGACGTTTGCCTGGGCTGCGATGGCTGTGGCGACGACGCAGGGTGCGTGAACTGTTACGAGTGCTTCGCCAGCGCGGCACCCGAAGAGCGAGAATTGAACCTGCGCCCCCCTGCGGTCGGTCTCGGATTGCCTGAGAAGGTGACGCCGGGCGGGGCCGCGTTTGTGATCGTGGTACTTGCTGGCGTGACTTTCGACGGCCTGCTCGAAACCCCGCTGTGGCTCGAGATCGTACGTCTTACCCCTGTGACGCAGACGCTAGGGACGATACTGCTGCCCTTGCTCTTCTTCGGCATCTATCTCGGCTTTGTGGAACTGAGCCGTATCCTCGGTGGGGGAGGGGAGGGAGGTTTTTGGCGGTTCGCGGCCGCGTATGCTTTCTCGCTCGTACCCATCGCGATCGCCTACCAGGTGGCCCATTACTACACATACCTGCTCGTCCAGGGGCAGATGATAGTCTCCCTCGTCTCCGACCCTCTGGGATGGGGTTGGAACCTCTTCGGCACCGCCGATTTCGAGCCCCGTTACGGCATAGTAGGGGCCGGGTTCGTCTGGTACTCGCAGGTCGCGCTCATCGTGGCCGGGCATGTGATCGCCGTCTATCTTGCACACTCGATCTCGCTGCGCCTCCTGCGTGACCCTGGACGCGCCTTGAGAAGCCAACTGCCGATGCTCGTCCTGATGGTCCTCTACACGATGACCAGCCTCTGGATCCTGGCCCAGCCCATCGTCGAGTAGGAGCGGTTCGCGAACCGCCCCGAATGTAGTCCCATGCGCTCTTGGGTGTGGTACATTCCAGGTTACTCGAACGCGAAGGTGGTCTACCCGGGGGGAGCAGACTTAGACGGGCCTGGGTGAGCATGAGCGGCGAAGCTGGCAACCCGCTTACGGGGCTAGAGATAGGTTGCACCCTCAAGCGGGCCCGAGAGAAGCGAGGTCTATCGCTCCAGCAGGTCGAGGAGGCGACCAAGATCCGGTCCAGGTACCTCCGCGACCTGGAGAACGAGAACTTCGACGTGCTCCCCGCTGTGTACGTGCTCGGGTCCCTCAAGACCTACGCCGAGCACCTTGGACTGGACGGAGCGGCGATGACCAGGGAGCTCAAACGCCGCCAGGCGCCCCTGCAACAAGCACAGGACCAGGCACCAGAAGATCCTCCGTCGGGCGAGCCGCTTGGATTCCCGGGCCGTCTCGTTGGCATCACCGGGACGGTGGAAGACGAAGCCGGCGCGATGGCACCCGTTCACAGACCCGGCCTGTACGTGAGCCTTGCGGTGGTTCTGATCTTCGTCCTTGCCACCTACCTCGCGTCTGGCATCAGGGGCGAAGATCCAGCGTCGGTCTCGGTGGTACAAGAGCCGACGGTCTCCCAGCTTCCCTCAGGGATCGCCCTGGTCGGCAACGTGGAAGACGAGGAACGTAACGCCGAGGATTCGAACAAGGAGAACCAGCCCGAAAAACTGGCCGAATCTCCCACTATAGTCACCGGCAATAACGAAAGAATCAGGGCCGAGCGTAGCGGGCTAAAGGAGTCTCCATCCGGAACGACACAGGTGTCATCACCCTCTGCTGCCGCGTTCGCGAGCGCGTCAGCGAGCGCGTCACCCGCTTCCACCGGATCTGCCTCCGCGCCGGCGACGAGCACGCCGGCACCGGCTCGCGTCGGGCCAAAGGCGGCGGCTAGGGAACAGCGCGGCGGGGGAGGCATGGCTGCCCCGGCTGGTCCACCTGCCCGCGTGTCCGGCAGTCAGAATCTTCAAAAGACGCAAGCGGGTCCCGTCGGCGCCACCCGGCTTGGCGACGGGGTTCCCAACAAAGTGAAGAAAGCTGTGGACTCAGCCTGGTGACCTCATCGGAGATTTCTCGAAAGGCGTTTATGCGAACACACCAACAAGTGCTGACTAGCTGAGAGCTTGCAAAGAGGTTTGGACCTCTTTGCAAGCCTAGCCGTTCTTCACGGCTTCGTTGAGGTCCTGCAAGCCTTGCTTGGCGTCGGAGAACAGCATCATGGTCTTGTCGGTGTCGTAGAAGAGGGGATTGTCGACGCCCGCGAAGCCAGGGCTCAGCGAGCGCTTGATGAAGATTACGTGCTCCGCGTTCTCGACGGTGAGCACGGGCATTCCGCTTATGGGGCTCTCCACCTCGGGATCGTTGGCAGAAGGGTTGACCACGTCGTTGGCGCCGACGATGATCGCGGCGTCGGTGTCCTCGAACTCGGGGTTTATATCCTCCAGATCGTAGAGCTTCTCGTAGGGGATGCCGACCTCGGTCAAGAGGACGTTCATGTGTCCTGGCATCCTTCCTGCGACCGGGTGGATGCCGAAGAGGACCTCTTTGCCCTCGGACTCCAGTGTCTCCACGAGGTCTCGCAAAGCCTGCTGGGCCTGGGCGACGGCGAGGCCGTAACCAGGTACGATCACGACTTTCTCCGCCTCGTCCGCGAGGTACTCGCCAACCTCCCCGGCGCTCTTGTCGTTGACTTCCCGATCTTCTTGCTGCTCACTTCCGCCACCTCCGGAAGCAGCGATGCTGGCGAAGATGATCTTGCCTAGAGGGCGCCCCAGCGCGCCCGACATGAGCCTCGTCAGGATGGTTCCCGAGGCGCCGACCAGCGTACCGCTGATAATGAGGGCGTAGTTGGAGAGCACGAAGCCCGAGGCCGCTGCCGCGAGCCCTGTGAACGCGTTGAGAAGTGAGATCACGATGGGCATGTCCGCCCCGCCGATAGGGATTACGAACAGGACGCCAAGCAGCAGCGATGCGCCCAGGATCAAGTACAGCGAGACGAGTGGCGAGAGCACGAGCCCGCCAGCAAGGATATTCGCGGAGAGAAGCAAAATACCAAGGAAAATAGCGGCGTTCACCACCTGCTGCAAAGGGAAAGTCACCGAGCCCGTCAAGGCCAGCTCCTGGAGCTTGATGAACGCGATGATGCTCCCCGCGAAGCTCACCGTCCCGATAATGACGCTGAGGAGCACAGCGATGGAGGCGACCAGCGTCTCCTGGCCCTGGCCAAGCGCCTCGACCCTGTAAAACTCCGAAACGGCGATGAGTGCCGCTGCGCCGCCACCGACGCCGTTGAAAGCCGCGACCATCTGCGGCATCGCCGTCATCTGTACCCGCTGGGCCGCAACCGCCCCGAGTACCGACCCGACCAGCACCCCGACACTGATCTGACCCACGCTCAACACGTTGTCTATGTCGGCGACGAAGATCGTGGCGATGAGGGCTATGACCATGCCTGCCGCCGC
>DASSCV010000153.1:0-2707 GCA_035697505.1 Rubrobacter sp.
GATCCTCTCCGAAACCGGCGCCGACTTCGTCCCTTTGCGGGCGCGCGAGAGGGGTGATGGCGAGCATGGCGGCGGAGACAAGGTAGGTCACGGCGTCGAGCACGAAGGCGGCGTCGACGCCCACGGTCGCCACCAGCAGGCCCCCGAGGGCGGGACCGGCAGTCTCCGAGACGCTGAACGTGCCGCTGATGAGGGCGTTGGCGCGTGTCAGATCCCCCCCACCGACCACGCTCGGGAAGGCGGCCCGGATCGTGGGGTTGAAAAGCGTACGGGCGAGGCCCATGAGGAAGACGAGGACGTAGATGGTAGCGAGATCCCTGGCGAAGACCAGCCCCAGGACGAGAACTGCCCGCGCAAGGTCGCTGGCTACCAGGACGGCCCTGCGGTCGACGCGATCCGCGAGGACTCCTGCCAGCGGACTCGCTATGGTGGGCAGCAGACGGGCGACGAGCGCACCGCCCACGGCCGAGGCGCTCCCCGTGATCTGGACTACCAGGACCACGAGCGCGACCATCGAGACCGCGTCGCCCACGAACGAGGTCCCCTGGCCGATCCAGAGCCGCAAAAAGCGAGCGTTTCTTAGAAGAGCGTCGTTAGTGGAGTCCATCCTCCACCCCCGCAACGAGACTCACCACTTGGCCCCTGTCCAACGCCCTCCTGGCGCCGGGGCCACTACTCAGCTTAACCGATGGCGCTGGTACGCGTCTCCAGCCCGATCGTGTATGGGATGCTAAGATCCCGGATTCAAGGGTTCTCCTGAACTGCCCGGACCTGCCGGAGACGCCGCTTTCCCGTCGCCGCGATCAGAGTCTCGATTCTCCCCCCGCTCCAGGGTGCGTCCTGGAAGATAGACGACGAAGATCCAGCACATGGCGACGACGAAGAACCCCAGGACGACCATCAGGAACTGCCAGACCTCCGACGCCAAAATCTTCCTCTCCGCCGCAAGAGGAGCCTTGCCGGGTATACAGAGAGTATCGTACATCAGGGCTGCATCCGCCGTAAAAGGGTTGCCCCGGCCACAAGGCTCAGCTTTCCCAGAATGGTGGATCGAAGACCCTGGGAGCCCATACTCGCGTGTACTCGGGCCATAGCATCGTGTAATGGTTCGCGCCTTCCAGCAGTATCTCCGTGCGGATGTCGAGCGCTCTCGCCATCTCGTCACGAACCTCGTCTGAGATGAGCGGGTCGCTGCCAGGGAAGAAGCCCTGCGAGGCCCTGACAAGCGCGACAGGACAACCCACGCCGCGCATCTCTTCTGCGGTCGGGCTTGTGGAGGACACGGAAGGTGAGTCCTCTTCCGCCGCCACGCGCGAGGCTTTGGGCATGTAGCCGCCCTCGACCTCCCCGAGGTCGTAGAGGTAGTAATCTGCGAGATCCTGTGGCAGGTCGTCCAACTTCAGGTTCTGGTCGGGAAACCAGAAGTCGAGGTAGGCTTCCGGGCTTTCGAAGGTCATGTCCAGGCGCTTGAAGGCCCGTGCCAGGCCCTCCTCCAGTGCGGCGGCCTCCTGCCTCTCTTCTTCGGTCATCTCTTCTGGCGGGCTCTCGACACGGGGCCAGCCGCCGTCGAGCAGGACGAGGGCGCGCACGCGGTCGGGGAACATGAGGGCCGTCTTCAGGGCGACGAAGCCGCCCATGGAGTGTCCTGCCAGGACGGCATCCTCCAGATCCAGGTGGTCGAGGACGCGGACCACGTCGGCCGCATGCGCCTCGAGGCTGTATCCCGACTCGGGTTTGTCCGAGTTGCCACGGCCGCGCAGGTCAACGCCGACGAGTCCATGCGAAGGTCCCACGTAGCGTGCCGCTGCGTTGAAGGCCCTGTGCTGGGCAGTGATGCCGTGCAGGCAGACTATGGGGTCCAGACCTTCCCCGGCGCGGCATATTGCGAGTTCCACCTCGCCCGGGACGCGTTCGTTGTTCCAGGGACTCTCTTCCATGGGCGGGGATTATACGCGAAGGCGTTTGGAGGAGCGGGTGATGGTAATCTACCGGGATGGACTATTTCTAATACTACCGTTCTGGCAAACAGGTATCCCGCTGATCTCCAATGTAGGCTCATCATCTTGATAGACCTCGACCTTCAGCTTCATCCTCCTGTAGTAGTCCTGACGCTTCTCTGGGGTGATCCAGTCGACCTGATCTTGATCCTCCGTGGTCAAGAAAGTATGCGGAGCGAAGAGAGCGTGAGTGGTAATCCAATCGATCGCCGGTCCACTACCAAAGAGGATATAGCGGTTATTCAGGAGAAACCGTCGGAGGTCCTCGGCTACCTGTATGGTCTCATCTATGTCCTGGATCTCGTCCAGCTCACTTTTGATGGCCGCGATCCCCTCATCGATCTCTTTTTTCTTGCTATTGAACCTCTCCCTATCTATCTATGACCTCATCGAAGTAAAGCTCTTCAACGCGGGTTAGCTTGCCCTGCAGAGTCTCCACCTGCTTGTAGAGTCTCTCCCTCGTCTCTCCTGGGGACCCCCTCCTCATATCTTCGAGGTCTCGGACCTTCTGGTCGAGTGTCCTGTTGACCAGAGATTCCCAGGTTGAGTCCTCTATCGTATCTGCCAGACTCTCTCCAACCTTCTGCTCCAGCTCCTCCTTCCGGTGAAGCTTGGTGTGGGAGCATTTATCCTTCGCCTGTGGGCAGGAGTAGTAGCGATACCTCTTTCTCTTAGCATTGGATTGATCGCAAGTTCGTAGCCTATGACCA
>DASSCV010000154.1:0-6031 GCA_035697505.1 Rubrobacter sp.
TACACCTTGAATCCCCTCGTGCGTCGTCTCGAAGGACTGCGGATACCGAGGGTTATAGCCGTGATCGGGGTGTTCCTCGTCTTGATCTTCGTCGTCGTTGTGACGTTGCTTCTGATCATCGTTCCATCGGTCGGGCAGGTACAGATCGTGGTCCGTAACCCGCAAGATCTCGTCGACCAGGTCATCGCTCTGCTCAATCGGATCCAGGACGTGCCCTACGTCGGCCGGTACGTGGCCGAGTTGGATCAGGATCGGATCCTGCAACTCCTGAAGACAAACGCGCCGTCAGCGGAACAGGTCACCAACGTTGCGACAGGCGTCATCGGTGGGGTGTTCGGAGTCTTCGGGACCCTGTTCAATTTGCTGCTGATGGTGCTTGTCTCAGTGTACCTGCTGTTGGAGCGGGAGAAGATCACCCGCGCTCTGCTGAATACGATTCCCGAGACGGTCCGTGACCAGAGCCTGGAGCTATTCTATGCGGTCGAACAGACGCTCGTCAGGTACCTGAGGGGGCAGATCTTCCTGTGCGCCATCATGGGTCTTATTGGAGCGGGGATAATGTACTTCACCGTCGGGAAGTACGCCCTCCCTGTCGGGGCCTGGGTTGCGGCGACGGAGATCATTCCCGTCATAGGGGCCTTCCTCGGGGCCGTGCCCGCGGTCGCTATCGCGCTCTTCGTTCCCCAAGGGGGGTTTGTCCAGGCCCTGATCGTCGCCGGGCTCTTCCTGGTAGCCCAGCAGTTGGAAGGCAACGTGCTGGTGCCGAGGATACAGGGCGGCTCGGTGGGGGTCCATCCGCTCTGGGTGCTCTTCGCCACGCTGGCCGGAACGGCACTCTACGGGCTGATCGGCGCCGTCTTCGCCGTCCCCGTAGTCGCCATCATCGCAGCGACGCTCCGCTACCTGCGCGGGACCCTGATCTTCGAACGCTGGGGGAAACCGCCTGTCAAGCCTGCCGAGGAGCCGGAAGCGGGCACGCCGGCTGCCAGGCTGGGCGCCGGCGGGGACCGCAAGGAGGACGACGAATGACTATCCCTCACCGCGAACCCCGGAAACCCTCCTTCAGAGAGGCTTCGAAGGACGCGCTCCTTCTCGTCCTGCATCCGCTCGTCCGGTGGCTCTCTATCATGCGGGTTCGCCCCGACACGCTCACGGTTATCGGCTGGACCCTGGCGCTCTTTTCCGCGGTGCTTTTCGGCCTGGGATACGCCAGGATCGCCGGTGCGGTGATGCTCCTGGGGGGGCTCTTCGACGCGCTCGATGGAGCCGTCGCCCGCGAGTCGAACAGGATGAGCTCCTTCGGCGCCTTTCTCGACTCGACCCTGGATCGACTCTCGGAGTCGGCGGTCTTCGTCGGCCTGATCTTCTTCTACGCCAGCACGGCCCACCCCTACGGAGCTCTACTCGCCGCTGTGGCGATGACGTTCTCACTCCTTACCTCTTACGCCCGCGCCCGCGCCGAAGGCCTCGACATAGACTGCGAGGTCGGACTGCTGGAGCGCGCAGGGAGGATCGTGATCCTCTCGGTGTTCTCGATCGTCGGCCTGCCGACGGTCGGCCTCGGCCTACTCGCGGCAGGAGCCCTCGTAACCACAGCCCAGCGCATCCTCCATGTCCGCCGTGCGACCCGCAGATAAGGAGACCCGCAACGCGGCCGGCGACTACACCCGTAAGACGGCGTACGAAGTCTCCCGCCTCTCCAGCCGCATGAAGGAGGGAGGACATCCAGCCCCGCTCGGAGATCCCACCTCAGGGGTCGTGCTCGTACTCGAAAAGCCCTTCGGCCCCAGCACCCTCGAAGCCCTCGAACTCAGCCTGCAGGCACTAAGATTGCAACAAGCCTACGTTACGTACGAGTCGACCGGGCTGCTGGCACATGAGATTCAAACCACAGAACCTATCGTCCTCGTGGCAATAGGTGCCGGCGCCGCCCGCGATATCGACGCTATCGACTACCCGCTCGTCAGGCAACCCTTCTCAGAAGCGGAACCTGGTGTGTGGTTCCCCTGGACGAAGGGCACGAAAGGCCTCCTCACCCCCGCCCTCGCCCCGGCGCTGGAAGACGACGCAGCCAAACGACGCTTCTGGCTGGCCTTCCTGACCCTGAGAAACCTCACAAACAGACCATGATTTCCCACCATACCCACGAAACGTACTCTACAGATAACGCTTTTCAATCACGTTACAAGTATTAAGTTTTGTTAATCATTTATTTCGTATGGGAAACACAGATTCCCCATACTTAAGCCACTTTCAAAAGCGGGAGGAACGCTGGAGACGGTGGGGTGCATTGCACAACATATAGTGTTCTTCTAAAGTGCCCGCCCTAGGAGGGGGGATTCTCTCTAGCAGGTCCCCTTACAAAATTTACATAACCTACTGGAAGGAGCCTGGGCGTATGCCTCGGAGGGCGAGTTTGTTCGTGTTTCTAGGTCTTGCCATTGCGCTCGTGTTCGTAACGGGCATCTCTGCCGGGGCCGAGCCGGACGGCAGCATCTGGGCGAAGAAGGTTGATGTCGCCGATGCCCAGGACCGTTTGGTGGAGATTCGCCTGGAGGCTAGTTCTGCAGAGGCGGCCTACAACAATGCGCTCTACGAGATGAACCAGTTGAACGGGCAGATCACCAGGACGACGGAAGACCTCAGGGCGGCAAAAGAGCGACTCGCCGTGGCCAAAAAGGCTCTGGAAGAGCGTGCTGCGCAGGTTTACAAGAGTGGGAACGTAGCCTTCATGGATGTTCTGGTCGGGGTGGACAACTTTTCCGAGTTCGCCTCCAGGCTGAATCTGTGGGTTAGGCTGCTTGACAGGGAGAGGGCCGAGTTCCTGGAGGTCCGCGAGGCCCGAAACGATTTGGCGGCTCGCAGGGACAGTCTCGAGGCCCAGCGTGAACAGAGGGTCGCTGCGGTCGAGACTGCTATCGCCCAGAGAGAGCGCGCCAACGAGGCCAAGGCACAGGCCGAAGCTTATCTGAACTCCCTCAACGCCGAGCTCAGGGATGCGATCCAGGCAGCCCAGGATCGGCAGGCTGCGCAGGCTCGCGCGGCTGCGGCGACGATGGTCGAGAAATCGCCGGAGCCCGTCGAAGAGCCCGAGCCGATACCTGAGGTACAGGTCTCCCAGGTCAAGCAGGCCAGGGTGCCGCGGGCCGATCTGCAATCCGAACGGGCTGCCGCCGAGCGTCAGGCCGCCGCACGGGCCGCCGCCGAGAGGGCGGAGCGGCTCGCAGAAAGGCGCGCCGCAGAGCGCGAGGCCGCCAGGAAAGCGGCGAAGCAGGCTGCCGCAGAGCGTGAGGCCGCCAGGTTGGCAGCCGCGAAGGCTGCCAGGCAGGAAGCCAGAGTGGAAGCCCAGAGACAGGCCGAGCTCGCCGCCCAGCGTGCCGCAGAGAGGCAGGCCGCCAGGAAGGAGGCAGAGCGTCAGGCCGAGCTGGCAGCCCGTCGAGCCGAGATAGAGGAGGCCGCCGCGGAACAGGCTGCCGCAGAGCGCGAGGCCGCCAGGCTGGCAGCCGAACGGCGTGCCGAACGACGTGCCGAGCAGCGGGAGGCCGAACGGCGGGCCGAAGAACGCGCCGCCAAGCGTGCCGAGGCCAGCGCTTCCGCAAGCGCCGCTGCGGAAGAAGCCGCCGCTGAGAGGGGAACCGAAAAACGCGCCGAGGCCAGCGCATCTGCCAGCGCATCTGCTCCCAATTCGAAAGGCTCCAGGGTAGGCGGAGGAGGTCGGGGCGACGGCGCTGGGGCTTCCTCCGCCAGCGCGACAGCGAGTGCCTCCGCTTCCGGAGCGCCTGCCGGCGGGGGGGTGAGTGGTTCGGGCGAGGACGTGCTCGCCGTCGCCGACGATCACCTGGGGACCCCATACGGGTTCTCTCCTCCTGGGCCCTGCGTGGCTTTCGAGGCCGAGGACTGCTCTTGCTTCACGATGCTGGTTTTCCAGGAGTTCGGCATCGCCCTACCTGATTCACCGGGTGGGCAGATGGGCTACGGGACCCCGGTCCACGGTGCTCCCCAGGCGGGAGATCTGCTCTTCTGGAGCGAGGACGGCAGCGGATACATCACCCACGTGGGCATAGCCATGGGCGACGGTACTACCATCCACGCCCAGGTCCATAACGAGGTGACCATCACCAGCATAAACGACATAGCTGGCTACGTCGGGGCGAGGAGGCTCCTCTAGCGAGACTCTTCTAGCAGACGGGAAGCGAGGGAGGTCTAGTACGGGCCTCCCTCTCGTGTCTGGCGTTCTCCTGGCGCCGCCCATGATTCCAACCTAGTGCAGCCCGCCGGTCCACGCGGCGGGTTAGTGTCGTATACATCTGGGTAAGAAGTTTCCCGAAGTTGCAAAGTTACGCTTCCGGCAAGCTATCTCGCCCGTTTGCGTGAGGGGAGCCGGATGACCGAGAGGTCCGATGGAGCGTGAAACAGCCAGGATAGCGGAAGAGGGGAGCGGGCTATCGGACCCGATCTCGCTTACCCTTCCGAGCAGCCCAGAGTACGTGCTGCTGGCCCGTTTAGTCATGGGCCAGGCCGGACGTCTGGCAGGACTCGAACCGGACGAGGTCTACGACCTCAAGCTCGCCGTTACCGAGGCGGTGACCAACGTGATCCGCCACGCCTCCGTGGAGAGCTACGAGATCGAGTACAGGGTCTTGCCGTTGGGCGTAGAGGTAAGCGTCACGGATGCCGGCGGCGGTTTCAGCGTTGCGGATCTCACGGGTGAGTCGGACGAGCATGGTGGGTTCGGCCTCACCGTGATCCGCAACCTGGTGGACGAGTTGGTGCTCGACTCGACCAAGGGCGGAGGGACACGGCTGAAGATGATCCGGCGCGTCCGCGGATAGGCCGGGCATCCAGGGAAAAGACACTCCCTGGCGTTTCGTGATCTATTCGGTTGAATCTTCGGTGGACGTTAATATACAGTTCACCGTGTACGCAGCGTGCCAGAACACTCGAGAGGGGCTAGAAGGTAGACAGTGCAGCAGCGAGTAAATCCCGGCAACAAATCGCTCGCCGATTATCGCAGCATAGTCCGTCGGGAGCTCTACGATGAGGTAGTGGCCCTCGGGGAGCGTCTGAGGGGGAAAAGGGTACTGCACGTCAGTGCGACGAGCTTCGGTGGTGGGGTAGCCGAGATCCTGTACACGCTCGTACCGCTTATGCGGGATGCTGGCCTGGAGACCGAATGGGATATTATGTTCGGGTCAGAGCCTTTCTTCAACGTCACCAAGTGTTTCCACAACGCCCTTCAGGGCGCCGAGTACGAGCTTACCGTCGAGGACCGGGCCATCTACGAAGAGTACAACCGCATGTCTGCCGAGGCACTCCAGAAATCAGGCGAGGACTGGGACATAATGTTCGTCCACGATCCGCAGCCGGCCCTGCTCAAGCACTTCTCGGGGGGCCTTTCGCCGCAGACGAAATGGATCTGGCGCTGCCACCCGGATCTTTCGACCCCCAACCGGCACGTGCTCGACTACCTTTTGCCGCACATAGCTGACTACGACGCGCAGATCTACACCATGGAGGAGTACACCCCTCCTGACGTGCACCTTCCCGGGCTCACCCTCATCCCCCCGGCGATAGACCCGCTCTCGCCCAAGAACATGGCCCTTAGCGCTGACGACGCCCGCTACATCGTCAGCCAGTTCGGCGTGGACGTGCAGAAGCCTTTTATGGTGCAGGTCTCTCGCTTCGACCCATGGAAGGACCCTCTTGGCGTCATAGACGCCTACAGGCTCGTAAAACAGGAGATCCCCGAAGTACAGCTCGTCCTGATCGGCTCGATGGCCCACGACGATCCCGAGGGTTGGGACTACTGGTACAAGACGGTCAACTACGCTGACGGTGACCGCGACATCTTCCTGTTCTCCAACCTCACAAACGTTGGAGCCATCGAGGTCAACGCCTTCCAGTCCATAGCAGACGTGGTGATTCAGAAGTCCATCCGCGAGGGCTTCGGGCTCGTCGTGACGGAGGCGCTCTGGAAGGCAAGGCCGCTGGTCGCGGCCAGGGTCGGCGGCATCCCAATGCAGGTAGATGG
>DASSCV010000155.1:0-3115 GCA_035697505.1 Rubrobacter sp.
CGAAGATCGTCCCGACGCTCCCGCCCAATCCGCGACCGTGGACGGCGAGGCACTCGGCAGCAAGAGACTACTCCGCCGAGGCGCGAAGGCTGAGTGGCCCTACGAGGGCGGGGTGAAGGTCTCAGCGCGCTCTTCGTTGGACGGAGCCATCCTGCTGTGAGGATCATCGCTTCCACTCTCTTGCTCGGCTAGGACTGGGCGCAGCCACTGACGCAAAGTTCGGGCGGCACTCAGTCCGCCCACTGGTGGCGGCACCCGCCGGTCCTCGGGCAGCCCCTCCGGCAGGAGCACGCGCAGCGCACCGGGCTCAACCGAGAAGCGCAACGGTGCCTCCAAGGTGATCGGCTCTCCGTCTATCCCGGCCCGCACCCTCTGGCCAAGGACGCCCATCTCCAGATGCTCGGACATCCAGTGGCGTAACGCGGGACGGATCTCCATAGCGCCGATCGGTGTGCCCGCAAGCAGCCGCTCGACGAGCCCGTCGAGCATGCTGGCGTCGAGCGCCGAGATCTGCAACATCCCTGTATCCAAGCGGTGGCGTTGGCCGAGCCTATCCCACCGTGCGAGCTCGTAGGGGTTGTTCGAGACGACAATGGCGAGGACGCCCTCGAGCGGCGCTCCTTCGGGTGGCGTGATACGCATCGCTCGCCTAAGCTCCGGGTCGGAGAGGGCGGCTTGGAGTTTCGTCTTCGCCACACGCAGCTTGTCTTGCCTGTAGCCCGGATCTCCTACCATCTCCGCGTAGACACCGAGCGAGACGTTGTTGATGAACGGGCGACCGTTGATGCGTCCGATGTCCACGCGCCGCTCGTGGCCGGCGTCGAGCGCGTCGAGGGCGCGCAGGGGGCGCGCGAGGTCCAGCCCGAGGTCGCGGGCGAAGTGGTTGAGCGTACCCATAGGCACGATCACGAGCGCCACCTCGTGCTCGGCGGCTACCGTGGCCACCGCGGATACAGACCCATCACCGCCAGCCACGCCGAGCACCTCATATCCGCCCTGAGCTGCTGCCATTGCGGCGAGCCTTGCGTCCTCACCTGGTTCCAACACGTGCACCCGGATCCCACGCTCACGGGCCGTTTTGGTTAGCCTATCGAGGAATTCTTCCGCACCCCCTGCAGAGGGATTGACGATCAGCTGAGCGGAGGAGTTCTTGACCTCAGCCACGGTCTGAGGCCATTCGCTCGTGAGGTGCCTCCTCCTGTGGGCTCCCCGATCTTCGGGGAGCCCTTCCAGTCGTGTCGGTGCCGTCTCGTGGCGTGGTCATCGGATGCTCCGCCGGCGTGCCGGGGAGAGGCATCCTCAGGCGTTCAGTTTGGCTTTGAGAGACTCGACCTTCTCCTGAACCTTCTCCTTGCGCTCGGCTTTTCTCTCCTCCCTGAGCTTGCGTTGCGCCTCTTCCTCGGCCGCCCTCGCGGCGTCTTCCGCGGCCGCTATCTCCGCTTCCACATCGACTACCGGACGGCGCACGACCTCACCGCCGAGGCGCCCCATCTCGGAGTCGACCACCTCGACCGCCGACTCGGTGACGTGCGCGATGAGGCCCGTCTTGGTCGGCTCGATAGCCCTGGCCATCGTGGAGAGTACGCTTTCGGCCCGGTCGGCGTCGTCCATGTCGATCAGGGAGCCCAAAAGCGCCCCGCCCGTGCCGCCGAGCAAAAGCCCCAGCGGCCCGCCAAGCGTGCCCAACGTGAGCCCCAAGATCCCGCCGGTCGTGCCACCGACTATCCCCCCGGTCCAGGTGCCCGCCGGGAAGTCGTCGGCGTCGCCTTCCTTGACCCTGAGGGTGCCGTCTTCGGCCCTCTGCACCACGGCAACGGCGTGCAGATCGATGCGCCCCTCTGCGCTCGCCTCCTTTAGGGCGCTTGCCGCCTGGTAGGCTCTGCTCTCTTCATCGAAGGTCACGAGCACGACGTTCTCGTCGGCCATGGCTCTACTCCTTTCTCGTGCGTTCCCCACTCGAGATCGATCGGGAACTCGACATTTCGTGTGTCTTCGAGACCGCGCTTTGGCTACCCAGTCGTCCTCCTCCTTTAATCTATAGGCATCCTCCGAATCCGGTTGGCCAGGACCAGTTGCGCGACCCCGAACACGACCGCGAAGACGCCGAAGATCCACACCAGCGCGATCAGGCCCTCCTTGGGCCAGATGGCCAGCAACACACCGAAGACCGCTGACGCCGCGCCGCCCACTATCAAGGTCCATTCGTCCGGGATCACCCTGCGCAACCTGACGGCCGTGGCTATCTGGAGGAGGCCCGAGATGATGGCCCAGGCGGCGACTACGTAGATCAGCACCCGCGCGGCGGTTTCAGGCCCGAGGAAGACCAAGACCCCCACCACTATGCCCAGAACGCCCTGCAGCACCATCGGCCAGCGCAGGCCCCAACCCGGTGGCCAAACCGCACCCACGAGTACGGTGAAGAGGCCACTCACGAAGGCGTAGACACCCAACAGCACCACCAGCACCGTAAAGGTGACGCTAGGCCATATGATGGCCACCAGGCCAATAATGATGGCGAAGATGCCTCCTATGGCGAGCGCCCCCCAGGCCAGGGCCGACATGGGCGAGGCAGGCCGTTGTAGATGTATATCCGCCATAGCTTCTCTCTACTCCTTTCTCTCGTCTTCAGCGGACTCCGATTCGTATCCGTTGTCTCGGTTGATTTCTCCCTTCCTCGAGGACATTGCTGCCTGCTTCCTGGCATCTCCTACTCTCTGGATCGAAGCAGCGCGATGAGCCGCAGAACGTAGACGTAGATCCAGATCAGCGAGAGCATCAGCCCGAAGGCGGCGTACCATTGCATGTACCTCGGCGCGCCCGCCTCCGCTGCCTTCTCGATGAAGTCGAAATCTTGGCCGTCTCATATCTCGGTAGCACCTCCCGTTGCGAGTGCCTCGGGGGAGCCTGCACAATGATATGGGTGCTTACTCTCATAGCCCATAGTACGGGCCACCGTAGCAGCGGCGCGTTGCAAAAGCGTTGCGTGGGTGATCACTCATGTGCTTTTCGACGCCTCGGGCTCGCTCCGAGCATCATCGCGCCAGGCGTAAAGGAGCTCCCCGCTCGCTGCCCGCCCTAACCGCGCCAGATCGAAGCCGAAGAGCTTGCGGATTCT
>DASSCV010000156.1:0-3774 GCA_035697505.1 Rubrobacter sp.
GGGTGCTCGAAAAAGTAGTTTCGGACCGAGGATTCGCCAAGTGCGATAATCCTGCTCTTCTCTTGCTTCCGACCGTACATGCCGTTCTCATCAATCGCTTTACTCAGGACTTGCCTCTTGCGTTCGTTCGGTACGCTTGACCACCTCCTCTGGCGCAGGAACGTCGGGATCAGGAGGGCCCACACCCATGACGCTCGCAAGCCAGCGCGTCTCAGGGAAGGTATCGAGCATCAAGACCAGGAAGATCGTAAGGGGTGCCGCCAGAAACGCTCCAGGCCCGCCAAGCAGCCACGCCCAGAAGATAAAACCAATGAATAGAATTGTCGGCGAGAGGCTAAGCCCCCTTCCCATAAGCATCGGCGAGAGCGCGTTCTCGGCCAGAACGTTGATCAGTATGACCCCCGCGATGACCAGTAGAGCCCGGTCTATGCCGTGCTCGGCGAGGGCCAGAACTACCGCTGGTGCTACCGCCAGAGGCAGGCCGATCCAGGGTATGAAGCTCAGGAAGAAGGTCAAGATGCCCCACATCAGAGGAAAGTCAACCCCGAGTACGAACATCAGGACAACCACACCCGCCCCGGTAACGAGGTTGACTATGGCCCTCAACCCGAGCTGGCGCACCACGTTCCGGCCGAAGACGGTCAGGCGCACCACCTGAGGGCGATCCCTGCCTGCGCTGGCGTGCAGGCGGTTCATCAAAGCAGGTCCCTCTGCGAGAAAGAACAGCGCGATTATAAGGATGAGGAAAATGTTGCTCAGGAAGTCGGCCACCCCGGACAGCACGCTGCCGATGGCTCCGGCTAGGGCGCTCGGTTTCACCGCGTCGCGGATATCCACGTTCGACAACCCCAGAGTCTTGGCCAGGTCCTGAAGGTTGCTCACCTGCACGTTCAACTTCCCGGTGTAGGACCCAATTTCCCCACTGAACCTGGCGATCGAGATGCCCATTATCAAGAAGATTCCCACAAAGAGGACGGTCAGCCCCACCAACATGATAACCAGGGCCAAAGGAGTGGG
Source organism: Rubrobacter sp. (assembly GCA_035697505.1). GTDB lineage: Bacteria > Actinomycetota > Rubrobacteria > Rubrobacterales > Rubrobacteraceae > Rubrobacter_D. The sequence continues at coordinate 1,018 of DASSCV010000156.1, forward strand.
AACCCGGTGCCGCCTCAGCCAGGCATAGATGGGGCTGAACAGGAGGCTCAAGATCAAAGCGAAGAGGATGGGGTTGAGGATAGGGGCGGCTAGGCGCATCCCCACCAGCACGACCACCGTGGCGGCAAGGCCGAGCATCACCCGCAAGATGGATGGTTGGCGCAGCGCCGTGGCTATGGTTTCACCGATGCCGGACCTGTCGTGTGCCTGGTTGTTCGAGGATTCGTTCATAACTTAGCCTTTCAGTTTGCGCCTGGCTCCTTAGCCGAGCTCGACGCGCAATTTGTGCGGTCTCACACCCTCTTAATTGGAGGTCTCACCTGCCTCCGATGCCTCTGGTCGGTGCCTCCATTGCAGCGCTCTCACGATTACCATGCTCTCAAGCTCCCAAGAGGCCTCTGAGGAGGAAGAACGTTCCGAGCACGAAGCAGAGTGCGACGGTGATCGCGCGGTTGTTCTTCCCCATCCATACCTGCAAGGACCCGAGCATCGTCGAAGCTCTATGCGGCAAAGCCGCATAGAGACCGATAAGCGCGAGAACCGGGATGGCGAAGACGAGGAGCACCAGCATGAGCGCTGCGATGCTGTCCCTGGGGCTGAGGCTTGACGCGATGATCAGGTTGAGGCAGGCGACGAAGATCGCGAGATTCTTGACTTGCAGCGGGAAGAGCGCCATCCCGAACCCGAACGCCCTTGGCGGCGACATGGAGTTTATCGACTCCATCCACCTCGGCGGGGATGCGTCGGGATCAGAGGAGTCGAGCAGACTCCTGAGACCAAGGACGATAAGCAGGGCTCCGACCGTCGCGCTGATGATACGTCCAACGGTAGCGACGGTGCTCTCTGCTCCCCCGAAGAGGATGAGCCCTGAGACACCGATCACCGCGCAGGTAGTGAAATACCCCAGCGCGAGGGCACTGGCATTGGGGAGGGGCTTCTGGGAACCCAGGAACAGGATGGTGAGGAGGAGCAAAGGAGGCGCGACCGAGCCACCGATGGCCAGGACGATTAGCCCGGGAAGGGAGTCGCTCATGAATATGCTGCTCGCCGTGGTTCGGGCAATGCGGCGAAGAACCGGCTACCACAGGTTTTGGGTTCCTCTGCCAAGGCAGGCTCCCATCACACTAGTCTGAAACCTACAACTGCGGAATAAGTCCCGTTTCCGTGGACTGCCATCTCCGCGCGGCAGTGTCGACTTTGCGCGCTAGAATCATAGGGCCGATACGGACGGGACGTGCCGCCCGTATCGGCGTGTTTGGCGCCGCGACTCCTATGGGAGAAGGACGGTAGGTCCAATAACCCAAATCAGCGGGTACTCAGGCAGCCCGGGAGTCGTCGGAGTGCTTGGCAAGCGCGTAGATAACCATCACGCAAAGCGCGATTACTACCACCGCGAGCACCGGTGCCGCCGGGATGACAAATAGCCACCTGATGGCGCCTACCACGGCGAAGACGTAGGCCATCGCCCGGCCAAAGCTTCCTCCCCTCAGGAGGTCTATGCCCGCATACAGTGCGATTAGCGCGATGATCGAGTCGACGATGCCCCAGAGAACGAAGTTCGAGTACACCAGGTTCCCAGCATCAGTCACCCACCATCCGGTGCCAGCGAAGGCTAGGAGTGCGGCTAGAGCCTCGAAGCCCGCGACCATGAACATCACGACGGCGGCGAAGGTGAGCATACCGGGCCTGTGCTCCATCCCTCTTGCGCCGGCCTGACTCTCCATAGGGCTGTCGAGTCCTCCTGGGATCGGTTCGCTGTGCTGCGCCATTCTCTCTCCTTTCTTTAGCCTCTTGGAGGCTACGCTCTGTCGACAGCCCTTTCCATTTCTTTCGCGTCTGCCCTGATCTCCTTCTTCAACTGCTCCTTCAGAGCGTCGAGGTCAGCCTTGGCATCGTCTACGCTCTCATACTCGCCCGCGTAAAGAAACATCGGGTTGTCACTCACCGCCATCTCTCCTTCGCTTGTGTGCACGACACAATTCTCATATACGGCAATCTACCCTCATTGCAGGAGGACTCTCATCACCCAGTGAAGTGTTTCCCCTAGGGGATTTCTCTCTGAGCCGCACACGTAACAGAATCGCCGCCCGCAAACACTTGTGGTGCTCTGTTTGTGCAGGTCGCGAGCAATCATGTATGCATTCCTCATTGGAATGACAACACAGCTTGCCGGTGAACCTTGGGTTCCGGCTCTCTGACGTAGCTTGCATGTTCAGTATTCGACTTTGCTGCCTTTTGTGCGACAATATAAGCTTGTCGAAACCCATCGGGTTCCGGCTGAGAATGGGAAAAATCAAGAGATGAGCATCTGACTGGTTGCAGCCGTCACGTGTGGTCAGGTCGGACGCGTAGAGGCCCTTGTCCCAACGGCGCGGCGACGCTGTAATGGTGCCCATCGGCCGTATGGTGGGCGTGCACGGCACTAGAAAGCGGCGCTGGAGAGAGGAGACTGTCATTCACACCTCGAGCGATCCGAGCGCTGATTCTCCCTGGATCGTACTCAGGCCCAAGCTGCGGGCGCCGTTGCCGCGTCCTGAGCAGCTGGTGCGTCGCAGGTTGCTCGAAATCCTCCGCAATGCCCTGGACTTCAAGGTAACTATCGTAAGCGCCCCGACAGGCTACGGGAAGACGACGCTCCTGGCTCACTGGCGTCAAGTAGAAGAAGCTGAGGTGCCCTTCGCCTGGGTCTCCCTCGACGAGCAGGACAACGATCCGATCCGGCTGTGGAGACATATAGTAGAGGCCTTGCGCCAGGTC
>DASSCV010000157.1:0-7233 GCA_035697505.1 Rubrobacter sp.
GGCACTTCGTCGAGAACGACCCTCAGCCTGCCGATGTCCTTCTCGTTGCTGAGGCGTCCCACGTAGAGAAGCAGCCGCTCCGCCGGGTGGCCGTTCGTCAGCCTGACCCGCCAATCCTTCGAGAACTTGTCGGGGTGGAAATGCCCGGCGTCAACACCCTGCGGCCACAGGTGCAGCCGTTCGATGCCCTCGTCGGACAGGAACCGCAGCGTGGCCTGCGAGGTGCAGAGGTTGATGGCGGCCCTGTTGTGCAGCTTCCTGGTATACCAGCGCGTGGCGCGGTCGAAGAGCCCGAGCCTGTAGAAGCGGGCGTATGCAGCGATGTTCGTGTGGTAGGAAGCGACCAGAGGGACGTCCAGCCGCCTGGAATAGAATGGAGCTCCCTGTCCGAGAACGAAAGGGTTGACGGCGTGGATCATCTGGGGCCCGAAGCGGCGCAGAGCGTTGCCCACGCCAGGGTTTATTGGAGCGAGCTTTATCTGAGGATAGGGTGGGAAAGGCACGCTGGAGACGCGGTGGATCGGAACGCCCTCGTAAGAACCCGGTCCTTCTCCGTACTTGGGGGCGATCACGAGCATCTCGTCGCCCATCCCGAGCAGCTCTTCTATGGTGTGCGTGAGCCTCGTGACCACGCCATCGGTGGCCGGAAGGAAGGTCTCGGTAAAGAACGCGATGCGCACAGCCCCGCTAGCCGCGGCCGAACCCGGCTAATGCCACACCGTATCGCCGCTTACGCGCTCTCCTACAGGTTCTCTCGATACCGGCCAGCACCAGCCTCCAATGTCCCCTCGTAACGATCAGCGCCCCGATTCTACAGGTTCGAGATGATGGCCTGCGTGAACTCCCTGGTCCCGGCGCTGCCGCCGAGGTCCTTCGTACGCGTCTCAGGACTCTTGAGGGCCGCCTCTATCCCCGTCTGCATCCTGTCGGCCTCCTCGCCATAGTCGAGATGGATGAGCATGTTCTTGGCCGAGAGCAGCGTCGCGAGCGGGTTGGCCCTGTTCTGTCCGGCGTACTTCGGCGCCGAGCCGTGGACAGGCTCGAAGACCGCGATCTGCTCCCCTATGTTGGCGCCAGGGGCGACGCCGAGCCCGCCCGTGAGTCCTGCGCAGAGGTCCGATAGGATGTCGCCGTAGAGGTTGGGGCAGACCAGTACGTCGTAGAGGTTAGGCTTCATGACGAGCTGCATACACATATTGTCGACGATGCGGTCGTCTATCTCCTCGAAGTCGTTCTCGTACTCCCTGGCAACTTCGAAGAAGACATCCCTGAACAGGCCATCCGTATACTTCATGATGTTGGCCTTGTGGACGACGGTGATGTGCTTGCGGCCCTGTTCTTTCGACCGCTCGAAGGCCATCCGGCAGATGCGCTCGGTGCCCTCGCGGGTGATGATCTTGATCGACTCCGCCGCGTGCTTGCCGACGGTATGCTCCACGCCCGCGTAGAGGTCCTCGGTGTTCTCGCGGTAGATAATGATGTCGATGTTCTTGTACGGTGTCTCCACCCCTGGCAGGCTCAGAGACGGCCTGATGTTCCCGTAGAGGTCGAGCTCCTTGCGTAGCGCTACGTTCACGGACCTGAACCCTGTTCCCACGGGAGTGGTTAGCGGCCCCTTCAGCGCCACCTTGTTGCGTCGGATAGAGTCGAGCACTGACTCGGGAAGAGGCGTACCTTCCCTATCCATCACCGTCTCGCCGGCTTCGGCGATCTCCCACTCGATGTCGACGCCGAGCGCTCCTATAACCTCCTTTACGGAGTCCGTGAGATCCGGCCCGATCCCGTCGCCCGGTATGAGAGTAACCGTCTGCGCCACGCGCAAACCCCCTTCGCTTTAGACCGCCAATAGTATAGCGGCCTGGCGCGGGGGCAGCTATTGCCGATCGGGGCCGTACCGGCGGCTCAGCGCCTACTGCTGGGTGCCGAAGAAAATAGCGGCCCCGATGGCGGCGATGAGCAACAGAGCCAACAGGAACACCACCACGGCGGGTATGAGGACCACGAGCGCAGCTCTCCCAGTGGTGGTATTGTGCACCTCCCTCATCCCCATTATGGCTAGATAGATGCCGTACAGGCTGGCTATCCACCCGATAAAGGGTATCCAGCTTACGAGGCTGGTCACGGAAGAGTAAGCGCTTACCCTGAACGTACCCTCGAAGCCCGAGTTGCTCGAGCCTACGATCAGCATCACGAGCAGGTGCAGGATGCCAGCCCCGATGAACAAGCCTATAGCAGCGAAGATCGGGGCGAGGATTATGCCGATAAGGAAAGATACGAACCCCTGGGTTTCGCCCATACTCACACCCACCAGACTGAGCAGGCCGCCAAGGATCGCCGCAACCTCGTAACAGATTATCGCGAAGATCAGGGGGTTTACGAAGTCGCCCTGGCGCCTGATGCCGCGGAAGAAGTCGACGGGCGCGGTTACGACGCCCCTAACCGCGTTGAGGAAGCTTTGTACTGGATCCTGATAGTTAAACTCCCCACCGGAAGCACCACCAGATACCCGGGGGGGGCCTCCCGACCCAGGAGAGGAGCTGCCCGACCCCCTGCTACCGCCAGATTCCGTGTTGAAATCCACGTGGATCTCCTCTCCTATCGCACTTCGGATAACTAGTAGAAATGTACACGTTCTCGACAATCGGCGCAACCGCGAAACCAGTGGGTGCGTGACCTTCCGACACGCGGCTTCCGGGGAGCACCGCGGACATGCGGTGTGCTGTAGAATGGCCATGGAGTTGTGCGTTGAGTCGGAACGGGTAACATCTGATGTCCTCGACGATAGAGACCCTCGAGCGGGAGCTGGGCGAGGCCCAGACGGAGCGAGAAGCGGAGCAGCGGGCCGTTATCAGGGCCGAGAACGCCCACGAGGCGGCGTGCTCGGCGCGAGATGAGGTCTGGTCCGGAGGTTCTGCGGCCGATCCCAAGGTGGAGGCGTTGACCGAGCTCGTCTACCGTCGGCGGAGGGAGCTCTACGATGCCGTAGACCGGCTCAAGGCGGCTGAGGGCAAGGAACGCAGGATCAAGAGCCGCCTCATGTATGTGCTTCCTGCCGAGCGGCGCAGGTACCTGTCTGGGACCGTTGACGAGGAGTTCGAAGAACTGCTTGCGGCTGTGAGGGAGGCATACAGTGACACCCTACCCGGCGCGCGAGTCTCCGTGGTTACGGAGAGACCTGGCGAGGTGGACCTGCGTGGGGACGCGACGTGGCGGGCGCTAGAGCGGTTGTATTCGGGCACGGTGCGCAGGTGGGTCGAGATAAGGAGCGAAGTCGACTCACCAGAAGCAGGGAGGATGGCGCGCCAGATCTCCTACTATGCGGGTGGCCATACCCCGCGTACCTTTGTGGACCACGAGGAGATAAGAGCAGGCTCCTTCAAGAGCCCGCGGGAACTTAGGACCCTGGCCGGCTACGAGAGTGCGGAGGGACGGATGACGCTCGCGCGGATCACGGCGCGACGCTACCTCGACGAAAACTCCGTCGGACGCCTCGGCAAGCGCCCCCAGAGCCTCGTCCAGGTCGCCGAGATCGCCCGCCTGTATCAGACCATGAGCCTCACCGTAGATGAGATCCGCTGGAGGCTCGAGCAGCTGATCTCCTTGCGCTTCGAGGTGCTCGAAGCAGTCTACAAGCTAACCGGTCAGCGTCGTCGATTCTCTTTCTACGAGATTGCCCGCGCCGCCCGACTCCTCGACGGCCACTTCCCCGATGCGGGCGTCGCCGCCGAGGTCCTCACCCAGTGCGTGGGGCAGGCCCTGACGACCGGAGTTCCCCTGGTCGACGTCGCCTACATGAATGTGACGACGGGCGAGAGCTTCTAATCAGGTTTTAAGTTACGGGTATCAGCCATCAGCTAGAGTTGGCTGGAGAGACTGCCCTGCGTTGTTCCTCCTCCGTAGGGTAGTCACGTGCAGGTCGCCGCTTCCCTGATGTCACAGGCATGGCAGAGCGATACCTGACACCCGAAACCCGTCGCCTGACACTTCAGACCTGAGGGTCTGCAAGATCATGTTCGGGTACCGAAAGGTTGTAGGGTCGTGCTGGCCTCTGTGCGAGGACGCGCACCTTGTAGACGAAGTCAGGTACGAACTCGCCTCGCCTGACGTCAAGTATCTCGACCGGCTGTCCGGTAGCCCTCAAGGCCGCCCGCTCCCCTACCTCGTAGCGCGCAGGCCTGTTGCGGTCGACCACGTTTCCTCCTCCTCATAGCACAAGTATAATTCTGGCACAGTTGGGAGGGTTTCGAGAAGGAGGACGATGGCCGAGCGGTACGATCTCGTCGTCGTTGGAGCCGGTCCGGGTGGCTCCTCGGCAGCTTACCACTCCGCAAAGGCGGGGTTGAACACACTGCTCATCGACAGGCAGGAGTTCCCCAGGGACAAGACCTGTGGCGACGGCCTGATGCCGCACGCCGCCTCGGAGGTAGCGCTGATGGGGCTCGCCGACTGGCTCGACGAGCCCCATCACGGAAAGTTCACGGGCTTTTCCATTTACACCCATACTGCTTACCTGCGCCAGGGCGTCCCTCCTTCCCTGCACGGACCTCGGGGCTACGTGGTAAGGCGCAAGGAGACGGACGCCAGGCTCCTGGAACGTGCGACCTCCGCAGGAGCACAGCTCCGTAGTGGGGTAAGGGCTACTGACCTCGTGAGGTCGGCGTCAGGCAGTGTTAGAGGCCTCGAAGCCAAGGAGGTAGGCGAAACATTGCGCTTCGAAGCCCCGCTGGTAGTAGTGGCCGACGGCGTTGGGGGCTTCGCCGGCAGAGGAATGAAGGCCCACCAGAATGCCGTCGCCCGCAGGCAATACTTCAGCGATGTGGAGGGCCCTGACAAGCAGGACCTGCACGTATTTATCACCCAGGACATGAACTCGCACGGCGCGGGCTACGGCTGGGTCTTCTACCTCGGGGACGGCAGGGCGAACGTCGGAGCAGGCGTCTCGACAGCAGCGCTCGCCCGTACGGGCCGAAACCTCAAGGATTTCTTTGACCGCTTTCTCGAAGATCCGCAGCTGGCAAGCTGGCTAGAGAACGCCACGCCGGAAGGCCCACCGACGAGCTGGTCGCTCAAGATGGGGATGTGGGGCGCGAAACGCTACGGCCAGGGTCTGATGATGGTTGGGGACGCTGGCAGCATGGTCCACCCCATAAGTGGGGAGGGAGTCGGTTATGCGCTGGAGTCAGGCCGGCTGGCCGCCTCCTGGGCCCACGAGGCCCACGCAAGGCAAGATTTTTCGGCCTCGGTCCTATCCGGCTACGAACGCCAGCTCAGGCACAGGCGGGCCCGCGAGCATCTCTCGGGATACGCGCTGGTCAATCTAGTGCCGAACCTGATGCTGCTCGAGCCGCTCTTCAAGGCCTGCGAGAAGGACTCCGAAGCCCGCAGGACGCTCCTCGAAACTTTTACGGGCGACGCGCCGGCCTACAACCTACTCAAACATCCCCGCATGCTCGCAAGAGCACTGCAGAGTAGCGTCTCAGGGCGAATACGGTCATGAGGACCACCTGGTCCAGAACCGGGGCGGGCTGACGACTATATCAAGCCACGTCAGGGAACCGAGCGCAGAGGCGCCGGGCCCGCTATCATTTGGATTCACGACCAGAGGAGGGTTCGGCGACTTGGTTACTGAGACAACCTTCGACGTGGCACAGATGCGGGTCCACATCCTGGACGACGGGGTATTCGTTACAGACGCAGGTAACCTCTTCGGCGGCTCCCGGAAGGCCAGCATCAAGGGCGCCATGCACCCCGTCCTCGTCGAGGCAGGCGATAACCTCGTGCTCATCGACGCCGGATTCGGGCCTGAGCTGCCCGATATCCTGGTCGGCCGCTACGAGCTGAGGCGGGATAGGCACCTTCTCGACAATCTCGAGAGCGTGGGCTACTCCGCCGGGGACGTAACCCACGTCATACTCTCGCACCTGGACGCCGACCACGTCGGCTGGGCGCTGGGGCCGCCGAGTTTCCCCAGCGCCACGGTCTACGTTCAGGAAGCCGCTCTCGAGGAGGCGCGGCGGATGCCGGAGAAGGACGGACGACGGGCGGCCGTCCCCGCCGTCGAGAAGGGCGTAGAAGATGGCTGGTGCGAGCTGCTCCACGCGGATGGAGATGTTCTGCCGGGACTCGGGGTCGAGGTGCGCTCGGGGCATTCCGCAGGGCATCAGATCGTGTGGATCGGGGAGGGCGACGACCTCGCGCTCTACACAGGAGATCTCGCACCTGCCAAGATCTGGCTCGACCCGGACCTCATCTCCGGCGTGGATACAGATCCGGAAGCAGCCCGGCGGAACCGCATCGAAGTGCTCTCGGCCGCAGAGTCACGCGACGCCCCCGTCATCCTCTACCACGAGCCAGCGGACTGCCTCGTCAAAGTCCGAGAGACGGAGAAAGGGTTCGAGGCCATCCCGATAGGAGACTGAGTTTCAGCATTTCAGTAACGGCTCGTGAACGCTAGAGCTGACAAGCGCCCGACAGGGCGCATGCTGACTAGCGTTCGCGCCGACGGTTCCTGATCTTGCGCCACACGATGGGCGCGGCCAGTATGAGTGCGCGTCTAAGTATCGTCTTCACTCTCGCTCCTCGCCTAGCTGACTACTAGTAATACGTAAGAGGCGCCGTTAGGTTGCGGCGAAGAGCATTCAGCCGCCGTGCCAGACGGTCCTCTCGCGTGCGGGGCTGCGCCTGCGGGGTCTCTCACCCATGTCGGGATAGCCGATGTAGAGGTAGGCGACGATCCTGTCTCCCTCTCTCAGCCCGAAGAAGGCACGCATGTGCTCGTGATATGCGACAGGTCCGGTGCGCCAGATACTCGCCAGGCCGAGGGCGTGGGCCGTGAGCTGCATGTTCTGGACGGCTGCAGCACAAGCCGCGTAGTTCTCCAGGGTCTCGACCTCATCACGGCCGGATATGGAGATCACAGCGATGACCACAGGCGCCCTGAAGGCCTTCTTTCGCTCGCGGCTGATCCTACCCGCCGCCATCTCTTCGTCCTCCCCTTCGGCCTCGGCCTGCAGGCGGGCCGTCTCGGCCCTCGCCCTGGCCAGCTCGCCGCGCCCCTTGCCCGAAAACACGTGGAAGCGCCACGGCTCGGTGATCTTGTGGTTGGGGGCGTGCACGGCGCTCTCCAGGATGCGCCTGACGAGGTCTTCAGGCACAGGATCCTGCCTCACGCGGCCGACGCTCCGGCGCGTCTGAATGGCAAGGGTCACATCCAACGAAGCTCTTCGAAACTCG
>DASSCV010000158.1:0-7327 GCA_035697505.1 Rubrobacter sp.
TTCGGGCTCGGTCTGGTGCAGAGCTTCGGCTACTGGTGCACGGACTTCCTCGTGGTGCAGAGGGCTCTGGCGGCCGAGGATCTGGCGGCATCCCAGAGAACCCCTCTCATCGCGGCGTTCCCGAAGCTCTTGTACGGGGTACTCGCGATCTTCCCCGGGCTGATCGCCTTGTCCGTCCTAGGACCGAAGATCGCCACGGCGGCCGAGGCCAACAATGCCGTCCCCTACGCGATGGTCTACTACTTCCCCACCGGGATGCTCGGGTTTGGTCTGACAGCGCTGCTCGCGGCCTTTATGAGCGGGATGGCCGGCAACATTACGGCCTTTAATACCGTCTGTACCTACGACCTCTACAAACCGTACATCAACCGGGACGCCGACGACCGCCATTATCTCAATGTGGGCCGCATCGCCACTGTTGTTGGGGTGTTCCTGAGTATCGCAACGGCCTACCTGGCTCTCAGCTTCACTACCATCATGAACTACGTCCAGGTGCTGCATGGCATGTTCCTGGCCCCATTGTTCGGGACGTTCCTCCTTGGCATGTTCTGGAGGCGCACGACGGGCTGGGGTGGGTTCACCGGGCTCGTTGCTGGAACGGGTTACGGCCTCATCACGTACCTCATCTCGCTGGACGACGGCCTGGGGGCGTCCATGGCGCGAGCGTTTTTCGCGTGGATCGTGACCCTCGTCGTAACGATCGTGGTCTCTCTGGTCACCCAACCCAAGCCGGACTCCGAACTGCGCGGCCTCGTGTGGGGCCTGACGGAGCAGAAGGAGGGCGTGGAGGAGGCCTGGTACAAGAAACCGTGGGTCCTGGCGGTCACCGTGCTCGCCATTACGGTTGCCCTGAACATCTACTTCTGGTAGGAGGAGAGCATGACGGAAGAACACCAGACAGAAGAACACCACGATTATTTGGAAGAGGAGAGGGTGCCGGAGCACTCAGGCACGGACCACTCCATGGCGATAGGCTTCTATATCGCAGCCCTCGTCCTTATCTACGGCGTAACGATGGTCCTGGTCGGCCTAATCTCCCCTGCCGCTCCGAGCGAGGGCGACCTCGGCTTTAACGTGAACTTTTGGTGGGGTCTGGTCATGGTCGTTTCGGGATGCGTCATCCTTGGGATGACCCTCGCCTCGCCCCGCCGCCGCGCCGCCCGGAACGCCCGGAACCAGCAATAGAGCATTTCAGCAAACAAATAGCTGACAAGCTGAAGGGCTGAAATGCTGACCAGCGCCGATTGGGGAAGGGTCTCGACCCTTCCCCAATCGGCTATTACCAGCGGAAGCGATGCGGGCCGAAGTCTGCCTCGTAGTAGGGGACCGTGGCCCTTCCCGGAGGCGCCACGGCGTCGAGGCGTTCGTGGTCGTTCTCGTCGAGAGTAACGTCGACGGCGCCTAGATTGTCTTCGAGTTGCTCCATCGTACGCGGTCCTATGATGGGACTCGTGACGCCTGGTTTGTCCTTACACCACACCAGGGCGGCCTGCCCTGGTGTGCAGCCCTTCTCGGCCGCTATGGCCTGTACCGTTTCGAGGATGTCGAAGGACTCCTCTGTAAAATGGTTGCGGCCCATTCGCCTTGGTTGTATGCCGTAGCGGCTATCCTGGGGTGACTGGCTCTCGTCGCGGCTGTACTTTCCGGTGAGGAAGCCGCCCGCAAGAGGTGACCATGGGATCAGGGCAACCCCGTAGGTCTGGGCGAAAGGAACCAACTCGCGCTCGATGCGCCGGTCGAGGAGATGGTAGGGGGGTTGCTCGCTCACAAAGCGGTTGAATCCTAGCTCCTTTGCGGCCCACAACGCTTCGACGAGTTGCCAGGCAGCGTAGGTAGACGTGCCGACGTAGCGCACCTTGCCGGCATGGATCAGGTCGTCGAGGGCCCGCAACGTCTCGTCGATGGGGACGTCAGAGCTCGGGCGGTGGATCTGGTACAGATCTATGTGGTCCACTTGGAGGCGCCTCAGCGAGGCCTCGCACTGCTCGATGATGTGTCGCCTGTGGTTGCCTGAGGCGTTTGGATCGTCCTCGTCCATCGCCCCGTGCACCTTGGTCGCGAGCACGATGGCGTCGCGCTTGCTGTTCCGCTGTAGCGCCTTCCCGACAACCTCCTCGCTGGCGCCTGTGCTGTAGACGTTCGCCGTGTCGAGGAAATTGATGCCATCGTCGATGGCGCGGTCGATGATATCCGCCGAGTCCTCTTCACCCGTCCTTCCCCCGAACATCATGCACCCCAGGCAGATCTCGCTGACCTTCACACCGGTTCTTCCGAGGTTCCTGTACTCCACGATTCACTCCTTTGAGGTAGTGGCAGCCTCCTTCTACATACCTCGGCAGCGTCGGCGCAAACGTTCGCGGTTTGATTCCGCGCTACAGAGTGTGTAGCATCGCGGCTTGTGGATCTGGCCTTGTGAGGCGGAAAAGGGAAGGGCACACGTCGTGAGGAAGTTCCGGTGGGGGATACTCGGGACGGGCGCCATCGCGAGGCAGTTCGTACAGGGCCTGCGCTCCTTGCCCGAGGCAGAGGTGTTCGCCGTCGGATCCCGCTCTGAAGCCTCGGCGACGAAGTTCGCCGATAAGTGGAACATCCCCCGCCGCCACGCGAGCTACGACGTTCTCGCCTCAGACCCCGACGTCGACGTGGTCTACATAGCGACGCCCCACCCTATTCACGCGGGGAACGCCACACTGTGCCTGGAGGCCGGGAAGGCCGTGCTCTGCGAGAAGCCCTTCTCCGTGAACGCCGCCGAAGCCGAACGGGTGGTCGAGCTCGCCAGGGAGAGAGGACTCTTCATCATGGAGGGCATGTGGACCAGGTTCTTCCCTTTGATGGAAGAGGTGCGGCGGCTGGTTTCGGAAGGAGCTATAGGCGAGGTGAGGATGCTGAACGTGGACTTCGGCTTCAGGGCGGATCTCGACCCTGCTTCCCGGCTCTTCGACCAGAGGCTCGGTGGAGGAGCCCTGCTCGACGTAGGGGTCTACTGCGTATCGTTCGCCTCCATGGTTCTCGGCCGGCCTTCAAGGTTTGTGGGGCTCCCGCATCTCGGGGAGACGGGCGTAGACGAGCAGGCTTCCGTCGTACTCGAGCACGAAGGTGGAAGGCTCGCCAATTTGTCCATCGGTATCAGGACCACGACGCCCCAGGAGGCGACCATAATGGGCACAGAAGGGTACGTAAGGATCCACGCCCCCTGGTGGCGCCCGCAGTCCATGACTATCTATAGACCAGGAGAAGAGAGCGAGACCGTCGAAGCCCCGGTCTCCGGCAACGGCTTCAACTACGAGGCCGCCGAGGTCATGCGGTGCCTCGAGGCAGGCAAGACTGAGAGCGATGTTATGCCGCTGGACGAGACGATCTCCGTTATGAGGACGATGGACGGCATAAGAGCGGCGTGGGGGCTCAGGTACCCCGGCGAGGAGGTCGTGTCTTGAAGTATAGCGGTGTTCCTGGGATCGAGAAACCTGTAGCGCGGATCGTCCAGGGCACTGTGATGATCAGATCCGAAGAAGAAGGGCAGGAGGAGCGGAGCTTCGCGCTGCTGGATGACGTCTTCGCCCAGGGCGGCACCACGTTCGACACGGCCCATCAGTACGGCGGGGGCGACTGTGAACGGACTCTCGGCCGGTGGGTAGAGGACCGCGGCTTGCGCGAGGAGGTCGTGATAATCGGCAAGGGCGCCCATCACAACGAGGACCGCAAGCGGGTAACCCCCTTCGATATAACGGGCGACCTCTACGACTCCCTGGCCCGCTTGGGCTTCGACTACATAGACCTCTACCTCCTCCACCGCGACGACCCTTCCGTCCCTGTCGGCCCCATAGTCCAGATCCTGAACGAGCACAAAGAGGAGGGCAGAATCCATGCTTTCGGTGGCTCGAACTGGAGACCCGAGCGCCTGCGCGAAGCGAACGACTACGCCAGCGAGAACGGCCTTACGCCCATGGTCGCGAGCAGTCCCAACTTCAGCCTCGCCGTGCAATTCGAAGAGCCCTGGCCCGACTGCGTGAGCATCAGCGGAGACGAGGAGGACCGCCGTTGGTACGAGGAGACCAGGATGCCCCTGTTTACCTGGTCGACCCTTGCCGGTGGTTTCTTTTCCGGCCGCTTTACCCGCCATAACCTGGACAGTTTCGACGCGAACCTCGACAGGATCTGTGTCGAGACCTACTGCTACGAAGAGAACTTCGGGCGTCTCGACCGCGCCGGCGTTCTCGCCAGGGAGAAGGGACTGACCGTGCCTCAGGTCGCGCTGACCTACGTCCTCGCTCAACCACTGGAGATCTTCGCCATCGTCGGTTGCAACACAGGCGAGGAGTTCAGAGCGAACGTCGAGGCCGGCGCCTTGGTGCTGACCCCCGAGGAGCTCGCCTGGCTCGAGAACGGGGATGTGCCCTTGGAGAGGGAGCGGATATCGTCCGCGTAGTCCAGGCCGGGCTCGGTATCTGGGGTCGTAGCTGGGCCGGGTTGGTGGCAGAAGCCCCCGGCGTCGAGCTCGCCGCCGTCGTCGACCCCGACCCCGAAGCCCGCCGTAATGTAGAAGTCACCCCAGGCTACGGAGTACTGGAGGAGGCGCTCGAGGCCGTCGAGTGCGACGCCGTGCTGGTGGCCTCCCCGCCGGGCACGCACCACGTGGTGGCGAAGGCAGCACTGGAGGCAGGCAAGCACATCCTTTGTGAGAAGCCTCTGGCTACAACCCTCCAGGATGCCTTCGACCTGGTCGAGATCGCAGATAAAGCGGAGCGCATCCTCATGGTCAGCCAGAACTACCGTTACAACGCTCCGTTCCGCACCGTGCAGCGGCTCGTGATGGAAGGCGAGCTCGGGGACCTCGCGTCGATCAGGATATCCTGTCGGCGCGACACGCGGACGCTCTTCGCTCCGAACGACTTCAGGTACTCCATGCGCCACCCTTACGTCTTCGACATGTCTATCCACCACTTCGACCTCATAAGGGCGGCGACCGGGCGCGACGTGCGTAGAGTGTACGCCCGTGGCTGGCGCGTTCCCGACAGCCCGTTCGTCCACTACCCTGCGGTAGCCGCGATCCTGGATCTCGACGACGGAGTGCCCGTCATCTACCAGGGAGACTGGGCGACCCACGAGCCCGAGACCTCATGGAACGGAGACTGGGAGATCCTCGGTGAGTCCGGACGGCTCCTCTGGAGCGGCAGCGAAGAGGACCGCGGGACCGGGGAGGTGGTCTTCGAACGGTGGGGCAGGGAGCCGCGTCTCATCGAGCAACGCGACCTCGAGTTCGTGGAGAGGGAGGCGACGCTGCAGGCGTTGCGCGCGGCGATCGAAGGTGGCGAGCCGCCGGAGACAGCTGCCGCAGACAACGTGAGGAGCCTGGCCGCCATGCTTGGTTGCGTAACGTCTAGCGAGAGCGACGAGCCTGTTGACGTGGCCGCGCTTCTTGCCGCGAGGGACGCTAAGCTATAGGGGCGGGTCGGAGCCGGTCCGCGAGGTAGACAGTAAGAGGAGGTTGGAACGTGGCCAGACCGGTAACGCTCTTTACGGGACAGTGGGCTGACTTGACGCTGGAAGAGCTCGCCAGAAAGTGCGGGGAGTGGGGGTTCGACGGGCTCGAGCTCGCATGCTGGGGGGACCACTTCGACGTGGACAAAGCGCTCTCGGAGAGCGGGTACTTGGAGGGGCGCTGGGAGATACTGCGCAGCAACGGCCTGAACTGCTGGGCCATAAGCACCCACCTGGTCGGCCAAGCTGTCTGCGACCCCATAGACGCCCGCCACGGGGCGACGCTCCCTCCCGACGTATGGGGCGATGGTGATCCTGAAGGCGTTCGCCGGCGTGCCGCCAAGAAGGTCATGGACACGGCCAGGGCTGCTGCCCGTTTTGGGGTAACGCAGGTCAACGGCTTTACCGGGTCGAGCATCTGGCACCTGCTGTACTCGTTCCCGCCCAACGACTTCGCAGAGATAGAGCGCGGCTACGAGGACTTCGCCGAGCGGTGGAACCCGATCATCGACGTCTTCGACGAGGAGGGCGTCAGGTGGGGCCTAGAGGTTCACCCGACGGAGATCGCCTACGACTTCGTGACCACCCGCAAGGCTCTCGAGGCTATCGGCAACCGCGAGGGCTTCGGTATCAACTTCGACCCAAGCCACTTCGCCCACCAGTTCCTCGACTCCGCAGCGTTCATCGAGGAGTTCGCGGATAGGATCTACCACTTCCACATCAAGGACAGCCGCAAGCGGTTGAATGGTCGCAGGAGCATACTCGGAGGCCACCTGGACTTCGGCAGCCCCGAGCGCGGCTGGGATTTCGTCTCCCCGGGCCACGGCGACGTGAACCTCGAGGACTGCATAAGGGCGCTGAACCGTATCGGCTACGAGGGTCCTCTCAGCATCGAGTGGGAGGACTCGGGGATGGACCGCGAGTACGGTGCCAAGGACGCGCTGGCCTTCGCGAGACGTACGGATTTCGAGCCATCGACACAGGCCTTCGATGCAGCCTTCGCGAGGGAGGAGTAAACATGGAGCGGGAAAAGATCGGGGTCGGGCTCGTCGGCTACAAGTTCATGGGCCGCGCCCACTCCAACGCCTACCGTCAGGTTGCGAGCTTCTTCGACGTCGACCCGGCTCCCAGGATGGCAGCGATCTGCGGCCGCGACGAGGCCGGCGTGAGAGAGGCGGCTGACACTCTGGGCTGGGACTCCTACGAGACCGATTACCGCAAGCTAATAGCGCGCGACGATATAGATCTCGTGGACGTAGTCACACCGGGCAACACGCACCGCGAGATCGTGCTGCCAGCCCTCGAAGCAGGCAAGCACGTCCTTTGCGAGAAGCCGCTGGCCAACAACCTCCCTGAGGCCCGCGAGATGCTCACCGCTTCGCGCAACGCGGGGACTGTCAACATGGTCTGCTTCAACTACAGGCGCGCCCCCGCGGTGCAATTAGCGCGGAAGCTCGTCGAGGAAGGGCGGCTCGGGGAGATAAGGCACTGGCGGGCCACTTATTTGCAGGACTTCATCATGGACCCTTCTTTCCCCCTGATCTGGCGCCTCCAGAAAGAGGTCTCCGGCTCAGGCGCCCTCGGCGACATAGGGGCCCATATAATCGATCTCGCCCACTTCGTAGTCGGACCTATCTGTGAGGTCACGGGCATGACAGAGACGTTCGTAGAGGAGCGGCCCCTGGAGGAAGGTGGCGCGGGTGGAGGGCTCTCGGCGAGCGGCGGCACACAGATGGGAGAGGTAACCGTAGACGACGCCGCAGCTTTCCTGGCCCGCTTCGAGAACGGCGCCATAGGGACCTTCGAGGCCACGCGCTTCGCAGCCGGCCGCAGAAACCAGAACTCCTTC
>DASSCV010000159.1:0-6003 GCA_035697505.1 Rubrobacter sp.
ATGGGCGATGAATCCGCAATGAACTTTTTGGGTGTAGGCGTCTTTTGTTCGAGATAGATGTAATTTTCCGAACCTTTTGCGAAATAGGGAGCAACCTTCTGGGAGTGCGTGCAAGGCGAAGTTCCAAGAATCCACCTTCCACGCACTCCAGTAGATAACGAGTGTATTCGTACAGATGTGCAAAACACGATGACCTCGGAGGTGCGCTTCCGCGCAGAGCTATCGGAGTATGGCGTCAAGCGGTTGGAGTTGGCGAGAGCCTAGCGAGCCCTGAGGGCGCGTTTGCACTTTGTAGGATACGTGGTCACGTATCCTACAAAGTACAAACGGCTCCGAGCTGCGTTTCCGCGCTCGGCTGTTGGAAGGACGCACGCCACGATTAGAAGTAATGAGGGTTTAGCGATGGGGCATGAGATTCCCTATCGCTTCATCCGAAACGCAGTCTCGGACCCGCAGAATCGCCTTCGGTTTGTATGCGCTGCTATGTATCTTTATTCTGCAGCGCTAGGTGTTGTGGTCGGTCTAAAGGAATCGAGGCCACTTGGCGCAGCTCAAGAGTGAGCAGGGGTTGAGGATATGCACCATCCTGGATACGGACTTCCGAGAATTCCTCTTCCATGCACTCCGGTGAATAGGGCTTCGGTAGGTGCGCCGGAGTTCTGAAGGTGGCACCATGACAGCGGGAGCTATCCTGCCGTTCTAGGGGGAGAGATGAGAGAGCCCGTTGTCCGCCATCCGACGCCACCCGATCATCACGTTCTTCGCCCTGGCCTACGTGATCGCGTGGGGGTTTGTGCCGTTCGGGTCTTTCGGTGCGTTCGCGCCGCTGGTCGCAGCCCTCATCGTGATCCCTATATGCCAGGGCGTTGCGGGGCTCAAGGAGCTCGGCTTGCGGATGATCCGCTGGCGCGTTAGGTGGTACTGGTACGCGGTGGCTATAGGACTACCGCTTGCGGTACACCTGGCCATCGTAGGGCTCAACGTCGCGGCCGGGGCGGGCGTACCTTCGCTGACCTTCACCTCCTTGAGCACCTTCCTCGTGGTGTTCGCCGTGCGCCTGGTCAACCCCACGGACGGGCCGCTAGGCGAGCATCCGGGCTGGAACGGGGTCGCCCTCCCGGGGCTGCAGGGATTCGGATACTCGCCGCTTGTCGCCACCTCGATCCTGGCACCGCTGGTAGCCGGCTGGCACTTGCCTCTCTTCTTCTGGGAGCCTGGCGGCTTGCAGCCGTCTGTCCTCGTGAGTGGCTTCGTGGTGACGATGGCGGTGACGTTCTGGTACACGTGGCTGTTCAACCACACCGGCGGCAGCATTCTGCTGCTCGTCATCGCGCACGACATCGAAGGAAGCATCCAGTACGAGCTCGGCTGGATCGTTATGGGGGTGTGGTTGGCGGTTGCGATCGGGTTGGTGGTCTTCGACTGGAAGGCTTGGCGTGGTCCTGCGCCTGCGCCCGCGACAACGCAACTGGTCTATGAGGGCGAGAGCCGAGTGCGATGAGATAAGCGCGAGTCCCCTTACGTTCTTCGTAGAACGTAAAGGCGAAGTTCGCAGAATTTACCTTCTACGAGATTCGCTGAATAGACCTTTCGGGTTCGCCTCACACGGTGATGACGACTTTTCCTCTAGCGTGTCCCTCTTCCAGATACCGGATTGCTTCTGGGACCTCGCTCAGCGGGTAGGTCCTATCGATGACCGGTGTTACGTTCCCGGATTCGATTAGCTCCTTGAGGACGAGCATGTCCTCGTGGTTCTCCTTGTTGACGAACGCGCCCAGCTTCTGGCCCACGAACGGGGACAGCATCATCGCACGGAGTTGGCGATCTGTGCCTCCGAGCCACCTTCCTCCCCCTTCGCCTCCGACGATGACGAGAGTTCCCTCGGGGGTGAGGGCACGCCTCAGGCGTGCCAACGACGAGTTGCCGCCGATGTCTAGGATCACATCGTAGCGCTGATCGCCCTCAGCGAAGTCCTCGCGGGTGTAATCGATGACGTGATCCGCACCGATCGATCGGACCATCTCCACCTTCTTGGTGCTGCACACGCCTGTTACGTGCACGCCGAACGCCTTGGCGATCTGCACAGCGTAGGTCCCCACTCCTCCCGAGGCACCGATGATAAGCACTTCCTGTCCCGGGCGCACCTTTCCGTGGTCGCGCAAGGCTTGCAGGGCGGTCGAGCCCATGATGGCTACCACAGCCGCCTGCTCGAAGGTGAGGTCCGCCGGCTTGGGCGCGAGCTTGTCCTCCGGAGCACACACGTACTCGGCGTAGGAGCCCTTGCCGATCCCGAACACCTCATCGCCTGGCTGGAACCTGCTCACCTTCCTGCCAATTGTCTCTACCTCCCCGGCCATGTCCGAGCCGATGATGGGGTTCTTGGGCGCTCGGAAGCCGTAGCCCGCCAGGCGTATCGGGTAGGGCAGACCCGTCATGACGTGCCAGACGTCCCGACCCACACCAGCTGCGTGCACACGAACCAGTACCTCATCGTCGGCGAGCTCGGGGATGTCGATGTCCCTGAGTTCCAGGACATCGGGTGGGCCGTAGGTGTCTCGGACGATCGCCTTCATCGAGTTATCCTCCTTTCCCTACCGGAGTAATTGCACCTAATGTAACAGCATCGTGAGGAGCGGTGCATCCTCCAAAGTGGGTGGCCTTTGAACCTTTGCTGGCGAATTTTCGAGAAACACCTAACTCACGAACTTCTCAGAACTCCATCAATGCGAACCTCGCAGAATTCCCCTTCTAGACAGCAGGGTGAATGAGGGCAGTAGGAGCCCCGCCTCCTGCCCTCCTACTGCCCCGGCTCTCTCACACATCTAGCTCTCTCTGTGTCTCGTCTACTTTGCCTTGTATGCCACAACCTCACCGGCCGTGACTTGGGGTGGGTTCGGGCTCAAGGGACCTAGATCCTCCGCTGTGAACTCTCCCGCTAGAAAGGTCGACTGCTCCTCAGCGTCCTTATGCTCAAAGACGCTGGTCGAAACCATCACGCCGTCCCCGGCGTCGACACAGTAGTAAGCCACGAATCCAGGCATGTCGCTGATGATGGGCACGTAGTCCTCCTCAACCAGTTGCGCCACCTTTTGCGAGTCTCTCACGCCCTCGTATCGGCGTACTGCAACGTACATAGCTCTAGGCTACCTCCTTCATAAAGGGCGGGGTGATCAGCCCCGCCTTGAGCTGATGAACGGGGCCAATTGTGAAGGTTTAGGATATCTGGAGCAACTTCCTAGAACTCCGTAATGGCGAAATTCGCAGAATCCACCTTCCCCGACGTTGGGCGAATAAGGGCATTAAGAAGGGCCGGAGCCCCATACTAGACCCCGACCCTTCGCCTAAGGCTCTCTAGGCTAAATCTCTGTGCTGTGGCCGTTCAGACCAGAGCGCATAGCCCAGCCAGGCCAGAGCTATCCCCACTGGGATCGCCGCAAGCCGCTGGATCGCGTGCGGGAGTAGCGCAGCCGCGGGGGTCAACACGGCGGCGACGGCAAGCAGACCGGCCGGCCAGCGAGGCAGGATGCCGGCGCGGAGAGTCGCAATGCCAAACAGCAGGCCGCCGAGCATATACAGGATTCCTATGAAGCCATAGGCCGCTGGGAGGGCTCCGATGTTCATCTCGACGGGAGACCCCGGATTTACGATCCCCAGGAAGCTCTCCACAAACTGCGGCGCCGCGGTCGCCAGCACGGGCAAGGTAAAGAGGTCGGTAAAGACGTAGCCCGTTTGGAGCCACCAACAGAGGATCAACAGGAGAAAGCCGACCAGACCGAGCCAACCAGCTTCTTCCACTTGCCTGGCGTAGATCCCCGCAATGCCGATCAGGAAAAGGAGGCACATGGCAAACTTCAGAGAGATTGTGATTGTCCATGCCCCGGTGGTGACCGACGAAAGAACGTCGGCTGGATGGATCGGCTGGATGCCCGCGAAAATGAGCCCCGCCACCAAAGCTGCTAAACCGCTCCACCGGATGAGGCTCGACCCTGTAATCTTCATTTTACTGTCCTCCCTTTAACGACTGTGGTCTGGCCATTGGCGTTAGCTACTTCCTCCTAAGCGTGCGCGGGCCTTAGCCTGAACTTCTCAGAAGCGATTACGGATGGATTGAATCCCCTGACAGTGAGCCAGATGCCGAGCGACAACTCCCAAAGGAACTCCGGGGCGACCATGAGGCTCCCCAACACGGAGCCTGGCTCGAAGACCCCGAACAAGATGGCCACGAAACAGGCGAGGAGCACAGGGCCGGCGATGAGTCCCAGCACCGCCATGGCCCGTGGAACGAGTCTGGAGATGTACATCAAGTAGCCTAGAATCAGCCCGTTCCCGATGCCCACGACGAAGCCGGGTCCGAGCAGGAAGGTCCAATCATGGAGCGCGACGAGCGACTGGCCGACTGCGACGAGTGAGCCTGCATCCGCGCCCGCAGCAGCCTCCTGGCGCAACGTCACGAGCGTAAGGACGCTGAGGATGCCGACGGCGATGAAGACGCATTCGACGACACGAGCCGCGACAAAGCCTAGAGCGAGGATTTCGTTAACCCGTTTGACGACGGGATACAGTACGACGGCGGTGCCTATGTTCGCGATGATGAGGAGCAGCTCCAAGAACGCACCCAGGGACGCGCCGTTGTCGGCGCCAGCACCGGCGACGATGTAGCGAGGGTCATCCACCACAGGGCCGTAGAGAAAAAGAGCTGGGGGAATCGAGGTGATAAACGTGATCAGGAACAATACGCCCGTAACTCTTGCGATCGTTTGAGGATTGATCTGGACTCCTTCCCTTGAGAAGGTCAATGTCTACAGCGGGATACCCCTCTCCACCACAAGCAGGATGACACCAGCCGAACCTCGGAGTCAACTTCTGAGAACTCCGTTATGGCGAAGTTCGCAGAATTCATATTCCAGGCACTCCGGTGAATAAGGGCAAGCAGAGGAAGGGCGGAGCCGCTAATAACACTCCGCCGCTTCCAACTCTCTCGGCTCTTTGGGCTTTGAGGGCTAGCCGCTACCCTCCCGGGAAAGGCGCCAAACCTTCGAATATCCTGTCGTAGAATCCCGACTCTTCGATTTGTTGGTCGAGTTCCTTTGCGGCGGCAAGGCCCACGGCCACCTTCTCGCAGTCGCGCGCGACCACATCTGCTCTGTCGGCAAGCACCCGGTCGAATCCGCCGCCGCACGTGACTACGTCCCTCTTCGTGGGCTTGTTGAAGGGGTCGATCACGTCGTTACCGTCCCCGCCGATTAGGGTGTCCGTCGCGACGCCCCGGCGCGGCCCGTCTACTAGGTAGTCGTCGCCCCCTCCGCCCACTATCTTGTCGGAGCCGGGGCCGCCGTCGGCGTAGTCGTTGCCCGAATTGCCCGTTAGGTTGTCGGAATCCTCGCCGCCTAGAACCCCATCGTTGCCTGGACCTCCAAGCAGGTTCTTGTCGCCTCCCAGGGGGCGCTGATCGTTGCCGCCGAGGATCCAATCGTTGCCCTCCTCGCCTAGAAGACCGTCCCTGCCAGCCAGGCTAAAGAGAACGTCGTTGCCGCCTTTGCCGAGGAGCTTGTCTGCTCCGTTGGCACCCTTCAAAGTGTCCGGACCATTGGTGCCGATCTTGGTGACAGCCAGGGCCACTCCGCTTGCCACGACCAGCGTTACGAGCACCACCGTTAGAAGTAGAACGAGTCGTCGCATGTCTTGTTCACTCCTTTCCCAAGGGCGCACTCTAAGGGAAGCACCGCGTTGTGTTGATCAACAACGCCACTACAGTAGCAATCATGTTATGCTAGGCGCATCGGCCAGGTGGACTATCTTTGTATGCCATGTGGCTATTTCTGGGGGCGAAGTTCGCAGAATGCCCAGAATGCGAACTTCGCCTCACCGGCATTTTAAGGAGGTCCCTACCAGAGAAATGGCTACCTGGCATATACATAGCCCCTTGCGCCACTGCTATAGTACCCACGGTCTATACAAGAGAGTGGGTGGAGGGCGAGTCCACCATACTGCTGGGAAAGGTCT
>DASSCV010000160.1:0-14373 GCA_035697505.1 Rubrobacter sp.
CATGGAGGTAGGTGACGGGTGCCCGGACGCGCGAGATGGCGTCTTGGAAGTGGCCGTCTTCCGGGGGGAGGAGGGAAAAGATCTCGAGCTCCATCCCGGCGGCCTCATGGGCCAGGATCTCGTTGACGACAAAAGTCTCGGAGTACCTGGGGTAGCGCTTGACGACGTATCCGACCTTCATGGACTTACACTCCGAGGGCCACTGCGCGCTTCCCGGCGATCCCCGCGGTGACGAGGTCCACCGCCCTGGACGCCCCGGAGAGATCCACCTCGACCCGGGGCATGGAGACAGGGTCGCGCTCCAGCAGCCCTTCCACCTTGCTCCGCACCAGCCTGGGGGTTAGGTCGTGGGGGTGGATCATATCCACCAGTCCCAGGTCTGCCAGGTGTTCCGCCCGGATGAGCTGCTCTACGCGAG
Source organism: Rubrobacter sp. (assembly GCA_035697505.1). Lineage (GTDB taxonomy): Bacteria > Actinomycetota > Rubrobacteria > Rubrobacterales > Rubrobacteraceae > Rubrobacter_D. The sequence continues at coordinate 419 of DASSCV010000160.1, forward strand.
GTTCGACGCGCGGGACGATGAGCGCCGGCTTGCGCGCGACCAGAAGCTCGACCGTCGTGTTGTAGCCGCCCATCGAGACGATCGCTCCGGCGCATTGGATCAGGCGCTCCATGTCCGCCCGGAACTCCATGACCCTGACGCGCAGCCCCCGGGCTAGGCGTTCGATCTTCCGCTTCGACGCGTCGTCCATCATCGGTCCAGTCACCACAACCGACTCGAACGCGGGTGCCGGCTTCCTCAGGCTCTCCAGATAGTTCTTCAAGAGATGGTAGCCGTCGCCGCCGCCACCGGCGCTTACCAGCACGTAGCCCGGCTCGAACTCGAGGTCCGAGGTCTCCTCGGGCGCGGACGCGCGTCCGACGTACCCCACGTAGTGGCATCGCCGGAGCGTCGCGTCCGACAGGCCGTACTCGGGCAGAGGGTCGTAGACTTCCCTGGGACCGTACACCAGGATGGTGTCGTAGAAAGTCTCGATCGCCGGGGAGATCCGTCCCTCACGCCAGTTGCTGCGGATGCGCGCCGGGTCGTCCATAACGTCCCTTAGCCCAAGGACGGTAAGCGTCGAGGGTCGCTCCGCGTGCAGGAACTCCAGCGCCGGATAGACCTCACGCTTCATCCCCAGCGGGGCCTTGTCCACTATAAACGCGTCAGGGTCGAACGACTTGACCGCGCTCAGGATCAAAGAAGATCGCAAGTTCTTCAGGTTCTCGAAATCGATCGACATCCTGCTGGGCTCATACACGCGGCTCGCGACCTTCACCGCCGAAGGCAGCTTCACGAGATCAATGCCGAAGGACATGCGGAAGGCGCTGGACACCGTTGAGCCTGTGAGGATCAAGATGCTCGTACCGGTCTGTGCGTCCACGAAAGCTTCGGCCAGCGCGAGCGTCCGCCGCAGGTGGCCGAGCCCGTACGAGTCGTGCGAGTACATCAGGATCTTCGGTTTGCTATTCAACCCGCACACCCCCCCAGTAGACCGGAGAGAGTGCGTCCTGCTCCACCAACTCGCTTCCGACGTGCCGGCGCAAACCGGTGCTTACTAGCGTCATGCTTGACGGACGTGACTGCATCCGTTTTACGGTTGCATGTGCGCTCTGAGATCGTAAGACCGCCATCGTGCCTCCCTTCGGAGAGGATCCCATTTCCCATTGTAAAGATTGTAACCCCGATTTTACACCTATGAAACCTCGTTCTTGCCCCTATGGGCAAAAGCCCGCGGCTACCACGGCCTTCGTGGGCCCCGCAGCTTCGGGTGCAGATTCGCCCAGGCTCGTACGCGCTCAGCCTACCAGGCTGGCTCCGGCGAGGACCACCCCTGCGGTGGCGGTTCCAATGATGACCCCGGCCAGGACGTCGAAGGGGAAGTGGACGCCGAGATAGACGCGGGAGAGGACGACGAGGACCCCGGCCAGCACCAACACGGGAGCGAACGGCGGGTAGAGGATGGAGAGGGTCAGGGCTCCGGCCGCCGCCGTCGCGGAGTGGCCAGAGGGGAAGGAGCTCGAGGAAGGTGTCTTTGTTAGCGGCGCTATCTCGCTGTCCCACATAAACGGACGGGCGCGGTCGAACAGATACTTGGCGCCCTCGGCGACGGTCCAGGATGCGGCGACAGCGGCCCAGGGGATCAGGAGGCGCAGCGGTTCGAGGCCGGTGAACAAGAAGGCCAGGGCGGCGAGGAAGCCCCAAAGAGCGCCGGCCGTCCCCGCCACGGTAAAGGCGCGCATCACAGCCGTGAGCGGCGGCCATTTCAGGCCGAAGAGCACCCGGAACAGCGCCCGGTCCAGATCCCTCACCCTGCGCACAAAACCCTTCAAGTTCCTCCCACAAAGCTCTACTAACCGGTGGCTATTGTAGACCAGAGGCCAGGTACAGTCTTGCCGGGCGACCCTGGTGACGCTCTCCCTTACCTGGCCCGTTCTCTAAAGTAGAATGAGAAGGGCATTTTGTAGACGCATTTCACAAACAGGAGGCAGTTAGATGGAAAGGCAGTTGATCCAGAAGGTCATAGACGAGGCGAGAGACGAAGGGGCGAGCCTCGTCATCTGGGACCGGCGCGACACCTTCACTGTAGAGTCCGACGACGTGAAGGAGATAGAGACCAACGACGACTACCTGCGCGTCAAGATGCAGGACGGCAAGGCCATCGTCTACGTGGAGTACGATTACATCTACAAGCTCGTCGTCGAGAGGGACCGCTCCGTCCGTGCCGGCGTCCGCGCCGGATTCGGGGCCTCTAGCAGCTAGTCAGCACGCTACGGCTTCGCCTCAATGAACACTGTCCCATTCTCGCCGGCGACGACAGCGGCCCGGGCGAGGCCGACGAAGAGGCCGCACTCGAGGGCGCCTGGGATATGTTTGATCTGTATCGCGAGTGATGCAGGGTCAGCGATCTTCTCGAATGTGCAGTCAGCCGTATAGTGGCCGCCGTCTGTGACGAAGGGCCGTCCGGGATCCGTCCAGTCCATCCTCAGCTCCGGCTCGCAGCCCAGGCAGGCGAGGGCTTCGAGGGTGATCTCCCACCCAAAGGAGTCGATCTCGACGGGCAGTGGACCCGCGCCCAGAGGGTCGACCAGCTTGCTCGAGTCGGCGACCACGATCAGGCCATCCTCGCTCGATGAGGCTACGATCTTCTCCCTTAGGAGCGCGCCTCCACGCCCCTTGATTAGGGCAAGCTCGGGGGAGATCTCATCGGCCCCGTCTATGGTAAAGCGCGGACGGGCCTCCGAGAGCGTCGCAAGCGGTATGCCAAGCTCGTTCGCAAGGGCGGTGGTCTTCGCCGAAGTCGGTACACCCCTGACGTCCCTCAATTCCCCCGAAGCCACGAGCTCCCCGATCCTGCGCACCGCGAATGTGGCCGTCGAACCAGTCCCTAGTCCTACCACCATACCGCTCGCGACGTAACGTTCCACCGCCGCTTTGGCGGCCTCGCGCTTGGGCCCGTCGTCCGGCACCCCTACACTCCTTCCGGTCTGGTGCCGACCGTGACTTCTACGCGGCGCTCCTTCTCGCCGGGGGTCACGACGGTCATGAGGAGCCTTTCGCCGGGTTTCACGGAGTTGACGACTTCTATCACGTCCTCGGAGGAAGAGACAGTGTCGCCCTCGATCCCGGTTATAACGTCCCCCATAGGCACGCGTATGCCCTCGATCTCTTTCACATCCCCGCCCCGGATGCCAGCCTTCTCTGCCGGACCGTCTGGGGTTACTTCGCTAACTATCGCCCCATTGTCGGGTAGACCGTACCGTTCATCGAGCGCTCTTTCGGAGAGCCCGGTGTAGGCGGAGAGCTCGTCGATACCCAACTGGTACATGGATACCCCGATGTAGCCGTGCACCACCTTCCCTTCGGTTATAAGCTGCCTTATCACGCTCTTGACGGTGTTGATCGGGACGGCGAACCCAACCCCTTCGAAGCCTCCCGACTCTGAAGCGATCTGGGCGTTGACCCCTATGACCGTGCCGCGCAAATCGAGCAGCGGCCCACCCGAGTTGCCCGGGTTTATGGCCGCATCGGTCTGGACGGCGTCGTTTATGGTGTAGTTGTTCGGGGCCTTTATGGGACGGCCAAGGCCGCTCACGATCCCCGTGCTCACACTGATCCCGACGTTCAAGGGGTTGCCGATGGCGATGACCGGCTCCCCAACCCCAACCGAGTTCGAGTCCCCGAGCGTCAGTGGCTTCAGCGCCTCCTTCGGCGCGTCCACCTGTATAAGGGCGACGTCCGTCGAAGGATCCTGCCCAACGACCTCAGCCTCCTTGCGCACACCGTCGGCGAACCTGACGGAGATCTCTTCCGCCCCCTCTACCACGTGCTGATTGGTGACTATATGCCCTGCCTCGTCGACCACGAACCCCGACCCACCAGCGGGCCCGGCATCAGAGGTGGCAGCCACGTCAACGCTGACCACGCCACGGCCGTCGCGCGTGTACACCTCGTGCACCGAGGAGCCGTCGGTAACCGCAGGCGTTCCGATCGTTCCCCCTGACGACTCGCGCGGCGGCGCAACCTCCTTTATGGTCACGTTGCCCGACCTGTCTTCGAGGCCGTACACCCCGACGACGAGAAAGAGAGCGGTGACGAGACCGCCGATGATCGCGGAGACGAGCGCTGTGAGTGCGGTCTTCAGTGTCTTTCCTTCCCGACTATCATGAGATGACATCTCGCTGAAAAGACGGGATGCCGTCTAGTTTCCACTCTGCGCCTTCGTTCACCAGGCGCCAGGTGACGGTGTTACGCTCGGTCCGGCTGACTCTCTCGGCTATGGTAACCCCCGTTACCGTGGCTGTGTTGCCAGATACCTTGGCGTCCGGCCCTCGAACGAAGCGTATGCTCTCCAAGGTATCAAACTGGCCGCTCCACTCGGGCTGTGTGGGTACTGTGGTCGCCTTGAATTTTTGGGATAGCAGGCCGTAAGAGGTATCGTATTCTCCATCAGCCGCCGTCGAGTAGACTTCCAGAATCGTCTGTTCGGCGGCCTGCGCCGTGAGGCTACCATGCTCTGAACCGTTCTGCGATGGAGAAGACGCTACGCTCTGCTGCTGACCCCCGTCCGGACTCTGATCACCACCAGAACCCCCACCGGAGGGTCCGACGTTCCCGCCCCGCGCGTTGTTGGAACCAGCATTCTGGTCTCCACCCCCTCCGAGGAGGTTTGGCGCGGCGAGGACTCCAATCACGACGAGCACGGCCAGTAGCGCCAGTGCACCCAGGAGTCCCCCCCTCTGTTTCGGCCGGTCGCCGTCACCACCAGGTCGGCCCGCCGGAGGAGGTGGCAAGGGCGCAGCGGAAGCGTGTGCCGCTCCGACCGAGGCCGCTGGTTGCGCCTGTGTCGCCGCGGTGTTACGGATCTCCGCGCCGAGCCGGGAACAGACCTCTTCGGCGGTCGGGCGATCATCAGGATCCTTGGCGAGGCAGCTGAGGATCAAAGCCTCCATGGTTTCGCTCACTTCGGCGCGACGCTCGCGTGGCGGTGTCGGAATCTTGGAGACGTGCTGGCTTGCGATCTCTATCGGGGTTTGGCCGGCGAAGGGCGGTTCTCCCGCGGCTGCCTGATACAGCGTAGTCCCGAGCGAGTAGATGTCGCTCTTTGGTGTCACCTTCCGTCCCTGAAGTTGTTCCGGCGAAGAGTACAGGGCCGTCCCCAAAAAGAAGCCTGTACGCGTCGCCTGCGTCGTGTCGAGGTCGCGGGCTATGCCGAAGTCGGTTACCTTGGCATGCCCGTTCTCGTCGAGCAAGATGTTGTGGGGCTTGATGTCGCGGTGGATCACCCCGTGCTCATGGGCGTGGGCCAGACCGGCACAGACCTCGTCACCGAGCCTGGCTAGCTCCTGGCCGGTCAACCTTCCCCTCCGGTCAATGAGACGCTTGAGGTCTCCGCCAGGGACATACTCCATCACGATGTAGGAGGTCTCCCTACCGTCGAACTCGGCTTCTCCTGCGTCGTAGACCTGCACTATGTTCGGGTGTGCGAGGCGGGCTGCGGTGCGTCCCTCGCGCCCGAAGCGGTCGCCGATATCAGTATCGCCGTGAACAGGGTCGAGCAGCTTCACGGCCACGAGACGGTCCAGTACCTCATCTCGTGCCAGGAAGACGCGGGCCATGCCTCCCGAGCCCAGTTCGTTCTCCAAAACGAACCTGTCTGCGAACCTGATCACGCGCGTGATTATAGGGTAAGGACGGCGCAATGCCGAACAGCCGAGACATCCTGTACAAGGTCGACTACACTCGCACGCGCTGCGCGTTCTCCAGACGGTCCAGTTTCCACTCCCCACCCTCGTTGACGCAGACCCATGTCCCCGAGAGAGACTCCGATCCCCACGTGTGATCCAACCTCACCTCGAACGTGACCTCGGCGGTATCACCAACGGTCCTGGCCACAGGCAACGAGGTAAACTCCATGTAGGTGAACGTGTAGATGTCTTCACGCTCGGCCCACCGCTCAGGAGAACCTATCTCGTTCTGTAGCCGCTCGGAAAGGTACGCCCACGAGGCGTCTACCCTATTGAAAGACTCCTGATAGTACAGGTTGTATACGACTCTCTCAGCCTTCACGAGCGGCGGGGCCGGAGCCTGGTTCTCTTCCTGGGCACCGTTCGAGGACCCTGAGCCACCCGAGGGGTTCCGGACCTCCTCACCAGCCCCCTTCCCAGGCACTTCTTCGGACTTCTGGGGTCCGCCACCGGCTTGTTCGTTCCGGCCGGCGCCCTGGCCTGGGGTCCCTCCACCCAGCTCCTGTTGGCCTAACAGCGCCCAGGCGCCCGCAAGGGTTAGTAGCAAAAGGAGTAGGGCGACCACGAGAACGGCCAGCATCATCCTCTGCCGAGAGCCTGCCCTGAAGGTGCGTGTCGGGAGGTCTATCGCACCCTCGGGTGCGCCCGAAGAAGGGTTCTGATGGGCCTTCCCTCGTCCGAAGACCCCGACACCAGAAGACCCGGTCGACCTCGCCGCCCCTGTCAAGCGCGAGGTTACTGCCGCACCAGGGAGGCCGCCGTCCCGGGCTCTGGCCACCGGCGAGGCGAGCGCGGCGCTCGCCTCGGCCGCACCGTTCTGGAGCAACTCGTCGTGGAGACGGGCCGCATCGGGGCGCTCGGAAGGCTTCTTGGCGAGGCAACCGAGGATCAGAGTCTCGAGCCGCTCGCTGATCCGTGCTCCCCTCTCCCTGGGAGGTGCGGGAACCTTCAGTACGTGCTGGTTTGCGACCTCTATGGAGTTGCCCGAAAAGGGCTGTTCCCCGACCGACGCGTGGTAGAGGGTGGTACCGAACGAGTAGACGTCACTCTTGGGGGTAACCCTCTCACCCCTCAGTTGCTCTGGGGAGGAATAAGCCAGCGTCCCGAGGTACGTCTCGTCGAGGGCCCGTGCTATGCCGAAGTCTGCAAGTTTGGGACTCCCTCGCTCATCGAGCAGTATGTTGCGTGGCTTTATGTCGCGGTGGATAATGCCCCGCTCGTGGGCGTGGGTGAGTCCCGAGGCGACGTCGGCCCCAACCCGCAAGAGCATCGTCTCGGGGACAGGTCCGTTTCTGTCGATCAGATCCTCGAAGTCGCCGCCAGGGACGTACTCCATGACGATATAGGAGACCCCGCGCCCATCGAGCTCGTCTTCGCCCGCGTCGAAGACCCTGACGATGTTGGGGTGGGAGAGCCTGGCGGCAGACCTCCCCTCGCGCTGAAATCGCAGACTGATCTCAGGGTCTTGGGGATCCTGTTCCACGATCTTGACGGCGACGGGACGGTCGAGTACCTCATCACGTCCCAGGAAGACACGGGACCTGCCGCCTGAGCCGAGCTGGCGCACGAGAACGAACCTGTCCCCGAGGCGGCCCACAGAACCTCCGGGACTCATGCCCGAGACTAGATAACCTCCCTGCCCATGGCACTGGCGAAGGGTTGCAGCACGTCCTTCATACCCATTAGGGCCTCGACAGGGAGCGCCTGCTCCCCGTCACACAACGCCTCCCGCGGCTGGTGGTGGCTCTCCACCATCAGGCCGTCGGCCTCAGCCGCTACTGCTGCTTTCGAGAGCGGCACGACCAGGTCTCGCCGTCCGGCGGCGTGGGAGGGGTCAACGATCACGGGCAGATCCGTCAGCCTCTTGGCCACGATCACCGCAGAGAGGTCCAGCGTGAAACGCGTGCTCGTCTCGAAAGTGCGGATCCCACGTTCACACAAGACTACGTTGTCCCCACCCGCCGCCGTGACGTACTCGGCCGCGAGCAGCCACTCCTCGACCGTCGCCGAGAGCCCTCTCTTGAGGACGACGCCATGATCCGTGCCGGCTATCGCCCCGCCGACGCGCTTGAGCAAGGAGAAGTTGGCCATGTTGCGGGCGCCGATCTGCAATATCTCCGCGTGCTCCATGACCATCTCTATGTCGTAAGGATCCATTACCTCCGTGACGACCTTCAAGCCAAGGTCCCCGGAGACTTCGGAGAGTATCTTGAGCCCCTCCTCGCCCAGTCCCTGGAAGGAGTAAGGGGAGGTGCGGGGCTTGAACGCACCGCCGCGGACGTAGTCGAAGCCGGCTTGCCTTACGGCTTTCGCGGAGGCGACGAACTGCTCGTAACTCTCGACCGTACATGGGCCCGCTATCACCCTGAAGGTGTCTGGCCGGATCATGCCGTTGGTGGTCTTTACATGGGTCTTTACGCCTGCCGAAACGTCCATGTTACCTTGGAAACTCCCCGCGTTGGATCTCAAGGTCGCGGATGCGATGCAGGATGAGCTCGAAGATATCTCTCATCGAGGAGTCGTAGATCGGACCTGGGTTGCGATCGACCACCCTACGCAGGATCTCCTCCTCACGTTTGGGGTCGTAGATGGGAGCCCCCGCTTCTGCCTTGAGATCCATGATCTCCTGCACGATGCGCGCACGCTCGTTCAACGCCTGGATGAGCTCCCGGTCGACCTCGTCTACCCGCTCCCTTAGCTCCCTGATCCTCTCCTGCATCTCGGCATCCGACATAGGATCTGGAATTGTACCAGCGTAGGCATCAGGCATCAGAAAAAACGCAGAAGGCAACAATCGGGCAGTCATCCCACTCTTGTTGCAAGGCCAGGGAAAGGGGCTTAGTCTTTAGCGATTGAGATTCGTACACAACGACCTGAAAGCTGATGCCAGATGCCTCTAAGCTTCAGATCCGAGCTAGATCCACTCTCCCCTTATAGGCCGCCCCGGGCGGCGAACGAGGCGGCCGCGGAGCGAGGCGCGGAAGGCTACGTCAAGCTGACGTCCAACGAGCTCTCTTTCGGCCCTCTGCCAGAGGCCGAAGCGGCCCTCGCGGAGGCGCTACCTCGCGCCAACCGCTACCCCGACCGCTACGTAGCATCACTGCGCGATGAGGTCGTCTCCGCCAACCCCGGCAGCGCCTTCGAGAACATCCTGGTCGGCAACGGGTCGAGTGAGATCCTGCTCAACCTCCTCCAGCTAGTCGAGCGGCCTGGAGAGGTGATCTTCCCCTGGCCATCCTTCGGGCTGTACGCCTCCATCGGCACCATATTGGGATTACAGACCACGAAGGTCCCTCTCACGGAGGACAATGAGATCAAGCCAAGAGCGTTGCTCTCCGCCGTGAAGGACGAGACCCGCGCCGTCATAGTATCGAACCCGAACAACCCGACTGGCACGTACCTCACTTTCGAGGAGGTGCGCGCTCTCGCCGAAGCCCTCCCCGATAATGTGCTCCTGATCCTGGATGAAGCCTACCAGGAGTTCGTCTCCGATCCAGCCTACGCCGGCTCGCACGTCCTGGCCCTCGAAATGGAGAACGTGGTATGCGTACGCACGTTCTCCAAGGCGCACGGCCTCGCCGGCTTCCGGGTCGGCTACGGGATAGCAGGACAGAGGGTGGCCGATTACGTCGAGCGGGTCCGTTTCCCCTTCTCCGTCAACCTCGCCGCCCAGGTGGCCGCCGCCGCATCGATGCGCGCCAGGGACAAGATCGAGGCCCGAGCCCGCTTCGTGATAGAGGAGCGGGAAAAGATCCAGGCCGCCTTCGGGGAGGCCAACCTGAACTACGTTCCTTCGCAGGGTAACTTCGTCCTGGTACAGACGGGACCGGAGATCTTCGAGCGGGCCGGTGTCCTGGTGCGAGAAGGAGATCCTCTCGGCTACCCCGGCTGGAGCCGGGTGACGATCGGTGACTCGGGTGAGAACGACCGGGTTATAGGGGCGCTTGGAGGAGCATGAGCAACACGCTGGGGATCATCGGGGTCGGCCTGATCGGGGGCTCCGTCGGCCTCGCCGCCAGGGACTCGGGATGGGAGGTAATCGGCGTAGACACCCCGCAGGTCCTGGAGAACGCCGCCCAGAGCGGCGCTATCCACCGCGCCTCCACGCTAAAGGAGGTGCGCGAGGCTGACCTCGTTGTACTCGCGGCGCCCATATCCAAGGTGCGGGCGTTGGTCGGGGCTCTCACCCCGACCAACGCTCTTATCACGGACGTCGCGAGCGCAAAGAGCGCCATCGTACGTAGGGCGGAGAACCTGAAACTACGCTTCGTCGGCGGACACCCCATGGCGGGCAGCCAGCTCTCTGGCGTCGCCAACGCAAGCTCGAATCTCTTCGAGGGCGCCCGCTACTTTCTCACCCCAACGAGCAGCACTGCTCCGGAGGACTACCGCGAGGTCGCCGGGTTCGTCAGGGAACTGGGCGCCGTCCCTACCGCCGTCGACCCGGAGAAGCACGACCTCCTGATGGGGGCCCTCTCGCACCTGCCGCACCTCATGGCCGCAGCGCTCCTGAAGGTCGCCTCGGACATCTCCCCTGAGGCGCTCTCCTTCGCCGGCCCCTCTTTCAGGGACCTGACCAGGGTGGGCGCTTCCAACCCGGAGCTGTGGTCGGACATCCTGGCGGAGAACGCCCCAGCGCTCGGTGAAGCCCTGGGAGCATTCGCCGGGGCGATGGCGCAGCTGGGGAGTGAGATCAAAGACCGGGAGAGCATGGAGGGCCGATTCAGACAGGCCCGCGAGGCCTACGACGCCCTCGGCGGCATCCTGGTCGAGAAGGGCGGCGCGAACGTGGACGTTGCGATCCCCGTGGAGAACCGCCCCGGCGTCTTCGCCGAGGTGACGACCCTGATGGGCTCGAACAACATCAACATTCTCGACCTCTACGTGAGGCACTCGAACACCGAAAGGGCCGCGCTGGTCCTGACCCTGGATGCCGAAGCAGCTCAACAAGCCAGAGAGTTACTCCGCATCGCGGGTTTCACCGCTGAGCTTCAGAACTAGAAAAGCGCCGCCTCGGTTTGCTCAATCTAGCTTGGGTGCTACGGACTCCCCGAAGTATGCCGATCCTTCGAAGCGGAGCAGGAAGTCCCGCATCGAGGTTAGATCCGTGTTCGAGGCGCCAGAGGAGATCTCCGCGGCTTCTTGGAAGTAAGGCCTGGGGTCCATGCCGCACCGAACGGCGCAGAGGTACAGGGCTCCGAGCGCCACGTAAGTGTCCCTGAAGTCGGTGCCGTTATCGTCTATCGAGACCGCGGCCAGCCCGAGACGCAGCCAGCGTTCGTCGCAGGTGTCGGCGAGCCTGTCGGCGAACGGCCACGCCCTGGCGAGCATACGCCCCCGCACAGACGTCCATTCGCTGAAGGAGTTCCGTATCTCGCTCCGCAGGACATCCTGGCCCTGCAGATACAGCCGGCACGCCAGGTCGAGGTCGGAAGCGAGTTCCTTCCCTCCCGGCTGATGAGCGGGCTCCCCCAGCGGCGCCCGCAGCCAGCTTCGACGGTACTCCGCCTGACGGTCGTCCATCCGGATCTTCAACTCCTGCCAGAGATCTCCTGCGGACACCCCTTCGCCGGTCCGGTCAGCCACTACTCCTCCACTAGATGTCGCAGTGCGCCCGCAAGCTCCGGGTAGCGAAACTCGTAGCCTGAATCTGTGAGCTTGGTGGAATCAACACGGATGCTGGACAGGAGCATCTCTTCAGCGAATTCCCCCAAGGCTAGTCGGGCTACGGGAGCGGGAAGCGGGAAGACGGTCGGACGATTCAAGATGCGATTTAGGGTCACAGTGTATTCGCGGGCGGTGACGGAACTCGACACCGCGTTGACAGGACCTTGCAAGGAGTCGGTGGTAAGCGCGTGGAGGATCACGCCCACCACATCCTCGGCGACGAGCAAGCTCCAGAACTGCCTGCCCGACCCGATCCACCCTCCCCCTGTAAGCTTGTAGACGGGTAACCTGGCGAACGTAGAGCCTCTAGTCCCGAACGTGATCTCGAACTTGGGATGCTCGATCTCCGCCTTGATGCCCAAGAGATCCCGGGAAAATCCCTGGGGAAATACTATTCCGAACCTGGGATGCACGACCCTGACACCTGCCCTCCGCGCCGGGTCCGCCGCTCGCTCCCACTCCTGGCACACCCGGGCGAGGAAGCTGTTTCCGGGGCCACTCTCCTCCCGCAAGAGCTCGTTTCCCCGGTTACCGTAGTAGTTGACACCCGAGACAGAGACCATCACTCCGGGCGGTTCCGGGAGGCCGGCGATGGTCTCGGCGAGTAGGCGGGTGCCCTCTCTCCGACTGTCCATGATGCGCCTCTTCTTCGCCGACGTCCAATGACCTTCCCCGACGCTCTCCGCAGCCAAGTGTACGACTGCGTCCAACCCTCCCAGGCGCGAGGTATCGAGTACGCCAGAGACGGGGTCCCAGCGAATAGTATCCTCCGCGGAAGGCTTAGAACGGCTAAGCCGGATCACCCGGTGTCCGAGTCTCTCGAGGTCAAGGACTAGGGCCGACCCGATGAACCCCGTAGCCCCACTCACGAGCACGTTCATGATCTTCCTCCAACGGCCGATGTCTGCTTTGCTCACATGGTAACGTCAGCCCTCCCTCAGAACCGTGTGAGCTCTCCCAAACACTCTCAAGACCTGTAGGATCATCATGGGATTAGTCCGGACTCTGCCGAGATGGTGCGATTCTCCGGGCAGCACCACACACCCTAGAGAGGCTAAGACCGTGCTCCGAGTGTGCCGGAAACCTGCTCTACAGCTGGTTCTCGCGCCTGGCGGGGAGCTCGCCGTTAGGGTCTGCGCCACGAGCCTGGATCCGGCGTTGCTCACCTTCGTCTTGCGGATCTCCTTCGGTGGCGAGGGAGGCGCCGCCGGCAAGGGCTCCGAGTTTCCCTGCGAGGTCCTGTATCTCGGAAGGAACGACGAAGAGCTTGCTCGCCGGCCCCTTCGCCATCTCGGGGAGGGCCTTCAGGTAGAGGTAGCGGAGTGATTCGGGAGAGAGGTCAGAGCTTTCCAGCCGCTCGAAGAGCTTGCCCGTCATCTCTATCTGGGCTGCCTGGACGTTGCGGTACGCCTCCGCTTCGCCCTCGGCGCGCAGCACGGCCGCCCTCTGATCGCCTTCGGCGCGAAGGATCGCGGACGCCTTTTCGCCTTCGGACTTCAGGATCGCGGCCCGTTTGTCGCCTTCCGCGGTCAGGATGGCGGCGCGGCGGGTCCGTTCCGCCTGCATCTGCTTCTCCATCGCCTGCTGGATGTCCCTCGGTGGGATGATCTCCTTGAGCTCCACCCTCGTCACCCTGATGCCCCATTTCTCCGTCACCTCGTCGAGGACCGTGCGCAGCTTCGCGTTGATCTCGTCGCGGGAGGTCAGGGTCTTGTCCAGGATGAGGTTGCCGATGACGTTCCTCAGAGTAGTCTGGGTGATCTGCTCCAGCGCCAGGTGGAAGTTTGCGACCTCGTACTCTGCGGCCCGCGCGTCGACTACCTGATAGTAGACCACGGTCGAGATCTGCATCCCGACGTTGTCGCTCGTGATGACCGCCTGCGGCTGGAAGGCAACGACCTGTTCCCTCAGGTCCGTCTTGGGCAGCATGCGGTCCATTATGGGGACGACGAGGGTTAGCCCGCTTTCGGCGGTGCGGTGGTAACGGCCGAAGCGTTGCACGATCGCAACCCTGCTCTGGGGGATGATCCTGACGGCCCTCGCCGCCACCAGAAAGACCACTAGCGCCAGCACCGCCAACCCGATAAGGCCGGTCATGACTTATCCTCCTTCTTCTCCATGGTATCGACCAGGGCGGTGAGCCCGTCTGTGTCCAATACCCTCACTTTGGTGCCTTGCTCTATCCTTTCGTCGGGATGCAGCGAGCGGGCCGTCCAGAACTCCCCGCTTCCTACCCGCACCATCCCCTTACCTCCAGCCTCGATCTCCTCCGTTACGACGGCGCTCTTGCCCGTGATCCCATGGTGTCCGAGGTACCTCTCTCCATCCCCGAGCGCGAGGCGGTTCAAGAAGGCGGGACGCAGGATTACCATGCTGAGAACCGAGGCCGCGAGGAACCCTACGGCCTGGACCGTGATCCCGAAGCCAAGCAGGGCGGCCACGAGCCCCACGACAGCGCCGAGCGAGAAGAAGAGCAGGAAGAAAGAGACGGTAAGAAGCTCACCGACGAAGGCAAGGGCCGCCAGCGCAACCCAGAAAATGATCTCCCAATCCAAGTCT
>DASSCV010000161.1:0-2373 GCA_035697505.1 Rubrobacter sp.
GGCCGCTGCGAGCTTCATCGGCTCGTCTATCTCACGGGCCCTGACATCGAGGGCGCCCCTGAAGATACCGGGGAAGCAGAGCACGTTGTTGATCTGGTTCGGGTAGTCGCTGCGGCCTGTTGCGATGATCCTCGCCTTCCCCACCGCGACCTCGGGCCTTATCTCGGGGTCGGGGTTGGCCATGGCGAAGATGATGGGGTCAGGGTTCATGCTCTCGACGTGCTCGACGGTGAGTACGTCTGGCACCGAGAGCCCGAGGAAGAGATCAGCCCCGGCCACGGCGTCACGGAGATCGCCGGTCCTTCCCTCGGGGTTGGTGTTCTCGGAGAACCACCGCTTGGATTCGTTTAGGTCCTCGCGCCCCTCGTGGACGATACCCTTCGAGTCGCAGCCGACGATGTTCTTCGCGCCAGCCGCCATGATGATCTTGGCACAGGCCACCCCCGAGGCGCCGACGCCGTTCACGACTATACGGAGGCCTTCGAAGTCCTTATCCACGATCTTGAGTGAGTTGATCAGGGCCGCCAGCACTACGACAGCCGTACCGTGCTGGTCGTCGTGGAAGACAGGGATGTCCAGATCCTTCTTCAGCCGCTCTTCGACCTCAAAGCACCGCGGGGCCGAGATATCCTCCAGGTTTATGCCGCCGAATGCCGGCGCAATGTTCTTGACGGTCTCGACTATCGCGTCCGTATCCTTGGTGTCGAGACAGATCGGGAACGCGTCCACGTTCGCGAACTGCTTGAAGAGCGCCGCCTTGCCCTCCATCACGGGCATCGCGGCCTGTGGCCCTATGTCCCCGAGCCCGAGCACGGCAGTACCGTCAGAGACCACAGCGACCGTATTGCGCTTGATGGTAAGGTTGAAAGCCCTCTCGGGGTCATTGGCTATCGCCCTGCAGACTCGCGCTACACCTGGCGTGTAGACCATAGAGAGGTCGTCACGGGTGCGGATCTGGAGCTTGGAGCGGACTTCGATCTTACCCCCAAGGTGCATCAGGAACGTCCTGTCCGAGACGTTGATGACCCTGACCTGGGGCATGTCCTCGACGACCTGAACCAC
Source organism: Rubrobacter sp. (assembly GCA_035697505.1). GTDB lineage: Bacteria > Actinomycetota > Rubrobacteria > Rubrobacterales > Rubrobacteraceae > Rubrobacter_D. Next base: position 1,063 of record DASSCV010000161.1, read on the forward strand.
CTGCTGGCCATGCTCGGAGTCACGGGCGTTGACGGTAATATCGCGGGTGGTTCTGTCCTTGCGCATCCGCACTATGTCGACGGCACCGACCATTCCGTCAGCATCCCCTATGGTCGTCAGAATCTTCCCGAGGGCTCCCGCCTCGTGCGGAAACTCGACCCGTAAGGTGAGGCTGTAGCTAGCACTGGGTATCGATTCCATCTCTGTAACCCCTCTCCGTCGTTTGCCCGCCCCACGCGGAACTCAATAAAGATGATTGTATAACAGGCTGCCGGCTTACGGCCTAGTCAACATTTCGGCACGCTCCGGCTGACACCTCAGATCGGCAGATATCCGGAATCGTCGGGAAGGTCGGTACCCGGGAGGGCGTCGCGCCTGGCGAGGAACCACATGCCCTTCTCGGTGAGCGGGCCTGCCTCCGCTGCTGCCTGTTCCAGGCCGGCCCGCAGCTCGTGCAAGAGCGGCGGTCTCTCGCCGTATGAGACCATCTCCAGCTCGGCGGCGACGGCGGCGTCGACGAACTCGCCCCAGCGGCGCGGGGCGGGCGAGTCGAGTTCTGGCGGCGAGGCGAAGGCCCGTTTGATCTCCTCAGGGAGCTGAGCCGGTGCCAGGACCCCGTAACGCCCGGCATCGACGCTGTCGCCCCTTTCGTCGAGGTAGCGGCGGGCGGCGAAAAGCAGTAGCCGCGAGGGAACGGTGCGTTTGTTCCAGGAGGCGGCGACCGCCTCCCAGTCTATAAAAGATCCAGCATAGAGCCTCTTCAAGTCCATAGAATCATTCTAGATCAGCATTTCAACATTTCAGCACCTCTGTATTGTTGGGAGGTGCTAGAAACCGCTCGAATAGCCGCCCTCGACGGTATATAGCTCGCCCGCGTCGGCTTCGGGGAACTCGAGCGCCAGATCCCCGGCCGTAGCAATGGCCATGTAACCGGACCAGATATCCATGGGCAGGGTCTCTCCGTTCGGCTCCTGTAAGCCGTGGACGCCGACCAGGGAGCGCCGGCCTTCCGAATAACCGACCCACACGGAGGTGCAAAGCAGGGGGGTGTAGCCAACGTACCAGGCGTCGACGAAGTCGTCCGTTGTCCCCGTCTTGCCCGCTGAGGGATGTCCTATCTCTTCGTCCAGGTCGTGGAACATCGTCGCCGTCCCGTCCTCCACAACGCCTCTGAGGACCTCGGTCGCGACCGCCGCCTCGTTGCCCGTGAGCACACGCCGACCGGTGATCTGGTGGTCGTAGACCGTCTCGCTCTCACCGTAGCTGTTCCTGTCGATTCTCTCGATAGAGTAAGGCTCGCGGTGGATACCG
>DASSCV010000162.1:0-8492 GCA_035697505.1 Rubrobacter sp.
ACTGTGGGCGCTATCGTGGCCTCTCGCCGACCCGAGAACCCTGTGGGTTGGCTGTTGTGCCTATACGGCCTCGTTACCAGCTTCAGCTACTTTTGTGCCGAGTACGCCATCTATGCCTTGCTGGCGCAACCCGACTCGCTCCCCGCAGGGGAAGCGATGGCATGGATCGTTTCCTGGGTCTTGCCTATCATGAATGGCCTTCAGGTGTTCTACATCCTGCTGTTTCCCACAGGAAGGCTACCAAGCAGGCGCTGGAGATGGTTGGGTTGGCTAACGATGATTTATGTCGTGGTGGGAGTTATTCTCGGTGCGTTCTCTTCTGGAGCGCTATTGGGTATGCTTGGCCCGATCCAAAATCCGCTGGGGATAGAGGGCTTCTCCAACATCTACTACAAAGCGCTTCTGTTCACCATGACTCCTCTCCTGACCCTCGCAGCGGCCTTAGCAGTGTTTATACGACTGCGCCGTGCCATAGGAGTGGAGCGTCAGCAGATCAAATGGTTCGCTTACGCTGCTGCGGCATACGCTAGCGCCGGAATCCTTGCATACATCATCCCCAGAGTGATAGACACACCCCTCTGGTTCGAGCGAGTGGGGTTTGCACTCAACATAGCCTTTATACCGGCGGTTCCTATCGCCATAGGGATAGCGATCCTGCGCTACCGCCTCTACGACATAGACCGGATTATCAACCGCACCCTTGTCTACGGAGCGCTTACGGCACTGCTGGCAGCGGGCTACTTCGCCACCATAATGGCGCTCCAGGGGATCGGCAGCCTTGTGTTCCAGGCTCCCTTCCGCGCCTTCCAAGGCCAGGAGTCAGCACTCGCAACAGTAGCCGCTACCCTGGCTATGGCTGCCTTGTTCAACCCCTTGAGGCACCGTATCCAGTTGTTCATAGATCGCAGCTTCTACCGCAACAAGTACGACGCAGCCAAGACGCTCGAAGGGTTCTCGATGAAGCTGCGTGACGAGACAAACCTGGACGCATTAAGCGACGATCTGGTAGGTGTGGTCAGGGAGACGATGCAGCCTGCCCACGTCTCGCTCTGGCTGCGGCCCGAGACGGCTCAGAAGGGTAAGCAGGCAGAGTAGATATCATCTTATTCACCTAGGTGAGTAAGAGAAATCTTGTCGAAAGTCCGTATCCCCGTGGCTGCCGCAGGAGAGGTGGCTACGTCACGCTTGCACGAATCCTTGCATTGTTTGCACCCATAGTCTATTGTCGACGGATAGATGTGATAGAGAACGAGCAGGGGAAAACCGGTGCTGTACTTACGAACGATTTTAGTAGCCCTCACCTTTCTCTTAGTGTTCGCGTTGCCTGCCTGGGGGCAGGCAACCACGGGCACTACGGGAACGACGAGCACCACCACTGGCACGAGCACAACAGGTACGACAACGGGAACCACCGGCACCACCACCGGTACGAGAAGCACGAGAACGACGGGCACTACCACGGGCACCACGACGACCACAGGAACTACCACAGAGAAGGTCACCCTCTGCCACAATAACGGCACGGAGACAATCGTGGTTGACCTCTCCGCGCAAGCGACCCACCTAGCTCACAGAGACACCCTCGGGGCCTGCGAGCAGACTACGAGCACCACAGGAACTACTCGCACTACAGGCACGACCACCGGGGGGGATACCCGCACGACGGGCGACGGTAGGGATCAAGAGAGGGTCTGCGTCGTTCACAAGAACAAAGGCAACGACCACAACAAAGGCGAGCACAGGGACAACGACGATAACGGCGAACACAAGGACAACGACGATAATGGCGAGCACGAGGACAAAGGCAACGGTGACGATAACGGTCACGCCAACAAAAACGATGACGACGACGATAACGCCCAAGCCAACAAGAACAAAGGCAACGATCACAACAACGGCGATAAGGACTACAGGTGGGTTTCCAAGGACAACAAGCATCACGGAGACAAGATAGTCAAGGACAAGTTCTGCAAGCACAAGAACAAAGGCAAGCACAAGGACAACGACGATAGCGGCCACGCCAACAAGAACAAAAGCAACGATCACAACAACAGTGAGGACAACCACGATAACGGCCAGGCCAACAAGAACAAAGGCAACGACGATAACGCCCACGCCCAGTACGGCGTGATTCGTGACACGATCCCCAACGACCGGGTACTACCAAACACCGGTGGCCTCTCCGTCCTCGTTCCGGCGGCCGCTGTGCTAGCGTTGCTCATCAACGGAGCGGTCATAGGGCTGTTGTCCATGCGCCGACGGTAGCACTCTCCATTGGAAGGCAGGCGGGTGTTCAGAGAACGAAACTCGCTTCTCAAGGTGGGTGTGATCATGATGGCGCTCGCCCTCGCCCTCCTGATCGCCGTGGTGGTGGTTGGGGTAACTCTAGGCAGCGAGCCTGAGCGGGTGGTCGCAGCAGAGGTTGCCAGGAAGTCCCCTGGTGAAGCGCCGCGGTACCCTTCCCGCGAGGAAGGGAGTGCGACCAAGAAGCCCTCTAGCGAGAAGGAGTTTACCCGTTACCTCTCTGGGGAGGAGTTGCTGGCGTACGGCTCCTCCTCTGGTGAGGAGCAGGTGGGCAAAGGGGTCGGCCAAGCGACTCAACAGGCGGGCGAGGCCACGCAAGAAGCGGATCAAGCCGCCCAAGAGGTGGGTGATGGTGCCAATCAGGCGGCCCGGTTCGCGAGCGATGTCGGCGGTCAGTCCACCGAGCAAGCAGGTCAGGCCGGTGATGCCTCCCAGCAGGCTACCAGGGGAACGCAGGAGGACCCGGGTCAGACCGTCGAGGGCACCGCGGCGTCCGGCGCTCAGGTGCTGAGCGAGAGCTCCGACGAGGCCGGTCGGACGGTTCGACGCGTGGTGGAAGAGTCCGGCAGCATCGTCGAGCAAACCTTGAGCAAGAGCGGCGAGGATTCGGAGGAGGCAGTGGCAGGCGAGGCGAGCACAAACAGGGAAACCAGTGAGGAGAACGCTGGGGTACAAGTCACGCCTGCCGCCGAGCGCAAGGCGGAAGTTAAGGAGCCGCAGGCGGTACTCCAGCAGGAGGATGCCGAACCCCAGAACTCTCGGTCCGCAACTCCTCAACTGGGGAGCAAGCAAACGCCCTCTGAAGCACCCTCAGTCCCAGAGCCCCAATCACAACAGCACCAAACACAACCACAAGAGCAACCTCTGCCGGGCGCGGAACAAAGGGGCTGGACGGAGCCCACCCAAACAGAGCTAAAGACAGCCAACCAAGGACGTCGCTACGAACTGCTTCCAGGTGCCGTAATGGGCCTCACCATAGAAGCCATAGGCATCATAGACGCCCCCGTCTTCGACTCAGATAGGCGCTGGGCTCTGGCCAACGGGGTTGCCCACCACCCACAGACCTCCCTGCCCTGGTCACAGAGTGCTCAGAGGAACGTCTACCTGGCGGGACACCGCATGGGCTACGGAGGAACCTGGAGTCGAATGATCTTCTACAACCTCGATAAGCTGAGGGAGGGCGATAGGGTAGTGCTCAAGGACCGGACCGGCACCTCCTACAGATACCGCGTAAGCGAGGTATTAGTAACCGATCCCACCGACGTGTGGGTGATGGGGCAGGTGAGGGGGAGGGACATGGTTACGTTGCAGACGTGCACCCCTTACCCCACCTTCGAGAAGCGACTAATCGTACGTGCAGACCGCGTCTAGCTCACAACCTCCGACACAACTGCGCTGTCCCGAGCAATTCGCGAAAAGGGAGGCGGTGGGTCGCGAAAAGTGAGTTGCCGACCCCTATCCGCACACCCCCGCGAAAAATCTGGCTCCAATTTCGCCGATGCCATTTGGGTGATGCGTCGCGTTTCGGCGGGTGCCATCATGCGTTCGGTAGAAGGGTTCGTACGAGGAGGAAACGTCGTGTCGTCGGGGATGATCCGGTTGAGTGGGCTGGCGGCTATGCTGGGAGGTGTGCTGGGTATCGTCCTGACCCCCATCCTGACTTACCTGTGGGCAAGCTACTCGGACGCGTACCTGTACTATGGCAGAGCGTATTTCCCGGTCTATCTGGGATGCATAGCGGGTCTAGCGGGACTGTACGCATTGCGAAGACGAAATCTAGGATTTCAGGGTACAGAGAAACTGGACACGGAGAAGTTGGTTTTCGGCATGACCTTCGTCGGGCTGGCGGTGTCGCTTGTAGGTGACATCCTCGAATATTGGGGTGGCAGTCCCGGCGAAGACTTCACTATGGTGCAGATGCAAGGGTTCGGCATTGAGATGTTAGGGCTTATGTTAGTACTGTTCGGCTCGGTGGCGTTTGGCCTCACCTACCGACGAGCCAACATACTGCCTACACTGGTTGTTTGGCTGTTGATCGCTGCGGGGCCGGGCGGCATCTTATTCTCCATCCTCCTGCACGCGCCCAGCGGAACCATGCTCGTGTTCTGTTGCGCGTGGGTGGTGCTGGGCTACCTATTGTTGTTGGGAAGGGATGTTATCGGTAGTACACGTCCTTAACGTCGTTGCCCAGAAGCCCTTAAAGGAGCATGAACAGGCCTGGTAGCGTAGTATGCACGGAGGGTAGAGAAAGTACCCCTAGTGAGATCCTGGTGGGAAAGCGTAGGTGTTCGGCGGCTAAGGAACGACTCATGACAGTTTATTCTAGAGACCCGCACGTTGTATCGTTACGCTACCGTGTAGAGATGGCGAAGATTGTGCTCCTCTACCGGACCAATCTCTCCCCAAGTGTAAAAACCCGCCCATGGCACGTCCGCGCCAACAGATTGCCGAAACTGCCTTAGAAACTGCAACTTCTCCTGATCGCGGAGCATCATCTTGCCTCTGGTGCCACACTCGAACTGAAAGACGAGTTTGGGTTTCTCACCCTCAAGTTGGTCCTTGATCGCCTTCTCCAGCGCTTGCTCGGCGGCCTCACGGCCCGCGACGTTCGGATTGTGATGACTGCTCATACCGACCCCGGCTTTGGTTGCCACGAGAGTACACCTCCTGCTTGTTACGAACACATCCTAGCTTAGGAAGAGTTGTGCGGCATACCTCAGACGCACAGTTTCTCACCATGAGCAGAACTGGTAGTTGTCTGCCGGTGGTGCCGGAGTCGTGGATAAGTCGTAGCCACAGCGAGAGACGTGAGCCTATGGCGTGCATACGGGTCAACGTCATCGCAATCCGCTGTAACAGGTGAAGTTGGGTCTTATGAGTGTCAGCAATAGAGGCGGTACGTAGCAGCATCGGGCGGTAATCGATTGGAGTGCCAAAGGAGGGAATTCGGCGTGTTTATGCCTATTACGATACTCAGCGGTATATGGCGGTAAGTGCCTTGAGCGGTTTAGGAAACCGCTGCTCTATCCCCTGACTATCCCCTGAGCTACGGGCGCAAAGCGCCAACAGTGTAACCCGCGATGGCCATGCTTACCAGCGGGTCGTGGCCAGGGATCTCCCGGTCCACCCACTGTGCTAGGGCGGGAGACTGCACTCGTCCGGGACGCGCATTCAAGTTGAACGAGGGTCGGGAACGACGTATGATTCAGCAGTACTCGCGCCCTGGTAGGTTGGAGGGGCGCGAGGGTTGCATGCATTTTGTTTTCGCCGCGGGAGAGGTGTAAGCGGCGGGGCGTGCGATCCTACGTTGCAGGCTAACGAAGGAGAGGCCGCGGAGGCTGATCACAGCGTACGGAGAGGCAGTCGTCCGAAAGGGACGACCGACCTGCCGAAAAGAGCAGGGCTGGTCGGGCGACTCCTGACATTACTGAAGACCTCGCTTCTGTTGCTGATAGTAGGGGCCCTCGGTGCAGGCTGCGGGTTCGGTGGCGGCGGGGCTCTCACACTAGGCTACCTGGGCTGGGACGAGAACGTGGCCAACTCCTACCTGACGAAGGTGCTGCTCCAGGAGGAGCTCGGCTATGATAACGTCGAGCTCAAGCTCGCTGAGGATGTCGGACCCGTCTACGAGGACCTGATCCAAGGCGAAACCGATGCTTTCCTGGATGCCTGGATGCCGAACCACGAGCAGTTCGTGAAGGGGGGTAGGGGCCGGATCGAAGTCTCCAAGGAGCCGTGGTACGTCGATCCGACCAGGTACGGCATAGCCGTCCCCGCTTACATGGAGGACGTGCGTAGTATCTCCGACCTCGACTCCTCGGGGACCGACATGATCACGGGCATAGAACCTGGCGCCGTCCTGATGAAGAAGATCGAGACCGACGTGGTCCCGCGGTACGATTTGCAATCCAGCCTTGTCGGGGCCACCACGCCGGCTATGCTGGCCGAACTAGAGCAAGCGTACAGCATGGAAGAGCCGTTCGTGTTCCTCGCCTGGTCGCCACATTGGATGAACCAGGAGTACGAGTTCCGTTACCTCTCCGACCCGAAGAATGCTATGGGGTCGGTGGATGCCCCCCAGACGCTGCATTCGGTCACGCGAGAAGGGTTCGCCGAGGATAAACCTGATGCCTATGCCTTTATCAACGCCATGAGGCTCGACGAGGACCAGGTAGGCAGCCTCGAGCTGGCCATAAACGAGGCTGAAGATCCTGAGGCGGGCGTCAGACGATGGCTCGAAGTGAGAGAGAACAGGAAGCTAGTGCGGCCCTGGATCGAAGCCGCAAAGAACGCGCAGGAGGAGTTGTGACGAGCGAAGAGCAAAACACGGAAGATATGAGGGCGGATATGGTCGAGGAGGCCGTGCGCGTCGCCGAGGAGGCCGAGCGCAACGACGTGGCGCTTCGCCTGCTTGGAGGGGTGGCCATAAAGGTGCGCGCGCACGACGGCCTGGAGCCCGCCTTCGAGCGGGAGTACGCTGACCTGGATTGGATCACACAGAAGGGTAAGTCCACCCAGGTGCAGCGGTTCTTCGAGTCCCTGGGATACATTCCGCAGACACGTTTCAACGCGATGTACGGCCGGGAGCGGCTGCTTTACTTCGACGAGAAGCACGACAGGCAGGTCGACGTCCTTGTCGGCAACTTCAGGATGTGCCACGAGATCCCCTTCGGAGACCGTGTGACCATGGAGCCGCTTACCGTTCCGCTCGCTGAGCTGCTGCTTACGAAGCTCCAGATCATCGAGCTCAATGAGAAGGACGTCGGCGACGCCCTGGCCCTCTTGCACGACCATCCCGTGGGGGAGCAGGACGGAGACACGATAAACGCTGCCCATATCGCCAAACTGTGCGCCTCCGACTGGGGCCTGTGGCGCACCTTCACGGCCAACCTCGAGGCTCTGGGCGGTTACCTGGAGCGCTACGACCTGAAAGACGAGAGCAAGGAGCGTATCACAGAACGCGTCAGGGCATTGCTAGCGCGCATCGAGGAAGAGCCGAAGACCTTCGGGTGGAAGATGCGAGCGAAGATAGGTGATCGCAAACGCTGGTACGACCTGCCCGAGGAGGTGGAGGGGGGACCATGATCGCCAGGCCGAACGCCTGCGGCTGGCCGAGGGCCAGGTCGTCGAGTTTTCGGCGCCTTTGAGGCAGTTTCGACCTAGTGGTCCAAGCACACCCCGTGTGGTACCTACCGCGAGGAGGTACGTGTTGGCGCGACTATCTCCGCTATCACAGGTTCACGATGACGGTCTTGAGTTCGGTAAAGGTCTCCATCGCGTAGCGGCCTCCGACGCGTCCTACGCCGGAGCGTGACCCCGCTCGCCCGCCGAAGGGAAGGTGGCTCTCCCAGTGGTTGGATGAGGCGTTTATGTTGACCCAGCCAGTCCTCACCGCCTCGGCGAAGCGCAAACCTCTCGCCAGATCCCGAGTAAAGACCGCGCAGAGCAGGCCGTAGGGCGAGGAGTTGACTGCCCTTATGGCTTCCTCTTCATTGCGGATGACGGTCGCTGGAACGATCGGTCCGAAGGTTTCCTCCCTCGAGACGCGCATCTCAGCGGTGACCTTGCCCAACACGGTCGGGCGGTAGTAGAGATCGGTGGGGAAACCCTCGGCGCGGGCCCCGCCGGAGAGCAACTCCGCGCCACCCTCGAGCGCGTCGGCGATGTGCTGATCCATCTTGTCGGCCGTCGGTTCGTTGTTGAGGGGGCCGAGCGTGGTGATCGGGTCGAAGGGGTCGCCGAGTTTGATCCCGCGCTCGATCGCACCGCTGAGCCCTTCGAGGTAGGCGTCGTAGACGCTCTCGTGCACCAGGAACCGTTCCCCGGCAGTGCAGCTCTGACCGGCGCCGAGGAAGGCGGAGGTGAGGCTCGCCTCCGCGGCGTCGTCCAGGTCGGCATCGTCCAGGATCACCATTGGCCCGTTGCCCCCCATCTCGAGGAGTAGCGTCTTGCCGGCGGCACGCCCGGCCACCTTCTGCCCGGTCTCGATGGAGCCGATAAAACCGACCGCTTGGGTGCCCGGGTTGGCTGCCACCTCGTCCCCGACTACGGGACCGGGGCCGGTGATCATGTTGAAGAGCCCGGATGGCAGTCCCGCGTCGACGATGCACTCGGCGAGCTTCACGGCACAGACAGACGTCGAGGAGGCCGGCGCCCAAACGACCGCGTTGCCGCAAGCGAGTGCCGGC
>DASSCV010000163.1:0-2576 GCA_035697505.1 Rubrobacter sp.
GCGGCCCGTCGCCCAGGCGAAGGGACTTTATCTTTCCTTCCAGGAACTGTGCCTCGACGAGTCCCTCTGCCCGGTTCGCGGGATCGTCGCTCGTCACCTTCCTGATCGCCCAACCCACCCCGTTGCGCGCAACCTGCTTCCTTGTCAGGTCCATGCGGAGTTCTTCTGCCAGGTACTCGGTCACGAATGAGCGTATACGCGCCCTGCCCTTGTACGCGCCGCATCCCGGGAACGGCGCCGACGACACAAGCTCCGCGTCCTCGGCGAAGAAGTCCGCCACGGCCTCGGGGTCTTTGCCCCTCCAGGCATCTTCGAAGGCGAGCGCGGCGAGGAACTCATCGGCACGGGCCTCGCCGTGGAACATCAGGTCCTCTATAAAACGCGGGTCGCGATCCAGCTTCGAGGCGGTGCCCAGTGAGCGCGAGAAGCGGGAGCGGGCCAACTCGATCACGCGCACCACGATCTGCTTGTACTTGCCGCCTGGCGAGAGGAGCCCTTCCTCAAGCAGCTGATCGATCTTCTCGATGGAACGGAGCTCCTGGTAGAGGGAGAGGTTGCCGGAGAGCTCGTTGCGCCTGTCCACAATCTCGATGACGGTCTTCGGCTGGCTCTCGAGTTCCTTGGGATTTATCTGGACCACCCAGATCTCGTCAGGTCCCTCGTCGGTCAGTTCCCTGACCGGGGGGTTCTGCGAGAACAGGCCGTCCCAGTAGGTCCCCCCGTCACCAGCCCGCACCGAACGGAAGAGCGTCGGGATGGCTGCTGAGGCGAGTATAGTCTCTGGGGTGATCCTGTCTCGTCGGCTGTTGAACGTCTTGAACTCGCCAGAGAGCACGTCCACGGCACCGACGAGCAGCGCGGGGTAGGAGTCCTCGGGTTGGAGTCCCACCTTCGCGAAGTCCACCCGCCGCTCGAGCATACTCTTGAACTCCTCCAGCGCCGAAACGGAGAAGTAGTTGTCGTAGTAGGGGCTGACGACCGGCATCGTGATGAAGTTCTGGAGGCTGCTCGCCCACAGGACCCAGGAGTTGATGATCTGCTCGTGGGGTGCGGTGGCGGAGTTGTCCCGCCAGAAGGCATCAAGCGCCTCTGCGGCCCCCCTCGCGTCGCCTCTCAAGAGGTTGTCCCAAGCCAGCAGGGCGCAGACCGCTCCGCCAGAGGTGCCGCTCAGGCCCACCACCTCGTAGTGTTTCAACTCCTCCACTCGAAGAAGTCTCTTGAGCACACCGGCCGTGAACGCCGTATGGCTACCGCCGCCCTGACACGCTATGGCCACACGCTTGCTCTCACCTGGGGCATCCAAAGGCACCTCCATCGTGGTTGCTGACTTCTGGCGACCCCATTACAACATGTCACGACGACGATTGGTGACCACTCAAAGGTAAGACTGTCCTCCGAAGCCCAGCGACTGTTGCGAGGTCGAGTAGACGCTCCGATCCTATTCCCCAAGCGTAAAGCGTGGGTCTTCTATAGGGTCCGTTAGGGATAGGTACGGCGCGAGCTGAGCAGCACCGCTAACAAGATCACTAAAGTGAGAGCCACGACCCCGATCTTCTCGAAGACTATCCCTGTAAGGGCGTGTTGACCCTAACCCGCACGCAACACCCTGCAATCCTCAGCAACCACCGACCGCGCGCTCGTAGCTGGAGCAAGAAAGCGGTTCGAGTCCGCTCGGCGGCTTTCAGATTAGGCTCATTTAAGGAGAATAATCAGAATAGCAAAGCCCCCAGACACGGATCGAGGGCCCTCCGAGCAGGCTGGATCGATCATCCGGCGAACTCCCGAACCGGCAGACCGGCCACGCCCACAGCGGACCGGAACAGTGAGCCGGCCAATGGATCTTCGCCGTCTCCGAGGCCTTCTCGCGATGTAGTGATGAAGAGTTGGCTATGGTCCTGACTGCCAAAGGTGCAGGCAGTGACCATTTTGGCCGGCACCTCGATCTCCTCGTCGAGCATGCCGTCGGGGGTGTAGCGCCGTACCGCGCCGCCGCCGTAGAGCGCCACCCAAACGCCGCCCTGCTCGTCGATCGTCAAGCCATCAGGAAGGCCAGCCTCGGCTGGGATCTCAGCGAACGGACGCCGCCCGGTTAACCCGGATTCGCCGTCGTAGTCGAAGACATCGATTCGCTGGGTAGGTGAGTCGTTGTAGTAGGCCTTGGAGCCGTCCGGGCTCCACTCGAGTCCGTTCGAGATGGTGACGTTTTCCAGCACCACGCGCACGGAGCCGTCGGGATCGAGTCGGTACAGCGCGCCAGCGCCCGGCCGCTGGTCGTACGCCATCGACCCGCAGTAGAAGCGGCCGTCGGGGTCGCAGCCGCCCTCGTTCATCCGTACATTGTTGTCTGACCACAATTCGCCCAGGTGCGTGAGTGCCCCTTCGGCGTCTTCCAGCACGAAGCCTCGCTCTACACCGATGACCGATCCGCCTCGGTGGCGAGGTCGAAGTACGGCGGCGACGTTGCCGACGTGGCGCCGGTCGATCGTGCCGTCGGCCGCCATGGACAGGACATCACCGGCCAGCATATCCACCCAACGTAGGCCGCCCCAACGCTCCGACCAGACTGGCCCCTCACC
>DASSCV010000164.1:0-8212 GCA_035697505.1 Rubrobacter sp.
CCAGATCTCGTAGTCGTTGTCCAGCTTGACCGCGGCGTTTGCGCCATCACCCGAAACGTAGCGGACCTCGCCGGAACCTAGCGGCGTCTGTACGCGCTCGCCGACAGAGAGCTCCGTAAGGAACGCCTCCCTGAGCGCCGCAACATAGGCGAGCGCGAGCGAAGTATCGATGTGGGCCCCCTCGTCGCGCCTGTCGGCGACCAAGATGCCAGCGATGCGGTACAGGTTCGCGCGGGAGACCTGGGAGATCAGACAAGCCCGAACAGTCTGCCTTACCAACTGTAGCTCGAACTCCGAATAGTCCTCGCCACTCCTCCTCAGAATGTCTATCACCCTCGGGAACGCCCGACGTAACGCCTCCTCGACCGTCAGCCCGTTGATGCCGCGCTTGTACACGTGCGGGTCCAAACGCTCCTCCTCCCGCCGCCGCGGGACACTGAGCCAATCCTGCCTGAAGTTGTTCCTCGTATCTGTCATGTCGCAATTATACCTCACTGAGACTAGTGAGACAAGCACGAATTACCTGGAAAATTAGCATTTCAGCTAGTCAGCACGTCGCCCCGGCAAGGTAACGTATCAGCATTTTAGCCGGTCAGCTTTTGTGCCTGCGAGCCCCGGCCGACAAGCGAAGCCCGAAGGGCCGAGCGTGCTGAAATGCTGATTTTACAGGTAATTTATGGTTGTCTCACTAGTCTCAGTGAGGTATAATAGCGACATGACAGACACGAAGAACAACTTCAGGCAGGATTGGCTCAGTGTCCCGCGGCGGCGGGAGGAGGAGCGTCTGGACCCGCACGTGTACAAGCGCGGCATCAACGGGCTGACGGTCGAGGAGGCGTTACGTCGGGCGTTTCCGAGGGTGATAGACATTCTGGGGAGGAGTGGCGAGCAGTACTCGGAGTTCGAGCTGCAGTTGGTAAGGCAGACTGTCAGGGCTTGTCTGATCTCCCAGGTCTCCCGCGCGAACCTCTACCGTATCGCCGGCATCCTGGTTGCTGACAGGCGCGACGAGGGTGCACACATCGACACTTCGCTCGCGCTGGCCTACGTTGCGGCGCTCAGGGAGGCGTTCCTCACCGAGCTCTCCGTCGGCGAGCGGGTACAGACGCCGCTCGGTTCCGGCGAGGTCCGCTATGTCTCTGGTGACGGCGCGAACGCCGCGGTCAAGTTAGACAACGACTACGAGGTCTGGCTGCCGGCTGAGAGGGTGTCGCGACCCAACCCGCTGGTTCGGCGCGCTTCCTAGGGAGGGCCTGTCAAAGACAGGGGCTTTCCGGGTAGACTAGGAGGGTCGTAAAGGCTACAGAGGGCGCGCCATGCAGAAATCAAGAGCACGGGTAATCTGCAACCCGACCTCCGGTGGCGGTGCCTACGACCCCCATGAGATCCGCCACGAGCTCGACGGAATGGAGCTCGACTGGATCGAGACCAAAGGTCCCAAGGATGCCGTAGATGCGGCGCAGCATTGGGAAGAGGGCCTGCTCATCGTCGCTGGCGGCGACGGCACGGTCAACGACGTGGTTAATGGGCTTGGCAGGGCCGGTTTCCCCGAAGGTGTCACCCTGGGGATACTGCCCGCAGGTACCGGCAACGATCTCGCCGCCACGCTGTGCATCCCTGAGGAGCCCGAGCTCGCGGAGGACGTTATCCGACAGAACCGTGAGCGGAGGCTGGATGTGGGGAGGGTTCGATCGGAGGGCATTGGCGAGCGTTTCTTTATCAACGTGGCGACCGGCGGGCTTGGGGCGGAGATCTCCGACGCTAACGACGAAGAGCTGAAGAAGCGGTGGGGCAAGCTCTCCTACCTGCGGGCTTCGTTGGAGGTCGCAAAAGACTTCGACGTGCGCGACCTTACGCTCTACCTCGACGGAGAGGAGCGTCAAGTCAAGGCGGTCAACATCGCCGTGGGCAACTGCCGCTACACCGGAGGCGGCTGGCCGGCCACGCCTAAGGCCAACCCTGAGGACGGTCTACTCGACGTTGTCGTTATTGAGACCCTCGGGGTGGCCGATCTGCTCGAACTCGCGCCGGCGGCGCTGGCGGAGTCGGACTATCTGGGCAGCGATGGCGTGTTATTCGTGCGGGCGAAGGAGATCCGAGTCGAGACCCAGCCCCCAGGCCTGGAGTTTAATGCCGATGGTGAGATCATCGGCAACGAACCGGCCCGGTTTTCGATTCTTCCCCGGGCTCTGAATGTCCTGGTCGGACCCAAGTACGTCCCCGAGCCGGCGGGATAGAATAGAGCCATGATCAAGGTGCTACTCTTCGGCGCCGCGGCCGACAGGGCCGGGACCCGCGAGACGGAGTTACCGGTGGACGTAGGTATGACGCTCGCGGAGATCTGGCCTCTGCTCGCAAGGCGACATCCCGACCTCGTCCCGATGCGCGACACACTGGCCTTCGCCATAAACGGCGAGTACGCGCGGGGGGACGCCGGCGTCTCGCCTGGAGATGAGGTGGCAGTCCTGCCTCCCGTCTCCGGCGGTTGAATGTTCGCCATAGTCGAGGAGGGGCTTGACGTGGGGGCTTTGATCCAGGCTGCCCAGAGGCCTGACTGTGGCGCCATCGCCACGTTCGTCGGCACGACGAGGATCGACGAGTCGGAGGGCGCAGCGGTCGAGTACCTGGAGTACGAGGCCTACCGTCCGATGGCCGACAGAAAGCTGGAGGAGATCGGGGCGGAGATAGAACGGCGCTGGGATGTCGGGCACGTCTCCATAGTGCATCGTCTGGGGAGGGTTGACCCTGGCGAGGCAAGCGTCGCCATAGTCGTCGCCGCTCCGCGCCGCGGCCCGGCGTTCGAGGCCAGCCGCTATGCCATCGAGCGGATAAAGGAAGTCGTGCCAATCTGGAAGCGCGAGGTCTGGTCGGATGGGTACGTGTGGGTGGGAAGCCAGGTCGGAACCAGGGATCAAGTATCCGGTTTCAGCTAACAGGTATCAGGATTTCTCTAGGAATTGCCGATCCGCTACAGCAGGTTTCCTGGCGAATTCTACGTTAGCAGCACGTATATGATGAATGCTCCGGCGAAAGCCAGGCTACCTGCGACAATTATCAGGTAGGCCGCCGCTGAAGGGACGAACTCGCCGGTCGAGATCCTGCGCCGGTTGTTGAGGAATTGGGTGGTACCTATGATGAGCGTGAGCGCCCCGAGCAGGGCAAGCGCCAGCCCAAAGAACTCCGAGGCGCTCGTGGAGCCCACCTTCATAGAGGCATCCACAAGCGCCGCCGCCCTCTCGACGACGAGTCCTATCGAGATCAGGCTTACCCCCGTCCTCACCCACGATAGCAGCGTCCGCTCGTTCGCGAGGTGCTCCCTGATCTCGGTCCCGCCCTGCTCCTGTGGTTCGCGGTGCTCGTTGCGCGGTTGCAAGATCTCTGACCTCCTTCTCGTCCACACAGAAGATTACATGTTGGAGTGACCGAGGGATTCCTCGCTGCCCGGATTTCCGCCCCAGAGCCTGCTCCCTACATCTGGGGTAGCGTTTCCCCCACAGAAGATAGAGAATACGTCAAGGCGTTCGGGGACAGGGTGAGCGAAGGCGACAGGTTGTTGGATCGACGGGCCGGGCTCGAGCAGGAATTCTTCCTGCTCGAGAACTCCGGGCATCCATCGGAGCGGGCCGACGAATTCCTGGAGCGCTGCCGCGAGGAGTCCGCGGGTCCTGTGTGCTTCGCCCCCGAGTTCGTGTTGGGTCTGGTGGAGGTAAACACGCCTCCGGTCTACACCCTCTTTGACCTCGAGCGTGAGTACGCGCAGAACCTGCGGATTGCCTTGCGCACGGCGAGATCTCTGGGTCTCAGGCTCTACCCGCTCGGCACCTATCCTTTGCCTCTGGAGCCAGCCGTCCGCGACGGGCTGGACTACAGGGTCCAGGTGAACACGGTCGGCCCCGAGAGGTTCTTGGACGCCGGGAGATGTGCGGGCACGCACCTGCATCTGGAGTTGCAGGCAGGGACGGTCGATGAGGGAGTAGGCATCTCCGCCACCGCGTCTGCCGCCGCACGGGAGGAGGTCTCGAACATCTACAACCTCGCAACGGCCCTTGACCCCGCCCTGGTGGCCCTCACCCGCTCGTGCCCATTTTTCCAGGGGCGGAAGACAGGACTTGCTGTTCGCACCGTCCATTACAGGGGCAGCGCGACCTTCGGGTGGGAAGGAGTCTATAGGGATCTGCCCCAGGTTGGCGCCTTGCTACCCTACGCCGAAGACGCGGAACACCTGATCCGTCAGCAGTTCGACCGCTACAAAGCCTGGCTCACCGCCATGGACCAGGCCGGCGTACAGAGACGTCACTTCGTCGAGGCGGGCGGCGACCTGCTCAGGCCGGCCTGGAATCCTGTGCGTCTCAACCGCCAGGGAACGCTGGAGCTACGAGGCATGGACAGCAACTACCCCGAGGTAACGCTGACTGTGGCGGCCATTATCCTCCGCGCCGCGGACCGCATCCGGCGGGATGGCATCGAAGTACTACCGGACGACGGGGTGCGGGCATTCGAGGTTACGGGAGACGTGCTCAGGGTGCCAGACTTTGGCCGTCTCGGCGGTGAACTGCTCTACGCGGCGGTAACAGGAGGAGCGAGCGACGAGACCGTAGCCGCCTACCTCGATTCGATCCTGGAGTTCGCCGGGGTGGACGACCCAAGGCTAGCCGTGCTCCTTGACTACCGCCGTACGACCGGCATCTACCCAACCACCGAGGCGAGTATCCTCGAAGCCTACGACAGGCATCTCTCCGAAGACGAAGGTTTGCGCCTGGTGCTCGAGGCATGCGACGAGTTGGAGGCCCAGGTCTCGCACCTCAGCCGGTCTCAACGCCAGGAGGAAGAGCCGGCTGACGTCTCGTAGCCCTCCCTGGTCTATACTCGCTGCATGGGCAAGGATCGGGCAGCTCTCAGTATGGATTTCGGGATGCGGGTCGCAGCGGTCGTGGAGCGGGAGGGAGCCCTGCTCCTGGTGCGCCACCAGAAACCGGACAGCGACCCGTACTGGGTGCTGCCAGGAGGCAGGCTCGAGCCGGGCGAGAGGATACCGGAGTGCGCAGGCCGCGAACTCGCTGAGGAGACAGGCCTTACGGCCGGCTTCTTGGGTATCCTCTACGTGAGCGAGTTCCTGAGGGATGGACGCCATACGATCGACATCGTCGCCAGAATGGCGCTGGAAGGAGACGAGGAAGCCACCCTCGGGAGCGACCCCGAGGTCGAGCCTGGTGCCGAGCCGACTCTCAGAGAGATACGGTGGGTGGGCGTCGAGGAGTTGCAGGAGATCGAACTTCTACCGGCTTCCATAAAGGAGAGGCTCCTGAGGGACGCTGGCGGCGGATGGACCCCCGTTGACGCCTACCTTGGAAGCACGGATGCCTGACCCGCAGGGCACGTTGCTCTCGGTCGTCGTATTGGACGCAGCCGTCGCTGGGATCGTACTCGGGGTATTCTGGCTGGCCGTCTCACTGCTGCGGAGGCTCGGCAGGAAGGTCGGATACTCCCTGGCGCCCCTCGGATTCTCACGGCCCAGGGGCGGATTCCTTGCGAGCATCGGCGTCGGGGTAGCAGTAGGCGTCGGTGCCGTAGTCCTCAGCATGATCTTGACCCCGATCAGCGTCCTCGTCCTCGAACAGCTCGGCTACTCTACGAGATCGACGATCCAGCAACCGTTTATGGAAGGGCTCGTTGGCTGGGTAAAGGAGAGCCCTGGCGTGGCGATACCGGCGATAGTCCTGATAGTCGTACTCTTCGGTCCGGCAGTAGAGGAACTGGTCTTCAGGGGCGCCATCTTCAACGGCCTCTACCGGCTGGGGATCCTCTTCTCCACCAGATCTGCTGGTAAAAAGCCTCCCAGCAAGACCATTTTCGCCCTTTCCGCGCTCGCATCTTCCATACTGTTCGCCCTGCTGCACCTGGAACCGGTCCTCTTACCGGTGCTCTTTATACTCGCCATAACCCTGTGCGCCCTCTTCCAGCGGACGGGTAGCCTCCTTCCCTCATTCGTCGCCCACGCGACGTTCAACTCCGTCGCCGCCATGCTGATCATCCTGAGCGGGCTGAACGTCTTGAACATACCTATCTAACGATCGCGCGGTTGTTCTCCGACGTACCTGGCCCTGGGACGAATGAGGGAGCCGCTCCTGTACTGCTCTATGGCGTGGCCGATCCAACCGACGGTCCTGCCAAGGGCGAAGAGCGCGACGGCCCCGCCAGGCGGCAACGCCAGCGTCCGCGCCACCGTCGCCAACGCGAAATCTACAGTGGGATGCTCGTCCATCAAACGCAGCATCTCACCGGCAACAGTATCGGAGAGCACGACGGCCACGCTCTCGGGATAGGCCCTGGCCGTCAGGCGAAGCAACCCGGCACCGCGTGGATCACCTTCAGGATAGAGCGAATGCCCGAAGCCAGGGATACGCTCCCCCCGCCTGAGACGGCCGGAGATCACCGCCCGCGCATCCCCCGCATCCTCCACCTCCCGCAAAAAGGCCTGGACGAGCTCGATCTCCCCACCGTGCTTGACGCCGCCGAGCGCCGCAAGCCCGGCCAGAACAACGGCATAAGGCGTCGCCTCGGAGGAGGCGACGCACCTGGCGGCAAAGGTCGAGACAGGCAACTCGTGGTCCACACAAAATACGAGTGCGGCGCCGAGAAGGTCGGCAGCCCCCGGACTGTCTGGACTCCAGCCACGCTGGAGCGTCCCGGCAAGCCCCGGGATCGATTCTCCGGCGACCACGTCCGTCATCAGGCGGAGTATCCTGGCGCCGGTGCGCGCGACGGCGTCAGGGCGCAGGTCGTAGGCAGCCGGGTCCTCGGCGGCAGCCACAGGGAGCAGAACCTGGAAGACCTCGACAGGCGTTAGTCCGGTCACGCTGTCTACAACGTTTCGGATGCGCAGGGAGGGTCCTGACATCTCGGGTGGGAAGAGCGCCCGGGCCATCGCCTCGTCGCCCGTCCAGATAAGAGCCGCAACCTCCTCGATGCTCTTCTCCCCGGCGAGATCCACGACGTCGCGCCCCCTGTAATACAGCCCGCCACCGCCGATCAGGGTGATCCCCGACTCCAGCACTGGCATGCCCCAGTGCAGGGCGCCTTCTACCACGCCCTCAGGATCCCGCCTGCCATCCTTCCTCTCTTTGAGCCTCCTTACGTCTTCAGCCCTGTAACGCCTGGCACGCCCCTTCCCCTCGACCGCCTCGGAACGTACTATCCCCCTGCTCACGTACGCATACAAAGTCGGTAACCTGATCCCCAACTCCTCCGCAGCTTGCCCGGAACTGAGATACCGCTCCTCCCTCATACTAATGACTCCTCGCCCTGGTGTACGACTATACGCCCCAACCCTACTACATATTGATTACTGTATCAATATTGATATATGTTTCATGGACGGTTACGATTCATAACTACAACGGCGGCTCGAGGAGCCGGGGCAGGCATGAAAGGACCGACATGGGCGAGACTTCTGGGACGGGGTTCGTAGCGGGGTTGGAGGATGTGGTGGCGGCCGAGACCCGCCTGAGCGGCGTGGACGGGGAGGCTGGGGAATTGACCATCGCGGGTTTCCCGGTCGAGGAGTTGGCTGGTCGGGCTTCCTTCGAGGAGACTGTCTACCTCCTCTGGCACGATGCCCTGCCGGATTCCGGCCAGCTCGCGGAATTTCGGGCAGAGCTCGCGGGGCGGCGGGAGCTGCCGCCTGCTACGTTGGATCTGCTACGGGCTGTGGGGCAGGTACCGGCGATGGATGCGCTGCGCATGGCGGTGGGGACCGTGAGCCCTGGCACGGACGACGATGAGGCTCTGGCGCTCGTAGCGCGCATACCCACCATTGTGGCGGCGTACTCGCGCATGCTCGAGGGCGAGGAGCCTGTGGCCCCTGACCCGGAGTTTGGCCATGCTGCCAACTATTTGTACATGCTCACGGGCGAAGTACCTGGCGCAGAGTTCACGCGGGCCCTCGATACGTACCTCAGTACTGTATCCGATCATGGCATGAACGCCTCCACCTTCGCGGCGAGGGTCATCGTCGCTACCCGCTCGGACTTCGTCTCGGCTGTGGTCGGGGCGATAGGGGCGCTCAAGGGACCGGGGCACGGTGGCGCGCCGGGGCCCGCGCTGGATGTGGTGTTCGAGATCGGGGACGCCAGCAGGGCCGAGGCGTACCTGCGGGAGAAACTCGGACGCGGCGAGCGGCTCATGGGTTTCGGGCACAGGATCTACCGTGTGC
>DASSCV010000165.1:0-3690 GCA_035697505.1 Rubrobacter sp.
CTAACACATCTATATGTTATAGAGTTATTTCATAAGATTGTCGTCTTAATAAGTTGTATGTGATATACTCTCTGAGTCAGTAAAGGCTAGAGCTTGCTACTCTCAATTGGGGCGCAAGAAGGCGAGGTATATATGACCACCCAAGAACCCCATCCGTCTGAAGAGTCGTTGAGACAAATCCAGGAGGCCCTGGAGCAGAAGCCCGACCGCGATGTCGTCGAGAAGTGGTTGAGTGGGGTGCTGTTCAAGCTGGGGAAGATCCACGAGGACGTGAGAGAGCTCGAGCGTGATCTGGCGTACGTCACAAGCCAGGTCGATGATCTCCACAGCTAAGACCGCTAAATAGCTTAAGACAGGCACAAGATTCAAGGAGCACCTTGCGAGCGCTCTGGAGCAGAAAGGGAGGCTGAGCAGCGATTGTAGCCGGATTGAGACGTTACGCTGGGCGGAGGCTTCAGGCTCAACCAGATGACAGTATGGAGGCTTGAGAACGGTTTCCCACGGACCCGCCCTCAAACATCGGCAAGCTGGCAAGGGTATTGAGAGCGAAGCCTAAGGGACTAATGAAGGGAGACGAGTAGAAGATGGCCAAGAAGCGCGGAAACGGTGAGGGAAGCATCTACCGACGTACGGACGGTAGGTGGGTTGGTCAGTATCTCGTGCACACGGCTAAAGGGCCTAAGTACCGTTACCTCTACGGCAGGACCCGAGCGGTGGTAGCAGAGAAGCTCACGAAGGCCATGGCCGATAGAGACAGTGGGCTGATCTTTGATGCAGGGAAGATAACTGTCGGAGAGTACCTGGATAGATGCCTTTCGGACTCCGTGTAGGGCACGGTGCGAGTCTCAACCTATGAGCGACACGAGGAGATCGTACGGTTGCACATCAAGCCGTCTCTGGGGCGTGTGGGGCTCAAGAAGCTCACCCCGGTCATGTGCGCGGGCTTTACAGTGAGAAGCTCGATTCGGGTCTCGCCCCGGCCACGGTCCGCAGGATCCACTCCACGCTCCACAAGTCGCTCTCGCAGGCCGTTTCTGACGGTATAGTCCCCCGCAACGCCGCCGACGTGAAGGCGCCACGACCTGCCCCCGAGGAGATACGCCCGCTCTCAGAGGATGAGGCTCGAGCATTCCTGGATGCCGCCAGGCAGTCTGGTGAGCGCTTCGAAGCCCTCTACGTGCTGGCGATCACCACCGGCTTGAGGCGTGGCGAGCTCCTAGGATTGCGTTGGAACGACGCGGACCTAGAGCTCGGGATGCTGCGTGTGGGACGTGCCCTGGTGAGAGAGGGCGGTCGTCACACCCTGGGCGACACCAAGACTAGGCGAGGAAGGCGACAGATCAACCTCACGCCCCGGACGGTGAACGCCCTCAAGAACCATCGCAAGAAGCAACTAGAAGAGAAGATGAAGCTCGTCGGTCTCTATAAAGATCATGGCCTGATCTTCGCTTCCGGGGTAGGCACGCCCATCAACCCCGAGAACCTGATCAAACGCTCCTTCAAGCCGCTCCTCGAGAAGGCTGGCCTACCGAAGATACGATTTCACGATCTTCGACACACCTGCGCCACGCTGTTACTGGGTCGGTGTGTACATCCCAAGCTCGTCCAGGAACTTCTGGGACACGCCACCATAGCCATGACCCTGGATACCTATTCACATTACCTGCCCTCAATGGGAGATCAGACTGCGGGAGCGATGGGGAACGCCTTCGGATAACCGGGTAACTGTCAGGTAACTGTCAAACAGGGGCCGGAAGAACCTCCGGCCCTATTCTTGTTCCTAATTTACCTGCAAATCAGCACTATTCTGATGTGGAGCCGAGGGGGATCGAACCCCTGACCTCCGCGCTGCCAGCGCGGCGCTCTCCCAGCTGAGCTACGGCCCCGGAAAGCTCGTCAGAGTATATGCACCGTCCCGGGGGGTGTCAACGTAAGTCCGGCTACTCCTGCCAGCGCTCCTGGGGGGCGCTGCGCCAGAGGGATTCGAGGCGGTAGTAGTCGCGGGCTTCTTCGGTGAAGATATGCACCACGACGTCGAGGAAGTCGAGGCTGATCCAGGCCGTCCCCTCGTCGAGGCGCTTGGTGCGTGGACGGTGTCCCTTTTCGATCATGCGCTCTATGACCTCCTGGGCCACGCGGCGCGTCTGGCGCTCTGTCTGGGCGCTGGCTATCACGAAATAGTCCGCGTAGGAGACGAGTCCCCTCAGATCTATCAGGGTCACGTCAGTTGCGAACATCTCGCTCGCGGCGCGGGCGGCGGTGGTGGCCATCTCGTATGTAATCGCCTCGCCTTCGGTCGCGAACTTCTCCTGCCTGGCGACGGACTCGTCGCGCCTCACCGGATCTCCTCCTTCAAGAGTCCTCCTTCCGTTCGACTTCCATCTCCTCTGTAGAGCCTCCTGTTTTCGATGATCTCACGCACCCCCTCAGGCACCAGGTACCTGATACTCTTTCTCTGCAACATCCTGCGCCGGATCGCGGTTGCCGAGATGTCGACCCTCGTACACTCGATGGGGAAGATCCTGTCGAAGTTCCTCAGGGCGGCTTCGAGGTGGTCGAGCCTGGAGAGGTCGTAACCAGGCCGCGTCGCGGCGATCATGACGACCTGCTCGAGCAGCCTGTCAGGCTCTTTCCACGCGAGCAAGTTCGACACCTCGTCTGCGCCCGTAATGAAGTACCAGTCGTTCTCGGGCGCGCTTTCCCTGAGGATCCTCACTGTCTCGACGCTGTGCATCGGACGACCGGCGTCGATCTCCACCCTGTCAACGCTGAAGCGCTCGTTCCCCTCGACGGCCGCCTCGACCATGGCGAGACGGTCGGGCGCTGCAGCCCTGACGCTCGAGGCCTCTTTGTGCGGCGGGATGCCGCCTGGCACGAAGACGACGCGCCCCAGGTCGAGCTCGGTCATGACCTGCTCTGCGACGATCATGTGCCCCTGATGCACAGGGTCGAAGGTTCCGCCGAAGATCCCTATCCTCACGCCCACCTCACTGGAAGTCGAATACCGTCTCGCCGATCCTGACCTCATCGCCAGGCACCGCACCGGCCCGCCGCAAGGCTCCAAGTACTCCGATCCTCTGCAGCTCGTGCTGAAAGCGCTCGACGCCCTCCCTGTTGCCCCAGTCTGTCTTGAGGGCGAGCCGCTCGACGCCCTCCCCGGAGACGACGTAGCCACCGTTCTCGTGCTCGACCCTGACCCCCTTCCAGGTTGGCCTGAAGACGCGATGCTCAGGCACCTCACTAACGGCGTGCTCACCCATCTCGCGCAGCCTCCGCTCGAAGGTGTCGCGCAGGGCTGCGACACCTTCCTCCGTGGTCGCGGAGACCTGAGGGGCATCCGGAAAGGTCTCCCGCAGGTACGCCCTGAGCTCCTCATCGAGGAGGTCGACCTTGTTCAGGACCACGACCGTGGGCTTCTCCGAGAGCCTGGCGGCGTGGAGCTCGGCCCGCAGCGTGCCTTCGGCCCCTTCGGGGTCTTCGCTCGCATCGAGCACGAGCGCCAGTAGCCTGGCCCGTGCCACGTGCCTGAGAAAGCGGTTGCCGAGGCCCCTGCCCTCGCTGGCCCCCGAGATGAGGCCAGGGATGTCTGCTACCACGAACCGTCCGCGGTAAGCCTTCTCGTCCACGACCCCGAGCTGGGGCGAGAGGGTGGTGAAAGGATAGTCGCCCACCCTCGGACGGGCGGCGCTT
>DASSCV010000166.1:0-7969 GCA_035697505.1 Rubrobacter sp.
CTTGAAGATCGCCTCTGCCCCCATGGAGGCCACGCGCCTCCGCTCGGAGGGAGTGAGCACGAGCGGACGAATGTCCCTGAACCTGGTCCCCTCGATGTACTCCTCAGTCAGCACCCTCGAGGTGGAGATCTGCAGGTAGACCTCAGGGATAATCACCTGCGTGCCCGCGAAGTTGGCGGCGAAGCGGCGGGCATTCTCGGCCTCTGCCGAGTAATCCAGCTCGCGCCTTATGACGACCTCGAATTCGGCAACAAGACCGCGCACGTCTACAAAGAGCCTGCGACCGAACCTACGATCGAGCAAAGCGGCGAAGTCACGCATGAGGTCGAGGTCGCTCTCGACCCTGGCTGGCGCCTCGGGCCGCTGCACCTTGACGGCCACGGTCTCCCCGCCACGCAGCACGGCCCTGTGGACCTGCCCGATGCTCGCCGAACCGAGCGGTACAGGGTCGAAAGAGGCGAACAACTCATCGACGGGAGCCCCAAGCTCACCCTCGATTATCTCCTGGGCGACCCCTGCCGGCATGGGCGTAGCGGTGTCCTGGAGCTTCTCGAGCTCGGAGAGTACTCCTTCAGGGAGTATGTCCGAGCGTGTGGAGAGAACCTGCCCGAACTTGACGAAGGTCGGTCCCAGGTCGTCGAGGGTGCGCCGCAACCTGACACCGAAGTTGGGCGCGAGGAACTCCTGCAGGCCCTTCTTCTCCCTCCTGTCCCGCCTGACGTCGAAGACGAAGCCGAAACCATGGAGCACCAGGACACGGCTGATCTGGGAGAAGCGCCTGAGGTTCCCCGACCGGGCGGCCCGGGAGATCCCTCCATTCGCCACGCAGGTCCTTCTGCTACAGTCCCGGCGGCGTCTCGGGGGCGTCGCCGCGTTCGGGCGGGGAATCAGGTTCGCCTGCAGGCGGAGGAGGCGCCGCGGGACGGTCCTCGAGCATCCTCACCCTGTGCTCCAGCTGCTCGATGCGGAAGAGAAGATCCTCGTAGTCCTCCCTGGTCGGAAACCCGCCTCTCCTGAGACCCTGCTGCAAAGAGGCGTCGACCAGCGATCTCGCACCGGTCGAGCGCTCTCGGGCGCGGTTCATCACGTCGTTTACCACCGTGCGGCCCTCTTCGCGCTCCACGCGACCCTGCTCGATGAGAGAGTCAACGATCTCCTGCACCTTGTCCCGCGTCGCAGCAGCAGCACCTATCTGCAACAGGATCACACGCTCCAAAGTCTCGCTAAGCGTTCCGCGCATAACTACCTCCAGAGTAGCGGGTTTACTTCCTACATGATAACGAAGGCGCAAGCCGTGCGTGTGGCCACGCCACTAGGTGGAGCGCGCGGCCTGGAGCTTCCCGGCGCGCCAGGCTTTGTAGAGCGAAAGTACAGGTGAGGCGATGAAGATGGAGCTGTAGGTCCCTGCGACGATGCCGACAAGAAGGGCGAAGGCGAAGTCGCTCAGGGTCGCTTCCCCGAAGATCAGGAGAGCGGTTATCGGGATCAGGGTGAAGATGGATGTGTAGATCGAACGCCTAACGACCTGGCGGATGGAGCGGTTTATCATCTCGTCGAAGCGCCGCCTGTTATAGCCGACGGTGGGGGCATTCTCCCTGATCCTGTCGAAGATGATTATGGTGTCGTAGATCGAGTACCCCAACACAGTCAGCACGGCGACGACGGTGACCAGGCTGACCTCCCTGCCGACGATGGCGTAGAAACCTACCGTCATCAGTATGTCGTGAACGAGCGCGGCCATCGCAGCGAGGGCGAAGGCGAACTCGAACCGGAAGCTGATAAAGACCACGATTATGAGCAGCGCGGCCACAACGGCCTGCAGCGCCTGGTTTCTGAGCTGCTGGCCGAACGCGGGGCTAACGGTCGTGACGCTTACCTCCCCCCCGAACGCCCGGCTCAGGGATTCGCGTACCTGGCTCTGCTCCTCCTGAGAGCTTATGACTGGAGTTCGCACCTCGTAGCCATCCTGCCCCAGGGTCGTGACGACGGATTCCCCCGCAAGGTCCTCTGGCAGCGCAGCGCGCACCTGCTCGTCGCTGAGCTGGCGCTCTGCGTTGGCGACGGTGAACTGCGACCCGCCCTGGAAGTCTATCCCGAAGTTGAGGCCGCCCAGCGCTATGGCGACTGCCCCTGCAATCAGCAAAACGGCTGAGATCGAGAAATACAGCTTCCAGCCGCCGACGAAGTCTACCTTCTCGAACACGCCTACCTCACCCTGGCCTGTTGCGTCGCGGAGATACTTGCCTTGGAGACCCCCATCAGGGCGGGCGAGAGGTGGATGCCGCGGTCAGAG
Source organism: Rubrobacter sp. (assembly GCA_035697505.1). Taxonomy (GTDB): domain Bacteria; phylum Actinomycetota; class Rubrobacteria; order Rubrobacterales; family Rubrobacteraceae; genus Rubrobacter_D. The sequence goes on from DASSCV010000166.1 coordinate 2,294, forward strand.
AGCAACCCGAGGAGTGCGCGTGTGATCACGATGGCCGTGAACATAGAGAGCACGACCCCGATGGCGAGCAGCACGGCGAAGCCCCTGACCGATCCGCTGGAGAGCGCGAACAGGATGAACGCCGTAATGAGGGTTGTTACGTTACCGTCCAGAATCGCCTTGAAGCCTTTGTCGTAGCCTGCCTGGATCGCGCTCCGCGGCGTCTTGCCACGCCTTATCTCCTCTTTGATACGCTCGAAGATAACGACATTGGCATCGGCGGCGACCCCGATGGAGAGCACGATGCCGGCGATCCCCGGCAGCGTCACCGTGATGGGGATGATCACGATCAGACCCCACAACAGAAGCGCGTAGATGAGCAGGGCAACATCGGCGACGACGCCGAGCGCCCTGTATATGACGAGCAGCAAGAGAAGCACGAGCCCGAACCCGACGAGGGAGGCCAGAAGCCCGCTCTTCAGGGAACTCAGGCCCAGTGTCGGACCTACTGTTGTCTCGGAGATCACCTGCATGTTGACGGGAAGCGCGCCCGTGTTGAGCACGGTCTCCAGCTGCTTGGCCTCGTCCTCGGGAAGACCATTGGGCAACCCGTCGTTGGAGATAGAGATGTTCTGGCCCAGTGGTTCCTGCACGGTAGGCGCGCTCTGGATGTCCTGATCGAGTGCGATGGCGAGCCGCGCAGGCTCACCGCTGGCGAGCGAGTCGTTCACCATCTTCTGGGTAAGGTCCCCCATCTGCCTACCGCCTTCCGCGGTGAGCTCCAGGCTCACGATGCGCTTCCCCGTGGTCTGGTCGAACTCCACGTTAGCCCCGTTCTGCTTGAGCGCATCGCCCGTCAGGTCGGGCTCTTTGTTGACGATGTAGCCTATGACTTCGATGCCATCGCCCTGCAAGGAAGGCGTCTCGCTGAACAGGATCTTGGTCTTACCCTCCTCGTAGGCATCGTCCCCCTCGAGGTTCTCCCTGATGTCTTCTTTTGTTGCCTCTACCTCCTCAGCGGCGACGACCTGGGGAGGCTCTGTAAGCGAGGGGTCAGAGGCCAGGACCTGGTAGAAGCCGAGCTGGGCCGTACTGCCGATAATGCGGATCACCTCTTCGGGGTTCTTCACGCCAGGGATCTGGACCACGATCTGGTTCTCCGACTGCACCCTGACGTCGGGCTCGGTCACGCCGAGGCGGTCTATGCGCTGCCGGATAAGATCGGCCGACTGCTCCATCTCCTGGCGGGTCACCTTGCCTCCGCCGGTCTGCGAGCCCTTCAGCTGCGCGCTGACGCCGCCCTGGAGGTCGAGACCGAGCTGGGTCGACTCAGTCACGGGCTCAGCGATAAAGATGAAGTAGGCGGCCACCCCGAGGAGGACGACCACAAGGGCCAGCACGATCAGGTTGTTTCGACGACTACTCATAAGATCGGAGGATCATTCTAGCTCATCTTCCCCTGCACGGTCAGAACCTTGGTAGCGGGAGATCCAGGCCCGCGACCACTCCTCGAAGCGGCCTGCCCCTATCTCACGCCGCGCCCTCAGGCAAAGCTCTACGCTAAAGCGGACGTTGTGCAACGTAACGAGCCTGTGACCTAGAAGCTCGTTCTCCCTTACGAGATGAGCCAGATAGGCCCTGCTGTAACCTGCGCACGCTTCGCATGCGCACCCGGGTTCGAGCGGCCCGAAGTCCGTGCGGTACCTCGCGTTCTTGAGGTTTATGCGGCCATCCTGGGTCAGGGCTGCGCCGTGTCGGGCCAGGCGCGTCGGCAGCACGCAGTCGAACATATCCACCCCTAGCGCTATGACCTGCAGGATGCCGACAGGGTCCCCGATCCCCATAAAGTACCTCGGCTTCTCGGCGGGCAGCCTGGGTGCAGTGAGCGCCAACATCTTCAGCATCTCCTCCCTGGACTCACCTACAGAGAGGCCTCCCACGGCGTAGCCGTCGAACCCGATCTCGACCGTCAACCCCAGGCTCTCTTCCCTCAGGTCGGGGTAAAGTCCGCCCTGCACGATCCCGAAGAGCGCCTGATCTCGCCTCCCGTGCGCCTCCTTGCACCGCCGCGCCCATCGTCCGGTCCGCCGCAGCGACTCCTGGTGGTATTCGCGATCCGCATTGGCCGGCGGACACTCGTCGAGGACCATCGCCACGTCCGATCCGAGGTCCTCCTGAACCCTCGTCGTCAACTCGGGGGTGAACACGTGCGGCGAGCCGTCGTACACGGATGCAAACTCTACCCCCTCTTCCGAGATACGCCGCGTCTGGGCCAGCGAGAAGACCTGGTAGCCGCCCGAGTCTGTGAGGATAGGGCCTTCCCAGCCCATGAAGGCGTGAAGCCCACCAGCCTCTTTGATGACGTCTGATCCCGGCCTCAGGTAGAGATGATATGTGTTCCCAAGCACGATGCCGGCCCCGACCTCCCGCAGGTCTCCAGGTGTTAGTCCTTTGACGGTTCCCTTCGTCCCTACCGGCATAAAGGCTGGCGTCTCCACCTGCCCGCGCGGAGTACTCAAGACCCCCGCGCGCGCCTCGCCATCACAGGCCAGCACCTCTATGGAGACGGGAGCGCCTACCTCCGCCGTCCGCCGTAAAGAAGGAGCATCGCGTCGCCGAAAGAGTAGAAACGGTAGCGCTCATTTACTGCGGTCGTGTATGCCTCTCTGACCAGATCCTCGCCCCCGAAGCTCATCACCATCGCCAGGAGCGTGGAGCGTGGCAGGTGGAAGTTCGTAAGCAACGTGTCTACGGACCGCCAGCGGTAGCCGGGATAGACGAAGAGCTCCGACTTCCCTTCCGCCTCGCCGGTCGTGGCCCACGTCTCGAGCGTACGGGCGACGGTAGTGCCAGCCGCGACGACGCGGCTGGAACCCTCCACAATCCGCACCGCTTCCCGAGGCACGCTGTAGCGTTCGGCGTGCATCACGTGCTCCTCGAGCCTCTCGGTCCTCACGGGCATGAACGTCCCTACCCCGACGTGCAACGTGATGCTAGCGATCCTGGCTCCTGCCCGCTCCGCGCCCTCCAGAACCCTCTCTGTAAAGTGGAAGCCTGCCGTTGGCGCGGCGGCGGAACCTTCGTTGCGCGCATAGACGGTCTGGTAGCGGCTCTCTGTCTCTGGCGTCGGACGGATGTAGGGTGGCAACGGCATCCTGCCGCCACGCTCAAGCAGGCCCCGAACGTCAGGGGCAGAGACGGCCCAGTGCCCATCGCCGAGACTCTCGACGATCTCCAGCCGATCCCCCCCGGCCAGGAGCTCTATTCCTGGCCTCAGGCGTTTGCTCGGCCTGGCCAGGACCTCCCACGCACCGCCGCGATCCGGCCCAAGTTCCCGGAGGAAGAGCAACTCCACCTCACCGCCGGTCGGCTTTTTGGCCTCGAGCCGGGCAGGCATCACCTTCGTCTCGTTCAGGACGAGCGCGTCGCCGGGCAGCAGGAAACGTGGCAGGTCCCGGAACGTGTGGTGGGCAATCGTTCCGCGCCGGACGTCTATGACCATTAGGCGTGAGGCGTCGCGTGGGTCGGCCGGGCTCTGGGCGATGAGATCATCTGGAAGCTCGTATTCGAGCTCGGAGGTAAGCACCCTAGCGGCGGAGGATGATGTTAAGGAGGATGGTGCCAACGACGGAGAGCAGGATCATGAGCCCTATCGGAAAATAGAGGGTGAAGTTACCGCGCCTGAGTACCAGGTCCCCGGGCAGCCGGTCTACCCCCATACGACCGAGCAAGAAGAGCACTCCGCCGAGCACGAGCAGCACGAACGCGCCACCGATCAACAACTTTCCTACGCCCTCGAGTCCCACGATCCTATTCTATGCCCGCCGCGTCCGATGTCCACATAGACGACAAGGCAGTTCGCTCAGGTTAGTCTATTGGTTGTCGAGCTCAGCGAGGAGGCCCTGAACGTCGAGGGGCCTCGTCACCATTGCGAGTCCGCCTTCGGGGGTACGCGGCCAATCCTCTTGCGGACGGTCGCGGTACAGCTCGACGCCGTTGCCGTCGGGATCCTGCAGGTACAGGGCCTCGGATACTCCGTGGTCTGAGGCGCCGTCGATGGGGTACTTGGATTCCAGAAGCCACTTGAGGGCAAGAGCGAGGTCCCGCCGCTCGGGGTAGAGGATGGCGAGGTGGAAGAGCCCTGCGGAATGAGGCGGGGCCGGGTCGGCGTTGCGGCTCATCCAGGTGTTCAGACCGAGGTGGTGGTGGTATCCGCCCGCGGAGAGGAAGACCGCGTCGTCACCGTACCACTGGGTCACCTCGAAGCCGAGGATATCTTTGTAGAAGCCAAGGGCCCGCTCGATGTCCGCCACCTTCAGGTGAACGTGGCCGATGCGTGTCCCCGGGTTTACTACCCGCCTGGTTCGCTCGCCCGTCTCCATTTCCACTCCTCGTCCCGGATCTCACTACTCTTGATTCTACCGCCGCAGCCCGAAGGCGTTTACGATCAGGAAAAATGTAGCACCCGCCGGCCAGCGAGAACGCCAGGAACGATGACAGAGATACCCACCTTCCGCGACCGTGCATCGGCTCAGGAGCGAATACAAAGAGCTCACAAGCGAAGCCCGAAGGCGTAGCGTGCTGACACGCTGGCACGGCGCTTCACCGCTCCCTATACTCCGGGAGCCGTCATGTGATCCAGGAGGAGAGAACAATGGAGACTACAGACACCAGGCGAAGGAGCCGCACCATACTCGAAGGCCGCGACCGCGCTCCCGCCCGTTCCTACCTCAAAGGCATGGGCTTCTCCGACGAGGACCTGAGCAAGCCCATAGTGGGAGTGGCCCACTCCTGGATCGAGACCATGCCTTGCAACTACAACCACCGTCATCTGGCGGAGAAGGTTAAACAGGGCGTCAGGGAGGCCGGCGGTACGCCGATGGAACTCAACACTATCTCCATCTCGGACGGCATAACCATGGGAACGCAAGGGATGAAGACATCCCTCGTAAGCAGGGAGGTGATCGCCGACTCCATAGAACTTGTCGGGCGCGGCCACATGTTCGACGCGATGGTAACGATCGTCGGCTGCGACAAGACGATCCCGGCCGCCGCCATGGCCCACGCCAGGCTCGGCGTGCCCGGCGCCATCGTCTATTCCGGCTCTATAGCCCCAGGCCGCTTCAAAGGGCACGACGTGACGATCCAGGAGGTCTTCGAGGGTGTCGGCGCTAACGCGGCAGGCAGGATGTCTGATGAGGACCTCCTTGATCTGGAGGAACACGCCTGCCCGGGAGCGGGAGCGTGCGGTGGCCAGTACACGGCGAACACCATGGCGATGATCCTCGAGTTCCTCGGCCTCTCGCCGATGGGCTCGGCTGGACCTCCAGCCCTCGACGGCCGCAAGGACGAGGTATGCACCCGCGCAGGGAGGCTAGTCATGGAGTTGTTGGAGCGCGGCCTCACACCGGAGCGCCTCCTGACCCGCGAGGCGTTCGAGAACGGTATCGCCGCCGGCGCGGCGACGGGAGGCTCTACCAACCTCGTCCTCCACCTGCTCGCGATAGCCCGCGAGGTCGGGGTCCCCCTCGACATCGACGACTTCGATCCCGTAAGCAGCCGCACCCCGATCATCGCCGACCTCAAGCCTGGGGGCCGCTACACGGCCGTCGACGTCGACCGCGCTGGCGGGAGCCGTCTGCTCGGCAAGCGCCTGCTCGACGCCGGCCTCATAGACGGGACCCAGCTCACGACCAC
>DASSCV010000167.1:0-3828 GCA_035697505.1 Rubrobacter sp.
GGCTTCCAGGTCGACCACCACAGGCTCGGCGCCATCCGCCTCGACATCGCCTGTCTGCTCCTCCTTGCGGACGAGTCCCCTGACCTCGTGGCCATCTTCGGCCAGCATCCGTACCAGACGCCTCGCCGTCTTGCCGTGCGCACCAGCGACCAAAACCCTCACGAAACTACCTCCTTCGAACCAGGACCACCCTGGAGTTTACAGCGGATTGAGGAAGGGTCGACCCTTCCTGTCAGCATTTCGGCTTGCGCATGCCCGCGCCCTGGCTGACGAGCGAAAGCCGTAGGCCGGAGCGTGCTGAAATGCTCTCAGGGAGACGCCGTCGCAGAAGCGGACGGGGACGCCGTCGGGGATGCCGTGGGGGACGAGGTCGGGGACGAGGTCGGAGATGCGGTCGGGCCGGTAGTCTCCAGAGGCGTGGTACTTGGGGCAGTCGCCGGGGATGTCCTGGGCTGCGGCTCCACAGGATCGGTCGGTGCTTCGTAAAACGGAGAAAGCAGCGCGGACAACACAACGGCGACAGCGACAGCTGCAGCGGTGCACACGGGCGCGAGAACTATGGCCAGAGGCGCGCGCAGCCCATCGGACACCCTTCCGCGCAGAATGTAGTACAGGAGCCCGGCGAAAACGACGAGCACAGAGATCAAAAGCCACAAAGGGTATCCAAGGTCTATTACACCCATTCTTCTAATCCTCCCAGCGCATCGCGGCTACTACTAAACCAATGCCGGCGGCGATGCCGACGACGAGTGTGAGGAAGAGCCCAGACTATGACGCAGACAAGCTCCCCACAGAGCAACGCCAGCGTCAGGTATCCCGTTGGCGGGATCCTCATCGGGTATCCACTTCCTCTCTCCGGTGGATTACAGGGCGCAGTCTAGAGAATAGACGTAACTTCCCTGCAACGATCGGGCGTATTGTAGTACGGAAGTCGTTCTAGCAGATCGAGAGCGCGAGGAGAACCCTGGCCCCATACGGTGTGCCGATGGAGCAACACTGTAGGATCGGGCCGGTAAGGAGGGGGAAGGTACCGAAGGCCCGATCCTACTGTAATGTCGCCGGGCCTGGGGTCCTGAGAGGGTGCCTCGCCCGGTCTTGCACTACTCTACGATACCAGGAGCAGGCGGTGCATCCCCCAAATGTATGATATTTTGCGAGATCCGAAAATTATGTGGCGTGCCGGACTCTATCCTTGATCCAGGTACCTCCGAAGCGCCCTGGCGTAAACCGGCGCCAACTTTCGCGCCCTGGCCCAGTCTTCGGGGCTCACGCCAAGCCTGGCGCTGCGGCGGATCTGATGGAGGTCGTCGTCCAGACTGCCGGCCCGCTCGCCGACTACGAACTCCTGGCGCATGGCCTCCAAGTCCTCTCTGGCCAACTTCCTCCGACGGTCTCCCATGCATCCTCCTCTCGCCGAAAGAGCACGGACCACCCTAAGCGTAACCCCACCCCATCGCAGCGGCAATGGTTGATGCCGTGAATCTTCCAACAATCCCTCTATGTCGATCACTCGAGGTGGTCTTCGGGGTGGTAAGGGAGGGCCCTCTCGTGCAAAATACCCTCGTCCGCCGCCGGCGGCATCGTTGTAAAGGAACACGACCGGTTATCGAGGTAGAGGAGAGTCACGGGTGCGAGTAAGAATGAAACCAGTCAAAGGAGCCGCGACCTCTATAGCGTTCTTGATCTTGCTGCTCCTTTCACCGGTATCCTCGCTCGATCGGGCCGTGGCCCAGGAGGAGGCGCCTCCTGGGGCCCCGAAGCTGAACGCAGGATCCTGGACGCTCATCGATGCCGACACGGGCCTCTACCTGGCGGGCAAGAACCCGGACGAGCAGGTCTCTATAGCCTCGACGACCAAGATCATGGTGGCCCTCGTGGCGCTGGACGAGGGTGTCGACCTCGACGAACAGGTAATCGTCTCGGAGGAGGCAGCCTCCTACGCCGGCTCCGTCTACAGCAACATCGGCCTCTACCCTTACGACCGCGTGAGCGCCAGGGACCTACTCACTGCGGCCTTGATCCCCTCTGGCACCGACGCGGTCTACGCCCTGGCCGAGCATCTTGGGGACGGTAGCGTGGACGAGTTCGTCGCCAAGATGAACGATAAGGCGGAGGAGCTTGGCCTGGAGAACACCCATTTCGAGAACCCGGCAGGCATCGACGCCCGCGGTAACTACTCGAGCGCCGAAGACCTTGCGACGATAACCAGGGAGGCGATGAAGTACCCCGAGTTCCGCAAGATCGTCGACGATCCCGAGGCCACCATATCGACGCAAGACAGGGAGATAGATGTCTTCACCACCAACCTGCTCATCTTACCCAATTCAGGCTACGATTACGGGCCGGCGACGGGCGCCAAGACGGGCACCTCTCCCCAGGCCGGGCCCTGTCTCGTTGCCTCCGCACAGAGCGGCGACGAGTCATACATCGCCGTGGTGCTCGACGCCGCTGAGGATCTGCAACGTTACGCGGCAGCCACGACGGCGCTCGAGTACGGCTTCGGCGAGTACGAACGCGGGCCTCTCGTCGTACGCGAAGACCCTTACGCGGAACTGGAACTGCCCTACCGCAGGGGCGAGACGGTAAAGCTCGTCGCCGCCAAGGACGTAACCGCGCTCGCCGGCCCTGGCCTCGAGGTCGTGCGGAGCAAGACGACGCAGGAGGCGCCGCCCTCCGCCAAAGCAGGGCGCAAGGTGGGCACCGTCGAGGTTTCGGTGGAGGGCCGCAGCGTAGGCAGCAGCCCCCTGGTCGTTCAGGAAGGCTACGAAGAGGCCTCTCTTTGGCAGAAGGTAACGTACTTGGCTGGGGGACTGAAACGCTGGATCCTGTCCCGTTGAGCATCAGCGGGGGCTGACCGGCTGACTACGCCTTCGCTACTGCGGGTGGAGGCGGCAGCCAGGAGGCCCTTCGTCTCTTTCGCGAGAAGTCGCGTCCTCCATGCTATATTCGCACCCTGGAGGACCACGAGTGGAGGAGCGTCGATTGGCCGGGTTGGGTGTCGGGCAGAAGATCACGTACTTCGAGTTGCCGGATCAGCAAGACTATCCCTGGAGCATCTCAGGCCAGTTGGAGATGGGACCTGTGATGCTTGTCTTCTACAGGGGCGACTGGTCCCCCTACTGCAACGGGCAACTGGCCAGCTACGCCAGAAAGTTCGAAGAGTTCGAGAGGCGGGGAGCGCAGATAGCCGGCATCAGCGTCGACCCCCCAGCCAACAACGCGAGGATGGTCGGAAAACTCTTGCTTCCTTTCCCCCTCCTTAGTGACCCCGAGGGAGAGCTGGCCCGTATGTTCGGCCTGTGGAATGCAAAGGATGGCGCGGCCGTGCCTTCCGTCGTCGTCGTAGACCAGTCGGGGGAGGTACGCTACCTCTACTCGGGCACAGACGTCGCGGACAGGCCGGGAGACGAGGAGGTCCTCGCTGCCCTCGACGGGCTCGACAGCGGGATACAACGCCTCACAGGAGGACCGGAATTCCAGGTAGGAGCGGCGCAGGCGAGCGAGAGCAGCGTCCGCCAAGGGCGGCGCGCCATGGAATTCGAGCAGCTCATTTCCTACTATCGGGGCGTCTACTTCACCACCGAGATCCTCGAGGAGAGGTTAGGAGGGTGGGGTCGCTCCGGCAAGCAGGCGCTGGAGGAACTGGACTCCTTCCAGCAGATGGTACGCTCTTATATCGAGGCCCTGGAAGAGACCATCAAGCTACATTAGCAATGTGACACCGCGAGCCCGGAACAGAGAGAAGCAAGCGGAGGCTGCTTGGAACTGTTTCTCGATAGGAGCACAGGACGGCTCAGGGCGCTGTGGCGGTTGGGAATCCAATACTGG
>DASSCV010000168.1:0-8214 GCA_035697505.1 Rubrobacter sp.
GACGACATTACCTTACTGACACTCCAGAGACTTCGATCCTAGTCCCCTGGGGAGTCGTGTCAGCCAATTGTCGCAGCCAGAGTGATCTACGACGATGAGGAACACATCTTGCATTTGTATGTAGATTGTTCTCTTGGGGAAGGTAGCGTTGTCCACACGGGCGGCATCTTCGGGGCCGAGACAAGGGATCTCCATCAAGGAGTCAGCGGAACCGGCCCACGTCTCCTTGTGGCTGCACTCCGACAGGTCTCGAAGCGGTGAGAGGGCAGAATAGCGACTCCCTCCTTGCGGGCAGCCGCTACAAATGCGACCGGCGGTGCCATGGAGGGTAGCCGAAGAGCGTTCTTGTATCCTCGGTTATGGCTAGAAGGAAACCGGGTTTCGTAACGGTTTTCGTAACGAACCGGAGACGCTGACGGTGTAGGATGGGGCGAATAAGTGCGTAGGGATGATACCGACCGCCCACGACTGAAAGATGAATCTGCGGTGAACCTGGCAGAATACCTGGTAGCCCACCAGAAACAACGAAACCTCGCGACCGGGGTCTGACGTGAGTCGCTCCGGTGCCGGCTTGACTGTGCTGCGGTCCGGGCTCATCCGCATCGGGCGTTACCTGCGCCACCGAACTGCGGCCTTCGTGGTGCTGCTTATTGCATTAGTCTTGACGGTCATCGCCTGGCAATACGTGCGTCAGACCGTCAAGGAGCAGAACCAAGCCCGTTTCGAGGACAGCACCCAGGCCACCCAGGAGGCCCTGGAGCGCCGCTCCAAGGCCTACCTCGATGCTATGTTCGGCGCCCGCGGGTTGTACTACGCCTCCGACTCGGTGACCCGGAAGGATTGGAGCGACTACGTTAAAGGCATAGAGCAGACCGGCCGCTTCGAAGGTCTACAAGCCCTGGGCTACGCCCAGCGGGTGGATCCCGAGCAAAGGGAATCCTTTATGCGCAGGACCCATAATGAGGACCTGCCCGAGATGCGACCCGACCTTAGCCCGGGTGGGGAGCGTTCCATGTATTTCCCCCTGACCCGCACCGGTCCCCTCGGCGGGGCCAACCAGAGCATGCTCAACTACGATTTCTATGCCGAAGATGTGCACAAGAAGACTATGGACCTGGCGCGCGATAGTGGTGAGCCGCGGGCCACAAAGATGGTCTATGTGCTCGATGAGGCTCCCCCTAATGCCACGGCAGATCTCGCCTTGCGAGAAGGCTTTGTCGTCTATCTGCCGATCTACCAGGAGAGAGAGCCGCGGGGGAGTGTCGGTGAGCGCCGGCGGGCCCTCAGAGGGTTCATCGTTGGATCTTTCATAAGCGATGAGCTGTTGGACGGGATCTTCAAGGGATCCTTCGACCCCCCGATAGATTTCGAGGTTTATGACGGCGGGAGTACGGCGTCGAGCCCTCTGCTTTACGACCGCGACCGTATAAGACGCGACGAGAAGAGCACGAACGAGTTTCTCTTCTTCAAAGAGAGTCGGATAGAGGTGGCCGGACGCGAGTGGACCCTGTACTTTACTACGCTGCCAGCCTTCGAGCAGAGGGCCGAGATCAACCTGCCTCCCTTTGTGCTTGCGAGCGGCCTTGTGATGAGCCTGCTGTTGTTCGGCATCACCTTGCTGGTGGTGCGCAGCCGCACCAGAGCCGAGCATTACAGCAAGGACCTGGAAGTGGCCAACGAGGAGCTGGAGAGCTTTCATAATTCGCTCGAGCAGGAACTGGGTACGGCGCGGAGCATCCAGCACGCCCTGCTCCCCAAGGACTTGCCCAGGCTCGAGGGCTGGAAGATAGCCTACCACTACCAACCAGCACGAGAGGTGGGCGGCGACTTCTACGATTTCCTCCACTTGGACGACGGTCGCGTGGGCCTCGTCATCGGCGACGTCTCGGGCAAGGGTATCGCGGCGGCCCTGGTGATGGCCAACACCCAGAGCGTACTTCGTGCCGTCGCCCGAAGGGGGAATATTGCTCCAGGGCGGGTGTTGGCTGAGGCCAACGAGGTTCTGTATGCATACATCCCGTCCGGCACGTTTGTCACCTGTTTCTATGGCGTCCTCGACCCAGAGAGCGGCCGGCTCGTCTACGCCAACGCCGGCCACGACCCACCCTATAGGCAGCGGGGCGGAGACGCACAGGAGCTCAGAGCGAGGGGTATGCCGCTTGGCCTGATGCCGGGCATGCCTTACGAGGAAAGAGAAGACGTTCTCGCCGCGGGGGACGATCTCGTTTTCTACAGTGATGGGTTGGTAGAGGCTCATGACCCTGAAGGCGAGATGTTCGGCTTCCCGCGCCTGCGAAAGCTCATCATGGCCCAAAGCGCGGGTAGTGGCGAGGAGCTCGTCGACTTTCTGCTGGCCGAGCTGGCCCGCTTCACGGGACCGGACTCGGAACAGGAGGACGACATCACCCTGGTCACCCTGGAGAGATCTAAGACCGGAAGCGGAGATCTCGAGGCCCCGCTGCAACCGGATACGACGGGCACTTACGGCGGTCGACGAGTCCTCGCCGACTTTACCCTTCCAAGCGAGCCTGGGAACGAACGCCCGGCTATGGAGAAGGTCGCCGACGCGGTGAAGGGACTGCCTCTGTCTAAGCAGCGTCTAGATAGGCTCAAGACAGCCGTTGCCGAGGCGGCGATGAACGCCATGGAACACGGCAACAGGTACGATCCCGACCTCCCCGTCAAGATCCAGGTATGGCTTCTGAAAGAGCGCCTTCTGGTACGCGTTATCGACCGGGGTAGCGGTCCTCTATCGAGCCTGACGGCGAAGGGACCGGATCTGGAGGCCAAGCTGGAGGATGCGCAGACGCCGCGGGGCTGGGGAGTGTTCTTGATCGAGCGCATGGTCGACGAGGTGCGCGTCTCGGGAAACCCGGACCACCACACCGTCGAGCTGATAATGCGCCTGGAATCAGGCAAGGATTCAAGCTGAGTACCTGGGCCGAGCGTGCGTTATTGGCCCTGTGTAGAAGGCTCAGTCCTTACCCGAGCCGCTCTCATCCACGTACCCGATGTGGATGTGATCCCTGTGCAACTCGAGCTGGTCGGGGGCCAGTACCCAGCCCTTGGGGCGCCCGTATCCCAAGGATTTGGTCCACCTGGGCGGCCCTATTATCTGATCAGGCCTCCTCCCAGGTGGAATGCTGGCGAGGATCTTGCCTACCTCCAGGATGCCTGGTGCCGTAGCATTGCCTTCGACGGGCTTGCCGTCAACCCACCACACATCAGCGGCCCTGCCGAAGTAGTGGGTATTGGGAAGTCCACCGGCCTTGCCATAGCCCCTGGGTATGCGTGGACCGTCAGGGACGCCGGGGAGGAAGTAGTGACCCTCCTTGAAGGTCTGGACACAGATCCGGCGCCCTTTGGCCAGGCCTCGGAGCGTTGCTACGAGTCGCTGGTCGACGACCCCTCTCTCCAGATCGCGCACCGCCTGTGGAGTCGCCCCGAAGTTCGGGCTCTCCAGAAGCCTGTGCACCTCGGTGCTACCCGGCCCGGTGTCCTCACCCTTCAAGAAACCGAGATCCCATAGTCCACTGCCTACGCCAGGTGGGCACGCAGGGGTGAGATCCACCTCCTCCAGGCTCCCACAATCGGTGAGCAGTGCGGTGCCAAGGAGCAAGGACGCGCCAACGATCGCTCGCCGGAACCACAGAAGGATGGAGCATTGTCGCACCCCAATATATTATGACGTGCAGAGGTAACCATGGGGTGACCGGCACCACCGACATGCCTCGAAGGGGCGACTTCGGCTGATGCCATAGGTAAGCACCTGTGGCATTCGACTCGCTCTCCAACAACCTCGAGATCGAAGAGTGGGGATCGTAGATGCCAGGCGTACGGAGGGCATCGGAATGTTCTGGAGCCTCACCTGGCCGCGGGCGACCTCCTTCCCGTCTCGTTCGGGGATGGGGGCTACTCGCAAGCCTCACTCGCCGACGATGTGCAGCACCGACCGGCCGTAGATGGTCCAGAAGTAGTATGCCGCCAACCCGGACCCGATAATCACGACGACCGCGCGCAGGACGGTGCGGTTAATCATGCCTGTGAGCGCACCTCCAAGGTAACCGCCGATCAGGCCACCGAAGGCCATAGGAATTCCGTATCCCCAGTTGATCTCGCCGTAGATCACGAGCACGACGACTGCCACGCCCCTTAGGCACCCCGCGAGCAGGTTCTTGAAGGGCACCACACGGTGCACGTCTCCCATCTGCAGCAAACTCAGGGCACTGATCATCAGGATGCCGACTCCGGCCCCGAAGTAGCCACCGTAGATGGCCACAAGGAACACCACAACCGCCGCGAGCGGCCACAGCGCCGTCGCCAGGCCGCGGTCTTGGTGGGAGCCCCCACTACGGCGGGAGAGCCGCGGCTCGAGCACGAACAGGACCGTGCCGCCCAGCACCAGCCACGGTACGAGGGACGGGAAGATCTTGTCGCCCGTCCACACTAGCAACAGCGCTCCCACCAGCCCGCCTAAAGCACTCGTGACGAGGAGCAGCCAAAGCCACAGTCGGCGTACCTCGTGCAACCTGTCGCGGGTACGCCACACGGCGCCAGGGTAGGCGGGAAGGAGGGCAAGGGCGCTCGTTGCGTCGGCGACCACAGGCGGGACGACCAGGGCCAGCAGCGGGAACGTTATCAGCCCGCCACCCCCTGCTAGCGAGTTGATCAGGCCTGCAGCCACAGCGGCCACGAAGAACAGAATGTGAGTCTCCAAGAGACTCTAGCCCCTCTCGCGCCTCGCCATCGTCCCGACACCTCTCTCGAGCCAACGTGCCGATGATCTCACCTCGAGAAGCCTGATGCATCCCCAGGATGCCCATCACTGCCTGCTACGGCTCCGGAGGTAGAGTAGTGTTGTGACAGATGGAAGAGCGGGATCGAGGAGCGGGCGGGACGAGCAGCCCAACGCAAACGATTTACGGAGGGCACAGATGCGCACGACGAGGAGAGTGGCCATGGCCACTGCAAGGGTGCCACCGGGGCCACGCGGAAACGTCGTGCTTGGCAGCATCGGCGATCTCTATCGCGACCGCCTGCGCTTCGTGCTCGACGTAGCACGTACGTACGGCGACGTCGCGCAGTATCGCGTTGCGCACATGAGGATGTATCAGGTCAACCATCCGGAGGGCGTCGGGCGCCTGTTACACGATAATCACCGCAACTATTCGAAGGACGTCGCGACGTTCGGGACACTCAGGTTGATCCTGGGCAACGGGCTTTTCACCAGCGACGGCGAATTCTGGCGGCGCCAACGTCGTCTGGCGCAGCCCGCCTTCCACCGGCGGCGCGTCGCCGCTTTCGGCGACTTGATGACCGATGCAACCCTGGCGATGCTGCAACGCTGGCGACCGAGCGTGGCCCAAGGCTTGTCACTCGACGTGGCGACGGAGTTCATGCACCTGACGCTGGAGGTCGCCACAAGGGCTTTGTTCAGCACCTCTGTAGAACGTGATCTTGATAAGATCGGACGCGCCATCGCGACGCTACTGAATGAGGTGACCTTCCGTTTCACGTTCCCATTCTACCCACCGCCCAAGGTGCCGACGCCCCGCAACCGCCGCTTCCTGGCCGCCCGCGCAACCCTCGACAGCGTCATCTACGACATCATCGCCGGGAGACGGCGCAGGCCGGGCGAACACGACGATTTGCTGGCGCTCCTCATGGAGGCGCGCGACGAGAAAACCGGAGAGGGGATGAGCGACAGGCAACTGCGCGACGAGGTGATCACGCTCTTCGTAGCCGGCCACGAAACGACGGCGAACGCCCTCACCTGGGCCTCCTACCTCCTCTCCACGCACGTGGCGGTTGCGCACGAGCTGCGCGCCGAAGTCGATGAGGTGCTCCAGGGGTGCATCCCCACGACCGCCGACTGGCCAAATTTGCCTTACACGCGCATGGTTATAGACGAGACGTTGCGTCTGTACCCACCGGCCTGGATCACCAACCGGCGAGCGATCGAGGACGACATCATATGTGGATACCGCATCCCTGCCGACGCAATCGTCTCCATAAGCCCCTACGTGACGCACCGCGATCCAACGCTGTGGGAGAACCCCGAAGGCTTCGACCCCGAAAGGTTCGCCCCCGAACGTTCGGCCGGGCGCCCGCACTACGCGTACTTCCCTTTTGGAGGTGGGCCGCGCCAGTGCATTGGCAAAGGCTTCGCGCTGATGGAGGCGACGCTGGTGCTCGCCCTGCTTGCGCAACGCTTCGACCTGCATCTCGTGCCCGGTCGGCGAGTGGAGACAGTGGCGATGGCCACGTTGCGTCCGCGCCACGGTATGTGGATGACGGCCCACCCGCGCTGAACAGCGGGCCCGTGATTCTCCAATCCTCGCTGTTTCAAGGCTTTTGCCTCTTGTCGTAGCGTGCAACAAGCCGTACGCTTCGTATACGTTTCCAGAGGGTCTCGAAGACGGAGTGTGGCCATGTCTACGACGCTGAAGATCAGGGACGAAACGACTTTCAGCCTGGGCAGTGATGACGATAGAGACTTCACGCTCGATGTGGCGGACGAGAAGATCTCGGTGCGTGAGTTGATACGCGCCCGCGTCTACCGGGAGGTTCGCGACTACAACCTCGACCAGCCCGAGTATTTCCACGGGCTTGTCCAGCCGAGCGACGCTGAGAGGTCTTTGAACGGCTTCAAGATGCGCAGGAGGCGGACGATAGACCCCGAGAGACAGTTCGAGCTGGCCAAGAGAGCGTTCTACAGCAACGGGTTCATCCTGCTGGTCGATGACAGGCAGGTGGACGAGCTCGAGGATGAGATCGAGATCAGGCCCGACACTACGGTCACGTTCCTGAAGCTCGTCCCGCTCGTCGGAGGATGAGGGTGTTCCTCCGCAGGTGGCGCATCCCGCAACCTTACAGGGCCTGGATCGATGACCTCATGGCCGAGCAGAAAGGCCAGGGATACCGGTGGTACGCCTTCGACAACAAAGAGTCAGCGGCCAGCCGTCGGATCCTGGAAGCAAGCCAGGAGGAGCAACGAGGGTTCGTCCTGGCCGCGGCGGAGTGGTTGAATCTCTATCACGGGAAACAGTCCGTGGCCTTCTACGAGACCTGGGCAGTCCGTCAAACCATGCTGACCGTGCTGAGACGCAGGCTCCCGTTCGACCACGACGACGTCTGTCGCCTCCTGGATTGGTCCATCCGCCAGCCTTATACGCACGTGCGAGGAACACCACAGATGATCAAGGTGCTCAAGGATCACCTGAAGGAGCACGAGCTCACCCTAGATCTCCGCAAACGGGTCACCAAACTCACTAGATGTCTCGAAAAAGGTCACAGCACAGAAGAGACGCGCCGCTGGGCAGCGAGGCTAAGAGAGCTAGGGGGGCTTTCGAGCTCGACTATTCGCCTCGTACCCGGCGAGGCGTGGTCGGATGCTGCGATTAGCGACATCGATGCGATGAAAGGCGAGGAGATTGCGGCCTGGGGCGCGCTTCTGCAACACTGCACCAGGGCAAGAGGCGCGAAGCCCGGCCAGAAGTGGTCAACAAAAGCCGAATCGGTGCTAGAGAAGATCGGACGCCCTGCTTTCGAGAGGTCCGTCGTGCGCTGGTTTCTGCTGGTGGAGAGGCCGCGCACCAGGCCCGTCGAGCGGGGGTCACAATGGCAGCCAGACCCCAACCTGCTCTTGCAGGACGAGAACGCAGATATCCTCAAGGCGCTCGCCTGGCTGTGCGCGCCCAGCGAGAATGCGGAGGTCGCGCGTGCGTTGGGGGCGCTGGCGCTCTCGGCGTATCGCAAGGTACCGCAGATGGGCCCCAGGTGTGTCAGGCTTGGCAACGCTTGCGTGTGGGCGTTGGGCGCCATGCCGGACGCGGGGGGAGTGGGGCAGCTCGCGATGCTACGGGCCAGGGTAAAGTTCGGCACGGTGCAGAAGGGCATCGAGAAGGCGCTGGACACCGCAGCAGGGCAAGCCGGAATGCCGCTGCAGGAGATCGAGGAGATCTCCGTCCCCGCTTACGGCCTACAAGAGGTAGGGGTTAGGCGCGCGCAATTCGGCGAGTTCGGCGTCGAGCTGGTAATCACGGGTACTAGCAACACTGAGCTACGTTGGAACAAGCCGGATGGCAAGAGGCAGAAATCCGTGCCCAGGGCCGTCAACGAGCACAGCGCCGAGGAACTGAAGGAGATCAAAGCCGCCGCCGCCGACCTGCGGAAGATGCTGCCGGCCCAGCGCGACAGGATCGAGAACCTGTA
>DASSCV010000169.1:0-14719 GCA_035697505.1 Rubrobacter sp.
AGCCTCTGTACTCACGTCCTCGGCAAGCAGGGCTTCGCGCCGCTCGCCCTCTTGTGGTCAGCCACGTTCCTCACCGTGCAGGTACTCTGGATCGGCGCCACCCAGACCCTGGGGCGCTACGTCGCCGAGAGGGAGGCGCAGGGTAAAGATTGGAGTCCCGTCGTCTCCTCGGTCAGGCATTGGCAGATAGGGCTGGTGGTGGCGTTCGTGCTCTGTGCTTTGCTGATTAGCCCCCTGCTCACCGATGAACTATTCGAAGACCCGTGGCTTACCGTGGCATTCATCGTCGCCGTGGTCCTTTACGCGCCTGAATACTTCCGGCGCGGCATCTTCAACGGGCATAGGCAGTCCGTTCGGCTCGGCGCCCAGATCGTGGCCGAGTCGTCTGGCAGGGTCCTCATCGCCGCCGTGCTGCTCGTCGCGGGATGGGGTGTCTTCGGGCCGGTCATCGCCATCGTGCTCGCCCCGCTCATCGGCGTAGTTGCCATCAGGCCGGCTCAGGTGGCGCCGCAGGAACAGGAAGTAGAGCCCTTCTCCGCCTGGCATGCCTTCCGGTTTGCCGCGCCGGTAGTGGCTTGTATGGCCTTCGCGCAGGTACTGATGAACGGCGGTCCGATCCTCGCGAGGATCCTTGATGGTAGCGACGCGCAGGTGAGCGTGTTCAGTGCAGCACTGATCTTCACGCGCATCCCCCAGTACGTCTTGAGCCCCGCCATAGGCGCGCTTCTGCCCCGTGCGAGCCGCGTGCTTTCCACCGAAGGCAGGGCGGCCTTCGATCGCTTTGTGGCGAAGGCGCTAGGGGTCGTCGGCCTCGTTGGTGTGCTCATGGTCGCCGGCATCTGGATGTTCGGCGAGTGGGGGCTCAGGCTCTTCGCCGGCGCGGAGTTCGACGCGAGCCTGGCCGTGCTTGTTGCCCTGGCGACGATGGCCGCATTCTACCTTCTGTCCGACGCGCTCAACCAGGGGCTCTTCGCACTGGGGCAAGGCCGGCTCGCAGCGCTGGGGTGGTTCGCCGGCCTGCTCGCTTCCGCCCTTTGTCTGACGGCCCTGGGCGTCGGTGTCGTCGAGCGTGTCGCATATTCCCTGGCCCTCGGCACCTTCGTCGCCGCCGTGGCGCAGGGTATGTTCTACGTGGTGACGCGACCTGGAGCCGTTGGCCGCTAGCCGCAGAGACCCTACCTACCCAAGAACCATTCTACGGTGCGCCTGAGGCCCTCGTCGAGGCCGACTTCGGCCTTCCAGCCGAGCATCCGCTGCGCCTTGGAGGTGTCGGCGTAGTTGCGGCGCACCTCCCCGCGGCGGGCGGCCGCTTTGCGGACCTCGATATTCTCTACGCCTTCGGCGGCGAGGACGGGAAGGAGCCTGTCCGTCAGCTCCTGCACCGTCGTCTCGGCGCTGGTGGCGATCTGGAAGACCTCGCCGCCCACGTCCTCGACGGTGGCGGAGAGCCGCACGGCCCGGATCAGGTCGTCCACAAAGATGAAGTCGCGGGTCTGGGTGCCGTCGCCGTATATCTCCAGCACTTCTCCCTCCACAGCCCTCTTGATAAAGCGCGCGACGACGCTGTTCTTGTGACCTGAGAGGGGCCCGTAGACGTTGCCGAACCGCAGTGCCACGGTCTCTACGCCGAAGGTCCTGAAGTATGCCGAGCAATAGCCCTCGCCCGCCAGCTTGCTCGCCCCGTAGGGCGCCACGGGATGCGGAGGCATCTCTTCGTGGATGGGCGGCTCGGCCTCGCCCACGATGGTCCCGCCGCTCGAGGCGAAGATAAAGCGTCCGACGCCGGCGTGCCTGGCCGCCTCGAGGTAGTTGAGCGTGCCGAAGACGTTGCTCATGCAGTCGCCCCGAGGGTCCTCGACCGAGGGCATCACCCCTGTATTCGCCGCGAAATGAACGATGACGTCGGCACTCCTGGCGGCCCGCAGCGCGAGGTCCTCGTCCGTTATGTCGCCTGCGATCAACTCGACCCGATCCCCTGAGACTATGGGGTCGAGCCCGGCGGACGATACTTCGATGAAGTCCCCGGCGGCGGACAGGTCCTCGCGTGTCCCCACAGAGAGGTTGTCGATGACCCTGACGGCGTGGCCGCCCTCCTCCATCAGAGACCGGATCAGGGCAGTCCCGATAAAGCCGCATCCGCCCGTGACCAGCCAGTTCACGAGGACCGCTCCAGGGAGAGATCACCTTCCAAGCTTCTTGTATCTGCGTGCATGCCCGTCCTTGCCGAGGGTTGTTTGCCGCGCATACCTTAGACCAACCTCCCCCCCGGCGCGAGTCTCGGGGCGAATGAGGATCTGAAGGCCGTGCCCTTCGAGAGAGCTTCCTGCGGAAGAGGGCGCTATTCGCTACAATCTTCGGCGGCTGGTTCGATGTAGTAGGGAAGGCCTTGTAGATGGACGCGAAGACGCTCCTTGCGCTACAGAAGTACGCCGGGCCTGGCGGTCGGGAGAAGCCCGAGGCCCTGGCTTGCCCGTGGATGCCAGGAGGCGAGGGGTGAAGGAGCGTACCCTCACGCGCAGGGACTTTCTCAAGGTGGCCGGTGCAGGGGCCGCCGGGGCTACCATGCTCGGCGCGGCCGGGTGCGGCAGCCTGGCCAACAGCTTTACACAAGTGCCCGACGAGTACCTTCCGAGCGGGGGATCGAGAATGAACGTGATACTGGTGATCATAGACAGCCTGAGAAGAGACCACCTCGGCGTCTACGGCAACGACTGGATAAAGACCCCCAACCTCGACGCCCTCGCCAGGGAGAGCCTGCGTTTCGACCGCTCGTACCCCGAGTCCCTGCCGACCATCCTGGCGCGGCGCGCGATCCACACGGGGATAAGGACGTTCCCTTTCAGGGACTGGCAGAAGTGGTACGACGAGGACGTCAACCTCTGGGGCTGGCAGCCCATCCCGAGAGGACAGGTTACCCTCGCCGAGATCCTCCTCGGAGAGGGCTTCTACAACCTGATGGTCACCGACACGCTGCACCAGTTCAGGCCCTTCTACGACATGCACAGGGGCTTCCACGCCTTCGACTTCATCAGGGGTCAGGAGAGAGACCTCTTCAGGCCGCCCTCGCCGGCCTCCGAGAAGAAGATGGAGAACACCCTGATCGGGGGCCCGAACGCCGCGCACTCCGAGGAGATCATGCACCAGTACTACGCGAATACCGTGGGCCGCCAGAGCGAGGAGGACTGGTTCGCCCCGCAAGTGTTCACCAAGGCGGCCGAGTACCTGGAGATGGCGAACGAGAGCCAGCCTTTCTTCATGTTGGTAGACAACTACGACCCGCACGAGCCGTGGGACCCGCCCGAGAAGTACATCGACTTCTACAGCGACGGCTACGACGGCCCCGAGCCAGTAACCTCGAGCAGTGGGCCATCGGACTGGCTCACGGAGCGCCAGCTCGAGCGGATGCACGCGCGCTACTCCGCCGAGGTAACGATGACAGACCACTGGTTGGGCCACTTCCTCGACAAGGCGCAAGGGCTTGGGATCCTGGACAACACCATGCTGATAGTGCTCTCGGATCACGGACACGCTTTCGGGGAGCACGGTTACGCCGGCAAGGTCGCCGGTGCGCTCTACCCCGAACTCACAGATACCATCTTCTTTATCAGGCACCCAGGAGGCAAGGGCGCGGACCAGACAAGCGACCACTACGCCTCCACCCACGATGTGGCGCCAACGATACTAGGCGCGATGGGCCTGCAGCCTCACCCGCAGATGGGGGGCCAGGACCTCTCAGTCATGCTGGACGGAAAGGAACCGGGCCCCAGGCCACACTTTACGGCCGGGTACCACGACCACGTCTGGGCCCGCGACGATAAGTACGCCATGTTCAGCCTCTACAACGGCGCAGACCCCCACCTCTTCGACCTGGAGAACGACCCCAAGATGGACAAGAACATAGCCTCGTCGAACCCCGACGTGGTGAAGAAAATGTTCGACGATTACGTAATCAAGGACGCCGGCGGCCCCTTGCCCCATTATTGATCGGGACGCCTCGATGCTATCGTACTGCAGAGATAAGAGAAGTCTTGCGTAGGGTGTTGTCATTCCTCCTCAAATGGGGCGGCGTACTGTGCGTGCCAGGTGGCCTGCTGTGGGCGCTCTCTCCTACGGGCGTCTCCATCTCCAATCTCGCTTTCCACACCCCAAACGTCTTCTGGAAGATGTTCTGGTCGGCCCCACTGCTCATCCTCCTGGGCCTGGTCGGTCTGCAGTTGCGGCAGTCAGAGCGTTCCGGCCTGTTTGAGAAACTGGGGTTCTTCGTGGCCGTTGTAGGGCTCGTCTTGATCATCGCTGGCGACATCGGCCTGTATTGGCTCGGGATCGACGACATCTTTATAGTGACGGCGCCCGCTTACACCGCCTTCCGGCTCGGTCTGCTCGTTTTGGCCGTGGGATCCATCCTCTTCGCCGTTACTTCCCCTCGCGATGGCGCATTGCCTACCTGGGGCCTGCTGCCTTTCGTCCTCGGGTCTATGTGCGGCCTGGTCTCCTTTTCGCGGGACTTTGGCTCCTTCGGAGCAGTGTTGTGGGCCCTGTTCGGTGTCGGGTGGGCGTGGTTGGGTCTCTCGCTCGTGGTCGATGGCATCTTCTCTTTCCTGCGAACGAGACGTGCCGCCCGCGATGGTATCGCCGTGAAACACTGAGGCGACACAGATTCAGCCTTCCCTACTTTTTCAGCAAGAATGTCTTGGCCTCTTCGTTGAAGGTCCGGGCGCGCTCGTCGTGTGGCAGGAGGGTGGCATCCTTGAAGATCCGTGGTTCGCAACGGGGGTTGTTCGCCACGAAACGCTGCGCTTCGCGGACAGGGACCGTACGCGCTTCGAGGCCCCAGCAGATAAGGGTCCTGTGCGGCACCCGCGGCCAGAGGTCGGCGACCCCGAGGTTGAGCTTGCCTGAGACGAAGGCCGCAGGGAAGTACCTCGCCCCAGGCTGGTGACTTATACTGTAGTAATCTGCGACCAGCTCATCTGTCACGAGATCGGCATCGTGGTAGGCCATGGTCCCGAGGTAGTAGCGGATTCCCCACTCGGAGACGATGGCGTGGTAGAGCGTATTCCCGAGGATCGGCGCGAGAAAGAGGCCGTAGATCACATCCCCAAGCCGTCCTGAGGGACGGTCCAGGGTCCCGTAGCCCGTCGGACAGATCAGGACCACCTTCCGGAAGAGCCGCCCACTCCGCACGAAGGCCGGCACGACGAGCGCCGCAGATAGCGAGCTGGCTACGAGGTGGGCAGAGTCGCCGATCTCCTCCCGCACGAAGTCCTCGACCTGTAACGCGACGTCCTCAGCCTCGTAGCCCCGCGAAGGCCTCTCCGACATACCGCACCCCAGGAGGTCCAGGGCGTAGACCCTGAAGTTCCTCGACAACGCTTCGAAGTTCTTGCGGAACTCGTGGGAGGACGCCCCGGCGTAGACGCCGTGCACCAGAAGCAGCGGCTCACCCTCCCCCGCCACCATGTACGCGAGTTTCCCACCCCTCCACCGGTAGTAGCGCACCTCACCACCAAGCCGGTTCGGAAGTTGCTCACCACCCCTCTCCAACCGCCAGTTGTAGAGCGCTAACCCCCCGCTAATGCCCCCGATCGTCAGGAGCGCCGTCCTCAGCTTCATCCCGCCTCCTCAGAAATGCTCGATGCCAGGATCGTACCGAAAGCGTCGGCCAGATTCCTCGTTGACAAACCCAGAGCCTGGGATAGCATTCAAGTAAATTATATAAGCAGCTTAAATTTGTAGGAGAATCCACATGGACAGGGAGCGGCTTGTTGACGAGACCTTGATGTTGCTACCGACATTGATGCGTCTGGTCGAGCGGCCCAGTCCCGTAGAGATGGGTGAGATCGCACGCCGCGGGGTGGCGACGGACGTTCAGGTCTCGCCTGGGCACATTCAAGTTTTGATAGCATTGGCGCGTGGGCCGCGGTCCGTTGGGCAACTCGCTGAGGAGCTAGGGGTCTCGCCGCCGGCTGCGACGCAGCTCGTTGACAAGCTGGCCGAGCATGGGATGGTAGACCGCCACAACGATCTGGTGGACCGGCGGGTCGTCCTCGTTGACTACGTGGCAGGCATGCGCGAGGTAGCCAGGCGCATCATCGGGGACCGTCGTCGTCCGCTCAACGAAGCCATGAGCAAGATGACGGACGGAGAGGCTCTGGCCTTCGTCAAGGGCCTGAGGCTTTTGGCCAAGAGCTTCGGCGGCGCTGCGGGGGAGCAGATCTGATGCAGAGGATCGTCCGTTGGAGTCTCGGGAACAAGTCCGTAGTCATCCTGGCGGCGATCCTGCTCATCGGGAGCGGGGTCTATGCGACGACGCGCCTCAACCAGGAGCTCTTGCCCGACATCTCCTTCCCGATCATCACCATCTCCACCCCCGTGGCCGGCGCCGGACCCGACCTTGTTGACGAGCAGGTCACGCAGCCTGTTGAGGACGCCATAAACGGGGTGCAGGGGATAGAGTCGGTCCGGTCCACCTCATCGCAGGGGTTCTCCGTCGTGGTCGTCGAGTTTGGCCTCGACGCCGACACCGAGGAGGCCGAGTCCGACCTCCAGGCGGCCCTCGACGGAATACAGCTTCCTTCGCAGGCAGGAGATCCCGAGGTCGAGAGCCAGTCGGCTTCGCAGTTCCCTATCCTGTCGCTCTCGCTGGCCGCGGAGGACAGGGATCTCGCCGACCTCACAAGCTACGCCGAGGACGATGTTGTCTCCTCCATCGAGGAGATCGACGGCGTGGCGAGCGTCGACTTGATAGGGGGCGCCGAGAAACGTATCCAGGTGGATCTCGACCCCGACAAAGTGAAGGAGAAGGGTCTCTCGACCGACGCCGTGGTCGGCGCGCTGAGCGGGGCGGAGGTGGATGCTCCCGTGGGTAGCGTCACCGTAAACGGACGCGAGACCCCCGTAAACACCACCAGCGAGCTCGGAGGCATAAGGGCCCTCGAAGACCTTCCCGTCGGCGTGAACGGCGGCGATACCGGCGGGGCCCCTTCCACCGCGCCCGCAGATATTCCAGGCTCTGCCTTACCCGGTGCCGCAGCTCCTCCAGGCGGCGCTCCGACCCGCGCATCCGCCGCTCAGACCCGACCTTCCGCACCTCCCCCCCGCAGCGCGGTGGGTACGACGGGATCTCCCGCTGCCAAGCCGGTGCTGCTAGGGGATGTGGCCGAGGTGCGTGAGGGGGGCTCGGGCCTATCGGGGATCTCTCGTACCAACGGTGAGCCGAGCCTGGGCCTCAACGTGATCAAGGAGACCGACGCCAACACCGTCGAGGTAGCAGATAAGGTCGAGAAAGTTCTCGATGACGTGCGAGACGAGATCGGGCGGGATCAGGTCGTGGTCGTGGCCAACGCTGCTACCGACGTCGAGGAGTCGGTAAACGGGCTCCTCGAGGAGGCGCTCGTCGGGGCCGTACTCGCGATTCTGGTGATCTTCGCCTTCCTGCGCTCCGTGCGCGCCACCCTGGTCACCGCGGTCTCACTGCCCATCTCCGTGCTCGCCGCCCTCCTCTTCTCCTGGGTAGACAACCTGACGCTGAACATCATCACCCTCGCAGGCCTGACGATAGCCGTGGGCAGGGTGGTCGACGACGCGATCGTGGTGCTCGAGAACTCCTATCGCCACGTGCAAAGCGGCTACGAGCCGGAGGAGTCTGCCCTCAAGGGGACCACAGAGGTGGCCAGCGCCATCACCTCATCGACGCTAACGACGATCGCCGTCTTTCTCCCTCTGGCCCTCGTCGGCGGAATAATCTCCAAGTTCTTCGTCCCGCTCTCGCTGACCGTCGCCCTGGCGCTGGTAGCCTCGTTGATCGTGGCCGTGACCATTATCCCCGTGCTCGTCAGCATCTTCCTCAGGCGCCGTACGCGAGACCGCGTGCCACAGAGGATGGACGAAGACGCCTCCGAGGACGCAAGCGGCGGTTTACTCCGCTTCCAGGCATGGACGCAGCGTGAGTCGGACGGGCTGCTCTTGCGGCTCTACACCCCGATGTTGCGCTGGAGTTTGCGACACAGGCTGGCCGTGTTGCTCCTCGCGCTCCTTACTTTCGCAGGGGGACTCGGGCTCGTGCGGTTTCTGCCCGTCACCTTCTTCCCTCCGAGCGAGGAGCGTCTCCTCATCGCGGACGTGGAGTTGCCTGCGGGCACGGCACTCGGGAGAACGAGCGACAAGCTGCGCCCGTTCGAGGACTTTCTGCAACAGGACGCGGGCATAAAGAGTTACCAGGTCTCCATCGGTGGTGAAGACACCCAGGACCCCGAGTCCCCCGTCAGGCCTGGCAACAAAGCCCAGGCCTTCATCAACGTAAGAGAGAGCGCGGACGTCAGGAAGACGTTGGATCGGGTGGATGAAGAGGGCGACGAGCTCTACGGGGAGAACTTCCAGATCCAGATTCTCTCGAACGGCCCACCCCAGGGCGGGCTCGAAGCCGTCCTCACTGGAGGATCCAAAGTAGAGCTCGCAGAGGCGGCGGACATCGTCTCCGATGAGTTCCGCAAGCTCGAAGACGTGAACAACGTGCAGAGCGACCTCTCGGGCGGCAACCCCGAGGTGGAGATCAAAGTAGATCCGGAGAAGGCCGCGAAAGCAGGGCTCTCGCCCGTACAGGTCTCGGGCTCGCTCGGCTCCCTTCTCGGCGGCAGCACTGTGACGACGCTCGGGGATACGCCTGTGGTGGTTGGCGTGCCCGAGGGCTCCTTGGACTCGCTGGATGAGGTTCGAGGATTGCCGGTCGGGAGCGACACTACCGTGGGAGATGTCGCCGAGGTGGGGGAGGTAGAGTCCCCAGCAGCCGTCAGCCGCACCGACGGGGAGCGTGCCGTCACGGTCACGGGAGGGATCACCTCCACAGACACCCAGACTGTCTCTGCGGAGGCCCAGAGGGCCATCGCCGACCTCGACCTGCCGGCGAACGTTACGGCGCAGGTCGGCGGCGAGAACGAGGACATAGACGAGAGCTTCAGAAACCTTTTCCTCTCCATAATCGTGGCGCTCTTGCTAGTGTTCCTGTTGCTGGTCGTGTTTTTCGGCTCGCTACTCGTCCCGTTGGTGATACTGCTTGCCGTGCCCCTCACCACGGTCGGGGCCTTCGGCGCCCTCTACCTGACGAATACGGCTATCTCCGTGCCCTCGCTGCTAGGCGTCCTGCTGCTCATCGGGATCGTGGTCTCCAACGCCATCCTGCTCGTCGACTTCGCCGTCAAGGCGCAGGCCCGTTACGAGACCTCCGATGAGGCTGTCCTTGCGGCCGGTCGGGCGCGTCTGAGGCCCATCTTGATGACGGCCTTCGCCACCATCTTCGCCCTCATGCCGCTCGCCCTCGGGCTCTCCGGCGGCGGTAACGGCCTGATCTCATCGAGCCTAGCCATAACGGTTGTCGGGGGCCTCGCGACCTCGACGTTCCTTACGCTGCTCGTCGTGCCTGTCGGCTACTCGCTGTTAAGGAGCGGCCGGAGGCGGAAGAAGAAGGCATAGAATGATGGAATCAGCACTCATCTACTGATCGGCCGAATATAGACCTTGCGTAGTGTTATTTACGACAGTCTCGCTGCTGGGGAAGGGGCAGACTGTCTCGTATCCGAAGAGGAGGTCGGCCATAAGAGAGGGTAGATACCGGACCCCCGACAGGCAGCAGCAGATCAGGATGCGCGAGGTGTTGAAGGACAGGTTCGGAAGCATCCCGGTCCAGGTTCCGCGTAGCGAGATCGAGGCGATGGGCGTCGAGATGGGGCTCGACGACCCGACCGAAGCCGTCAGGATCTTCGACAGGCTCAAGGGCATCTCGTGGAGGGGCGACTACGTGAGATCGGAAGAAGGCTGGGTCGCCGCTTGGGTCAGAGAAGTCAGCTAGGGCGAGAGCGAGAAGTTTACAGAACCTCCGCCCACGATGGCCTTCATCGGCGGCAACGAGCTACTAGATGTGGCACGCACGTTTGACGTGCTCCAGCATGTTGGGGAACGTCATAGTCGCTCTCCGGTAGTGTACCTGGAGTGTCTTCGGGCATATATACTTATTGCATTCCAGGGTCCCCGTACGGTCGAAGGTGGTAAGAAGCTGGAAACGCCGGTTGGAACGGTCCTCGCAGGACGTTACAGGGTGGAGAGCACGCTCGGTTCCGGTGGGATGGCGGTCGTCTACAGGGCTGAAGACGACATCCTCGGTCGTGCCGTCGCGCTGAAGACACTCCATCACCACTACGCCGAGATGCCCTCTTTCAGGCGGCGCTTCAGACAGGAGGCCCGCGCGATGGCCTCCCTGGATCACGAGAACATAGTCAAGGTCTACGACATCTCCCAGGATGGCGAGGTGGCATTCATCGTTGTGGAATGTGTCTCGGGCAGGGATCTCGGGGATCTCCTCGGTGGTCGCCGCAGCGGGCGCCTAAATGAGCAGTTCGTAAGGAAGATGGCGATACAGCTTCTGCACGCGCTCTCCTATGCCCATAGGCGGGGCATCATACACAGGGACATCAAGCCTTCCAATATCCTCCTTACGTCGGGCGGAACCGTGAAGGTCGCTGACTTCGGCATCGCTCGCATCATCGAGGAGGACGATGTACCGATAAGCGAGGCCGGTGAGATCGTCGGCAGCGCCCGCTACATGTCCCCCGAGCAACTCAGGGGCGAGGACGCGACACCGAGGAGCGACGTCTACTCAGTGGGTGTCCTCCTCTACCACTGCCTAACGGGAAGGCCGCCTTTCTCGGGCGACGTCAAGAGCCTCGCCAGGCAGCATCTACACAAAGACCCGCCGCCGCCGCGCAGGCTGAACAAGAGGATCACGCCAGGCATGGAGGCGGTGATCATGAAGGCCCTCTCCAAAAAACCCAGGGACCGGTACTTCTCGGCCAATGCGATGCTCGACGACATAGAGATAGAAGCGCCGCCCAGGTCGGCGGGGACGGAGGCGCCTAGACAGGCGCGCCGCAAGGCTCGTGGTGGCGCGCTCGTCCTGGCCTCGGTGGCCGTTCTGCTATTGCTCCTGGGCGGCGGAGGGGCCCTGGCCTCGGGTCTCGTCGGCCTTCCACAGGATGGCAGCGTGGCAGCCACCTTGAGCCGGATGAACCCTGTGGAGACGGAACCCCCGGCGCCGCCACAGAGTGCCCAAGGGGAGTCGAACCCCTCGGGCAGCCAGAACGTCGCCTCCGTGACGGAGGCAGCGTCCTCCCGGTCGAAGTCGCCGGCCAGTCCCAAGATGGTCCCCGTCCCGAACGTAACGGCCTACTACGACTACTACGCGGAGGATGCGCTTGCCCAACGAGGCTTCGAAGTGAGGTTCGTCTACGATTACCAGGACGGTTTCGCACCGCGCGGCGTGACATGGGCCACGGACCCGGCCGCGGGGACGCTGGCCCCGAGGGGCTCCACGGTGACCGTCTACGCAACGCCCAAGGACCTCCCGCTACCTCGAAGGCTCCGCTAGAACGCTTTCAGCTTCCTTTGGTACCCGTAAGATAAGCCTTGCGTCTGAGTGCGACCGTAAGGTAGAGGAGGAAGA
This sequence comes from Rubrobacter sp., assembly GCA_035697505.1. Lineage (GTDB taxonomy): Bacteria > Actinomycetota > Rubrobacteria > Rubrobacterales > Rubrobacteraceae > Rubrobacter_D. Next base: position 11,492 of record DASSCV010000169.1, read on the forward strand.
AGGCGACAGGTAGCGAGCCTTCGTCGCCGGCGTCGAAGACGGCCTCGTAGGTCCGGTTGGTGAGGGCTCCCGTGATGCGCACCGCAGCCCTTTCCCCGGCCGGTCCGGCCCTGGCCGTGTTGCGCAGGAGGGACAGCCGGCCCAGGTAGAGGCGGTCCAGGCACTTTATCTCGGGCGCATTCCAAGCTCCGCGCGGTTCTGCCGTGAGAATCTCAGCGCCGTCCGTGAACATCGTGTAGCCGGAGAGGGCGGAGCGTTCGATCCGCGCCTCCAGGTCCCCGGCTCCGAGTTCGGCTCCCCCGGCTCCGTGAATCTCCAGACGTCCGATCTCCTGGCCCTTCCTGCCGAGGATTGCGAAGTCAGGAGCGATAAGTCCGCGCCCTCGGGCCGCGAAGTAGCCTTCGAGGGTCTCCCCGAGCCTCCTCCAGGGCGTGGGGCCTTCCTGCATGGGGCTCATGATACCCTTCCATACGCCGGGAAAGCGGTGGAGTTTCCGGATGGAAGAGGGTAAATTACACGAAAGACGGAAGAGAGCTAAATGGAGCTTAGGAACAAAGAGGAGCTCAGGAACGAGATCCTTCAGTACTGGATGCGGAGCGCATGGGTCTATCCCTTCCAGGGACCAGACGAGCGCACCTACCTGCGCCTGACGCCGGGCGGGCGACTCAAGATGCGGCGGAGGATCGGGGAGCTGGAGAGAGTCCTTGGCGTCGAGGGCACAGAGCTTGCCAGGCAGGAGGAGGCGGGCACCCTTCCCGCCGAGCGTGACAGGCTCGAGCTCGCGATGATGGTCCAGGCATACGACACAGAGCGGCGCTTGATCCAGAGCCAGGGCGCCATCCTCGGAACCCCCGCGGTGACGCTGGAGGAACAGGGGGAAGAGGCCGGTCCGGACACGACTCCCTGATCTTCACCTTGTCGCGGCCCGGTCTCGCAAACATCGGCGAAGAGGTGGCGTACTCACCCTTGCCGTGTTAGGCTTTCCGGGCGGCGCTCGTTCGGGCCAGGGCGAAGTGTCGCCAGCCAAGAAAGTGAGGGGGAACCTCTCCAGAAATCTGTCATTAGGGCGCGTGGAAGGCCGCTCGCGGAGGGTGGATACTTGAGTCTCAAGAACCGAAGAAAGTGGGACAGGCGCGGGAGAAACGAACGTGAGAGCGCGTCGCACGGCCATTACTCGTCCAGCTTGAGCCCATTCGACTCGGGCAAGCGGAGTAGCCGGCGACGGGGGATAGCGGGACCTGTAATCATCATCTGCGCTATCGTCGCCGTGCTCGTGGCTGCGGACTTCTGGCTGAACGCGGGCAAGATACACCGCGGCGTGGAAGTCGGCAGCGTCTCTTTAGGCGGTAAGACACCCGCCGAGGCACGCCAGATCGTCAGGGACCAAGCCATGGGTCCGCTCAGGGAGATCGACTTCGCCGGCCCGACGCATTTCACCCGCACAGCCGGCGAGATGGGTGTTAGCTTCAACATAGACCAGACCGTGGATAAAGCCTACGCTGTCGGGCGCGAAGGGAACATCCTCGGCCGTCTCTCCGAGCGTCTGCGCGCCTCATTCGGCGGGGCGACGATACCTCCTGACATCGACTACCGGCCTGCGAAAGCGCGGGGCGAGGTACGAGAGATCGCCTCCCGGGTAGACCACCCCCCAAGGGAGGCCAACGTAAATATCTACGGCTCGGAGGTGGAGGTCGCTAAGTCCCGCGACGGCTACGAGTTGAACCTCGCAGCCACCATGGCGAGCTTGAACAGCGCCATCGACGATATGAGCGGGAAGGCTCGCCTCAGAGGCGACGTGCTCGACCCTGGGGTAGTGACGGCTGAGGCAGAGGCGGCGGCGAAGAAGGCCAGGGGAGCCCTCTCCGAGCAGCTAATGCTCAAAGCTGAGGGGAAGAGTTGGACCCTCTCACCGGCGGATCTGGGGTCGACTCTCGACGTCACCAAGCAGGATGGTAAGATCGATGTCAGCCTCAACCGCGACCACCTGGACGGCCGGCTCACCGACGTCTACAACGACCTCACGATCAAGCCCGTCGAGGCCAGCTACGACTTTGACTCGGACGGCGACATTTTCGTCAAGCCCAGCCACGAAGGGCAGAGCGTCGAGGGCGAGAAGCTACTCGATTCCATACAGGGTGGCCTCTTCGAAGGCAAGCGCGAGTACCAGGTGCCTATTACGGTGGCCAAACCGCGTTACACAACAGATGAGCTCGAGGCCAAGAAGCCGAGCGAGTTGCAGGGCACCTACAGGACCAACTACACGGCGACTACAGACCAGGGCCAGACGCGGGTGGAGAACCTCAAGATCGCTTCTGAGGCCGTTAGCGGTACGTTCGTGGCGCCGGGTCAGACGTTCTCGATGCTCGACCACGTCGCCAACCTCGACTATTTCCAGACGCACGTCATCGTGGACGGCGCGGAGACCGTGGATGAGGGAGGCGGTCTCTGCCAGGTCACCTCGACGCTCTACAATGCGGTACTCTACGCAGGTATGGAGATAACGGAGCGCACCGCTCACTATTCGCAGTTGCCTTACATCAGGCCAGGCATGGACGCGACGGTCTGGTACGGTGGCCCGGGGCCCTCGGACGATCTGGACATGCAGTTCAAGAACACCTCAGACGGCTACGTGCTCTTGCAAGAGTATGTCTCGAACGACGGCTACATCTACGCCAACGTATACGGTGTACCTGACCAAGTCGAGGTGGAGATGTCGTCCGAGCCGGTCTTCAGAGCCGAGGATGCCTCCAAGTGGACGACATACTACGAGAGAACGAGGAACGGCAAGGTCGTCTATCGCGATCAATGGGAGACCGCGTACGGCGCCCTGATAGACGACGAGGGCAAGAAGATCCCGACTCCCGTCGTGCCCGTGGCAGAGATAGACGGAACCTACCTGGGACCCGAGTTTTAGACCTGTTTGCAGGGAGGTTGAACCTCCCTGCAAACTATAAGCAAGTCAGCTTTGTTGAGGAGCGGCTCACGTTCGAACCCCCGCGTGGTCTGGACATCCATCTACCATGCTAGCCAGGTACGCTGGACTCCGGCTTCGAGAGCGCTAGCTGGCCGCTCAGGACATCCTCTGGCCTGCCGCCGGGACGCAGGAGGTGAGCCCCTCCCCGCCACAGGAGCACTTCGGCGGGCGCGGGGTGGCTCAGGAAGCCCAGGTTGGAAGCCGAGTAGCCGTAAGCCCCACTGTAGAAGACGCCGATCAAGTCCCCTGTCTCA
>DASSCV010000170.1:0-16376 GCA_035697505.1 Rubrobacter sp.
GCTACGTGGGAAGGAGCAGCGTGGGTGCGTACACGAAGGTAAGTATGAAGAGTTACAAGATCTGGCGCATCTTCCGAGAATGCTCAAAAGGCGAAATTCGCAGAATTCCTCTTCCACGCACTCGGGTGAAAAAGGGCAAGAAGAGAGGGCCGAGGCTGCTAGACCCCAACCCTCTCCGCTGTGGCCGCTCCTCTCAGAAGAGCTCAGTCACCACAAGAGGCGCACCCGCCGTGTGAGGGTTGTTCGCCCTACCGCCTCCACTAGCGTGAAGGGGTGGCCCTCAGATGAGGCCGACTCGGTTAATCTAAGGCAGATTGTGCAGCGTGGTCGGGAGCCGGCCGGGCGTATACTGCGTGCCGATGGATGAGAGGAAAGGGGAAGGCTTGCGACCGAACAACGCCACAGGCGCTACTACGCTCAGGAGTCGGTGCTAGATCCCAACGCGGACGGTTTGCGGCAGATCCCAGACCCAAAGGCTTTAGGGAGTCAGAGTGGATTTCTCACGAGCCGGCCCCTACCCTAGGGCCCGAACAACCTTCGCCGGATTCCACGCTTGGGCTCCTCGGCGGGGGCCTCCGGCGACCTCGGGAGGCCCCTGTAGCTGTCTTATACTACCCTCGCCCCGACGTTATTCTTATCACCTTCTTGGAAACCGGCCCTCTCCTATTAGAAGCCCGTCTCCTTGCGGCGGCAACCTGCCTGGCCCTCTTCGCTCTCTCCTGATAGGCTGCCTCCTCCTTGCCCATCTTCTTCTTCTTCTTCTTCTTCTCAGTATCAGTGGTTGTGGCCACTACCAATCCTCCTTCGGCTAGTGCTCGCTATGGTTTGCTAGCAGAGAGCTCTATGTTTGGTTAGGTGTGCCACGCTCTAGGAGGAGCTAAACATCGGTAGGGAAAAGAACCGGTAAGGCGATTGTTCTATGCGCCGAGGCCAATCCAGAAAGACCACCATGGGTGCCGGGGCTTCATAGAGCTTGGGAGATGCTGACTTCCAATGTAGGGACGATGGCTAACATCGTCGCCGTTGGGGGAGTGCACGCTCCTCCGTCAGCTCCGAAACCAACACCACGATGGCTCTCCACGTACTCGGGTGAATGAAGCAAGAGGAAGGGCTGGGTCCAAGGACCCAGCCCTTCTGAATCACTGCTTCGGACTTAGTGCTCTAGGTAGACTACCTCAAGCTTGCGGTCTTCTTCTGCGCCTCGTGCGTGGCCTGGCGAGTATAGTCGAACGGCATGCTGGTGAACGCTTCGGCCCACTGCTCGAAGAAGCGCTTGTGTGCTTCGTCGCGTTCCTCAAGGATCTCAAAGATCCTGCTCGTAAGCTCCTCGTTGGCCTCCGTCTGACGCTTCATGCTCTCCGTAAGGGCCCGAGTGATGTCCTGGGCTACCTTGTTGTTCCTCTTGCGGGAGGCGACCCAGTATTCGGTCGCTATCCTGGCGCTTTCCTGAGCACTCTTGGCGTTACTCTCGGCGATCCTGCCCAGGTCCTCGAAATACTCCTTGGTCATCGTGGTCGTGGCCACTTTATCGACACCTCCGTCGGTAGTGGTCTCGTCCAGTTCCAAACATATACCTACCGTGCACCTGGCGAAGCTAAACATCCTTGGCCTCTGTGCGGGTCCGCTAAGGCTGAGTGACCAACTCCGGAGAACCCTTCTTCTGAATACCACCGACACGGCTACGGTTGTCCACAGCACCGCCTCCACCACGAACGGAATAGCGCCTAACACTCCTTTAGTCGCTCTGAGAAAGCCCTTTGCACCATTCCTTTGTTGCCGGCTGTTTGTCGAGCACGCGGTGGCCCTGGTGATCACCGGCCGTACGGACGACGCCGAACCCCTCCCGAGAGAATCCGAGCGGGCGGCCGAAGTCGACGGGGAGGACGGCCGGTTTCTGTTGGGGTTCGCCTCGACCGTCCGGCCCTGGCGCGCCCGCCTCCGGGGGAACGCGCCCGAAGCCGTAGAGCTCGCCCGGCGGGCCCTCTCGCTTCTGCCCGAGGGAGATGTGCACGTTCGCAACTACGCCGCCGTCCGCCTGGGGGACGCGCTCGGGAGCGTCGGCGATCTGGCGGCGGCGGACGAGGCTTACGCGGAGGCCGCCGAGATCGGCCGTGCACCACGCCTACGGGAAGCTCGCGGGCATGGTGATGCACGCCAAGGTGCGGGCTGAGCAGGGCCGCCTGCGGGAGCGTCATCCAACATTTCGTCAGAGACACTCTATGACTCTGGCCCCACGACGCAGCTGATAAAGTGACAAAACCAAGTCCAGCCGATGTGACAAGAAGACACTACATGGCACGCATATCGCTCGATTCGTCACTACGTTGGCGTACTGGATCGCCCAGTCGTACTTTCGGCGGAAGTACGTTGCAGTGCTCAACCTGATCCGGGTGTACCTTGTATGCCCTTGACGTGATCTGAAGGAGGGCCGTATGGTGCCGAAGTTGAAAGGGAAGGTGGCCCTGGTGGCCGGAGGTACGCGCGGGGCCGGGCGGGGTATCGCGGTCGAGATCGGCGCGGCCGGGGCCACGGTATACGTCACTGGCCGCTCCACGCGCGATGGGCGCTCGGAGTACGACCGTCCCGAGACAATCGAGGAGACGGCCGAACTCGTCGATCGCGCGGGCGGCCGTGGCATCGCCGTTCGGGTCGACCATCTCGAACCGGAGCAGGTGCGGACTCTCGTGGGGCGCGTCGAGGACGAGCAGGGCCGTCTGGACGTGCTGGTCAACGACGTGTGGGGGGCGGAGCGCCTCTTCGAGTGGAACGTGCCGGTGTGGGAGCACTCCCTGGAGCGAGGTCTTCGGATGCTGAGACTTGCCATAGACACGCACATCATCACCAGCCACTTCGCATTGCCACTCCTCATCAAGAACGAGGGCGGTCTGGTAGTCGAGATGACGGATGGAACCGCCGAGTACAACGAGAACAATTACAGAGTGTCGCTGTTCTACGACTTGGCGAAGATCTCCGTGATCCGCATGGCGTGGACCCAGGCCCAGGAGCTTGCGCCCCACGGATGCACGGCGGTCGCCTTGACCCCCGGCTGGCTACGCTCAGAAATGATGCTTGAGAACTTTGGGGTAGAGGAGTCGAACTGGCGTGAGGCGACTGCCATCCAGCCGCACTTCGTCATCTCCGAGACGCCGCGCTACGTTGGCCGGGCCGTGGCTCACCTCGCCGCGGACCCGGAGGTCGCGCGCTGGAACGGTCGTTCCCTCTCGAGCGGCGCCCTTGCAAAGGAATACGGCTTCACGGACCTCGACGGGTCGCGACCCGACGCCTGGCGCTACCTAGTAGAGGTCCAGGACGCCGGCCTACCAGCGGACACCACCGGTTACCGGTAGTACCGAGAGCCGAAGACGCCGCCATGTTCTCGGGTGTGAAAGTGAACAAAGCGCGCCGCCTGGCCCGCTTCGTCGGCAGCGAGCTAGAGCTCTCTGGTCGAACCCGTGAGAAAGAGCGACAGTCGCCCGCGGGTGCCGAGGAACCGAGGATGGGTCTTGTCCCGCCTCGGAACGCCGCACGAACCCGGCGGTCTTCACCGCCGGCGGCTCTGCTACCATTAACGGACGGCACTGTACTCCATAGAAGAGGAACGCGATGGCCGAGCGACCCGACGCCGCCAACCCCGCTACCGGGTCCGTGCGCTACGTCGACCCGGAGGGGCTCAACAAGAACCCGGCGTTCACCAACGTGGTGGTCGTCGAGGGGCCCGCGAGAACGGTCTACGTGGGCGGCCAAGACTCGGTGGACGCCTCCGGCAACATAGTCGGCAAGGGCGACATCGCTGCCCAGACGGAGCAGGTGCTCGCTAACGTGCGGGCGGCGCTCGCCGCCGGGGGCGCGGGGCCCGAGCACGTAATCAAGTGGAACCTGCTCGTGGTGGAGGGGGTATCTCTGCAGGAGGGGTTTTCCGCCTTTCAACGCGCGTGGGTCGCCACGCCGAACCCGCCGGCGATCACCATGGCTTACGTCGCGGGGTTGGCGAACCCGGATTTCCTGGTGGAGATGGACGCCATCGCCGTCGTGCCTCTGTGAGCCCAGCCGCAGCTCGCGGCCTCGTGGTAAGGGAACAGGCTCTGCTGAAGCGATCCAGAACGCGCCTTCCTCGGGTCGTAATTCGCCAGCCTAGGTAAGCGTCGTCGGGGTCCGAAAACCGTGCGAGCAACCACTCCTCTAGCGGAGGTGCGTCATTCACGAACATGGCGCCCTCCCTGAGCCAGCGCACGTACGTGAGCACGTCCGAGACGGTGAGTTTGCTGCGGAATTTCGGCCGCAGCAAGACGGCTTCCAACTCGTACAGTAGCTCGTAGGAGACGAGCATCTGAAAACGTCCCAGATACCAATAGACTAGCAACGCCCGCGGAGCGCCACCAGCGGAGATCGCCGCCGAGATCAAGACGTTGGGGTCCAAGACAGCCGTAACCAGGCCGCGCTCCGCTACCGCCCGTTCCTCTCGCTCCCAGAACGCTTCCGACGGAAGGCATTCTGCTCCTCTATGGCAATACGCATGGCCTCGTCCTCGTCTAGGTCGAAGCGTGAGGACATCTGGTTAAGAAAGGCTTGGAACTCGGCGAACTGTTCGGCGCTGTGATGCTCCGGTACCCACCTCTTGTAGAGCGCCAGGGCGTCATCCAGGACTTCCTCTTCGGAGCGACCCTCGGCACGGGCGATGTCCCTGAGTAGGTTCGCTATCCTAGTGCTGATCTCCACAGCCATACCTCCTTACTCCCATTTTCGCACGCCAGGCAAGCCTAAAGGCAGACGCCTCTCACACCCGGTCCGATCAGCTAAGATCACCCGAGCCGCAGGCCACGTCCGATAGGTATTATGAGGGAGCCAGGTAGGTCAGATAATACCCTCAGGAAGCCAATCTCAGTCAGGTGGACTCACGGGAGTTTGACCCGCGCTGCGCGGAACTTCGTAGAGCCCCGTCATGGCAAAGTTCGCAGAATTCCTCTTCCACGCACTCCGGTGAATAAGGGTAGGAAGTGGGCGGGAGTTGCTACCTACGACCCCCCGCTGCCATGCTTTAAGACAAGCCCTACTGCGCAGCTCCCGGAGGATCCTCAGCACCGACCACACGACCGTCGTGTTAGGGCGATGACGTTGTGCCGTAGGGCGGGACCTCTCGGTAGCGTGACAAAGCCGATGCCCATAACATACGTCGTGCTACTAACAGCAGTTAGTTTGTAGGAGACAGCACTGGGGGTGGGACGCATGGGTCCTCCGCGTTGGCTGCGCTTCGTGGAGCGGCCGTTCCCGAGCTCGAACATGGTCGTGATAGCGGGGGACGAGCAGGTGCTGGTGGATACGGGCTACGGGTCGGACCTGGCGCGAACCGAGGGGCTGCTCGCGGAGAGCGGGATCGGGCCGGCGGATCTCTCGCTCGTCGTCAACACCCACCATCACAGCGACCACGTGGGCGGCAACGCTGGGCTTCAGGGACGCTACGGCCTCCCGGTCGCCGCCCACCGCTGGGAGGCGCAGATGGTGAACAGCCGCGACCCGGAGGCGTGCTCGGCACACTGGCTGGACCAGCCCGTCGAACCCTATCGGGTGGACGTCTGGCTCTCCGAGGGGGACCAGATAGACGCCGGTGGGGTACGGCTCGAGGTCCTACACACCCCTGGGCACACCCTGGGCCACCTCTCCCTGTGGGAGCCCGAGGAGCGGGTACTGATCCTGGGCGACGCCGCCCACGCCGACGACGTGGCCTGGATCAACCCCTACCGCGAGGGTGCGGGCGCGATAGGGCGGGCCATGGAGAGCGTCGAGCGGCTGGCCGGCCTTAAAGCACGCTGGGCCTGCTCGGGTCACGGCCCCGCCATCGTTGAGCCGGAGAGAGCACTGGACGCCGCCCGGGAGCGCTACGAGGGGTGGCTGGAGAGGCCCGAGTCGGCCGCCTGGCACGCCTGCAAGCGGATCGCAGCCTACGCTCTGATGATCCGCGATGGGCTGGCCGAGGCAGAGGCGACCGACCACTTCGCCTCCCGCCCATGGGCGGCCGACTTCGCGCGCCACGCCTTCGAGGCCGACCCGCGGGAGTTCGCCCGGGTCCTGATCGAGGAGCTGCTTCGTTCGGGGGCCGCCAGGCAGAGCGACGGGCGGCTGGTGGCCTGCGCCCCGCACAACCGGCCCCCGCCCGACTGGCACCCCGCCTATCCCTGGCCCGGAAACTGGCCGTCTACTAAAGCGGCGGAGGGACGGCCCAATGGGAACGGTCGCAAGGATCAGCGAAACCACCAGAAAGGAGAAGGATGAGCGAGCACGCGGGCCGGCCGACCGATGAGTCTTCCGGCGGGCACGAGGTCGCTGAGCGGGTGCGGGCGAGCTTCGCCCGCCAGGGCCTGATGCGGCTGCTGGGAGCGGAGGTCGTCGGGGTGGGCGACGGCACGTGCGTCATCGAGGTGCCTTTCGCCGAGGGAATCACCCAGCAGGAGAGCTACTTCCACGGGGCTGTCACGGGTGCCATAGCCGACACCGCCGGCGGGTACGCGGCGATGACGCTCGCGCCGCCCGACCGCGAGGTGCTCACGGTCGAGTACAAGGTGAACTTCCTGGCGCCCGCCCACGGCGAAAAGCTCGTCGCAAGGGGCGAGGTGGTGACGTCCGGCCGCCGCTTGTTCGTCTGCCGAGCCGAGGTGTCCGCCGTCGAGGGGCGGGACGAGCGCGTGTGCGCGACCACGCTGCAGACGGTTTCGCTTGCGCCCGCGCGGGTTCCGGACCGGAAGCCAGGAGCCTGAGGGACACGGCGCCGATGAACGCCACCGCCGCGGGCACCGGACGGGGTAGGATCGGGACCGTAGGACGCGCCGAGTCCGGGGCAGGCAATAGCGGAGTTCCGCCGCCCTGCGAACCGAAAACGTCGCGAGCGAACTTTTGAGAACGCCGTAATCCGACCTGCGGAGAATAACCCCTCCCCGACGTTAGGTGAATAAGGTGTCGCAGTGCCCTTGCGGATACACTGATGCGTTGTTGTGGCACCCCACGAGGGAAGGGACCCCGCTGTGAAGATAGAGCCATTCGCCTTAGAACGTTGGATGACCGCCCACGAACTCTCGGCGAGCTACGACATCGCGGAGAGCGGCATCCTCCCCCTCTCTACTAACGACCTGCTCGCCTTCGAAGAGCTCGAAGAACGTCAACCCTAAGATCGTCTCCGAGATGCTGGGACATGCGACAATTTCGCAGACGATAGACACCTATTCCCACGTCATGCCGGGGATGGGCGACATTGCTGCTACAGCTCTCGAGGACGCACTTTCATAAGCAACTATTGCGACAAACAAGCAGGTGCTCTGTGTTGCGCAGTGCTAAAGTGTAGTTTATGGAAGACGCTTCCAAAAAACGAGGCCGTCCTCGCAAGTTCGCGGATGAAGAGAACGTTCGGCTTCTGCGGCGTTTTCCTAGTATGTCCGAAAGACATCGTCAGGATCTTTTTTACGCTGATATGGCCAGTCAGGTGCTCAGTGCAGCCATTCATAATCACGTCGCCGAAGACCCCGACGGGGGGCACTCCTTCTTAGAAGACCACAAGTGGATACTGAGCAGACCGAGCATCCTAGCGGAGTTGGGGCGCATACTCGGCAAAGACTGGGAGCCAGGGACGTCAGAAGCGAGAGAACCGTTGTCCTTGTTTCTGGGAGCTGTAGGTTGGCTTGGTAGGACCAAACCAAGTACCAAGACGGCCGTGGCGGTGATGAAACGAAAAAGAACTGGCAAAGCTAAACCCGCTAACAGGAAGGATCTTGCGCGCAAGCTAGCGAAGGCCATAGATGAGTACCACGCCGCTCATCCCGACATGGGATACGACCTCGTTTTGCAGGCTTTAGATGATGTAGAGGGTCGCGTCAGGTATGCGAGAAAATGAGATTCGCGGGTGAAACAGCTTGCAGCCAAATATGATATTCAGACACATGTACGGTCTCATTCACGCCATCTTCGGGCGGCCGAGCACCTTTAGGGATCGTGGGCTTCACCCGACCGGACGCGTAAGGTACAGCCTACTCGCCGCACACCCGTTCGCGTAAGCAGTAGAGTAAACGGCGGCTTGGTAGCACGCTGCGATCCTCCCTAGGGTTTCCTGGTCTTGGCGTCACGGATTCAGAAGGGGGCTGAGCGACCAAGCGGAGGGCTCCGGGTACGATAAGATCATGTAAGGAAAAGCTTCGTAAAGTTGGCGATGGAGTGGCTTTCGATCGTATAACGGTGGATCCCGACAAGATGGGAGGGGTTCCTTCCATCCGTGGCTTGCGCGTACCCGTTGCGACGGTGGTGGGGATGGTCGCCGACGGTATGAACGAAGAGGAGATCCTCAAGGCTTACCCGGATCTGGAGCGCGAAGACGTGCGCGAGGCGCTGCGTTTTGCTGCAGAAGCCGTCAGGGAGCGGGAGATCCCGCTCGTTTGAGGCCTCGTTCTCGGTTTGCGGTTTCTCGTAGATAACGCGCTCTCGCCGGTCGTCGCCCAGAGCTCAGGCCCCGGGCGGCCTTAGGGCGACGCCAAGGCGTCCGGCTGACGAGTCACTAGCAAGGCTGGGTGGAAAGGACTATCTCCTTGCCTGCTTCCACGTGCGGCGGACGCAGGCCGAAGCTGAGGAAGCGGGCGGGGATCGTCAGCAGCCGGGGGCTCTTGAGAAGCAGGAGCACGAGCCGCGGGACGGCGAACGCGCGTTCACCCTCGGAGCTCAACACCCCCCTGGCCACGCCCCTCTGGCCGAGCGACTGGAAGGTCTGGATGACTCGGATGGGCAGCTCGCGCCGGCGCTGGACCTCGGCGAGATCTCGCTCCTGTATCGGCGTTCCGGTCGCCAGCTTCTTGCCCAGCACGTTGGAGGCAACCACGGCGTCCTGGATGGCGTAGTTGATGCCCACCCCGCCGAGCGGGCTCATCACGTGAGCCGCGTCGCCGATCAGGAGCAAGCCCGGCTTATGCCAGCGCTTGAGGCGGCTTATCTCGACGGAGAGGACCGGGATCTGCTTCCACTCTTTAAGCTCGTCGAACCGGTCGGCCCACTCCGGTGCGACCCTGGCGAGAGATCGACGCAGCCTCTCCAGACCTGATGCGCGCACGTCTTTGTACCCACCCTTGATGATGGTGCAGCCCACCTGCCAGTAGTCGAAGCGGTCGATGAGCACCAGGAACATCCCGCTCCCTACGCGGGCGGCCAGGGCCTCCTTCGGGTCGCTCTCGCGCCGCGAGATCCTGAACCAGAGCACGTCGATCGGCGAGGATATCTTGACTGGATCGAATCCCGCCAGCCTGCGCACCTTCGAGAAGCGGCCGTCCGCGCCGACCGTCAACGTGGCGCGAACCTCGCGCCAGCCGTCCTGTCCCCGGTAGCGCACACCCCTCACGACCCCGTCCTCCTCGAGCAGCTCCTCCACCCTGGCCCCCATGACAAGCCGAAAGTTCGAGTAGCGCTTCGCTTCTTCGGTGATGAACTCCAAGAAGCGCGACTGGGCCATCACCACTATGTAAGGGAATCTGGTCTTCAGCCCCGAGAAAAGGTCGAAGGTGAACTGGCCACCTTTGGTCGGCACGGTAAAGTGCCTGACCTTCGCGTGGCGGAGCTTGAGGAGGCGATCGGCTAGCCCAATCTCGTCCAGGATCTCCATCGCCGAGGCGTGCAGCGTGTCTCCGCGGAAATCCCGCTCGAAGTCCCTATGTGCTTCCAGCAGCGTCACCTCGACCCCCTGCCGCGCGAGCAGGAGGGCCAGCATCGCTCCGGCCGGACCACCTCCGACGACGCAGCAGGTAGTCTCCTCGGCCCCCTTTGCCTCAATCTCCTCGCGCAGTTGTGCAGACGTGCTCACGGCCAGCTCCTGAGTGAGTGGGCGGTCAACGAAACGGTCAAAAAAAGGGGGGGCCGAAGGCCTTGCCGCTGGCCGCGGGTTGGCTCTCATCTTCGCGCTCCCTCCAGCCAGACGGAGATCAGCTCTCGCGCGTAGGCATCGCTCTGCCTTTCCCACTCGGGCTCCGGCAGATGACGTCGGGTGAGGAAGAAGATCATAAGCGACGAGACGAACATCGTCCCCGCAGTCTCGAGCGGCAGGTCCTTCCTGAGCTCCCCGGCATCGACGCGGGAGGCGAGGTAGCCGGTGAATAGCTCGGTGCCTTCCCGGATCAGCCTTTGCCATGCTTGCCACACTTCGGGGTTCGTCTGAGCCGCCGTGAACAGAACGATTACGGTCTCCTCGTCCCTGCGCAGGGTGGCGAGCCAGCCGGAAGCCACCGCGTGCAACACCTCGGGGGCGGGCTTGCCTCTCGCGCCTTCCAGCAGCGGGCGCAACTCGCTCCTGAAGGTTCGCCGTTCCTCCATCCGGTCCTCCAGGATAGCGGCGAGCAGGCTCGCCTTGGTAGGAAAGTAATGGAAGATGAGGCCTTCAGCGATCCCTACCTCGCGAGCGATCTGCCTCGTAGAGGTAGCGTCGAAGCCCTGCGCCGCAAACAGCTTGAGAGCCGTCTTCAGGATCTGCTCTCGGCGCGCTGCTGCCTGCCGCTGTCGTGCCGTGGGCGGCCGTTCGGACGGCGTGTTGCCTTCCCGCATCCCACGGCTCCCTTCTGCATCCGCATGTTGAGTGTATACTCATTGAGTATTCACTCAGTATACGCTGCGCGCGGGCTCCTGTCAACAAGCCTGGTCTAACGCCGCGGCAGATAGACTGCAATAACGATCCTCGCCCTTGACAGATCAAGATACGTTGATCTATACTCCGACCAAGATTACTTGATCGGAAGGAGTGTCATGGGTGAAGATGTGCGCGAGTGGGTCAAGGAGAGGTACGCCGGGGCTGCGCTGACGGTGCTTGAGGGAGCCGGGACGGCCTCGTGTTGCGGATCGGCAGGCGAGCGCGGCCTCGACTCCGAAGCGCTAGGGGTGGACTGGACTGGAGGAGGCTACTCCGTAGAGGAGTTAGGTGCTCTGCCGGAGGCGGCGGGCGCGGCTTCGTTGGGGTGCGGCAACCCCACGGCCCTCGCCACGCTCTCTGCTGGTGAGGTGGTCCTGGACCTGGGCAGCGGGGGCGGCATAGACGTGCTGCTCTCGGCCAGGAGAGTCTCTCCGGGCGGCAAGGCCTACGGCCTGGACATGACCGACGAGATGCTCGAGCTAGCCGAGAAGAATAAGGCTGAGGCCGGGGCCGAGAACGTCGAGTTTCTCAAGGGCCACATCGAGGAGATCCCACTGCCCGAAGACCACGTGGACGTGGTTATCTCCAACTGCGTCATCAACCTCTCCACCGACAAGCCCAGGGTGATCTCCGAGACATTCCGCGTCCTCAAGCCAGGGGGGCGCTTCGCTGTCTCGGACATGGTGTTCTTGGGCGACAAGAGCAAGCTCCCGGCTGAACTTGTGAGGAGCATGGAGGCGTGGAGCGGCTGCGTCTCCGGGGCTCTGGAGAAGGACGAGTACGAGAAGATACTAGTAAAAGCAGGCTTCGAAGACGTTTCGGTGGAGGTCACCCACACCTACGAGGAAGAGTTCGCCGAGGCCTCCGGTTGCTGCGGCGGCTCGGGCTGCTGTGGCGACACCGCGACGACCGCGGCGGCTACCGCGGCTGCCGAGGTCCCGCTGGCTAGCGCCTTCATCAGGGGTCGGAAGCCGACCGAGCAGGGGACGCTGTGAGCACTAAAGAGCTCGGGGTCGTGGAGGAGAATGGCGCCCGCAAGGGAGACACCGAGGAAGGGGTGGAGCAGCTCGTCGCCCTGGGGCGCGCCCTCTCCGACCCTATACGGGTGAGGATGCTCTCCATGATGGCCGACGGCCGGAGTTGCTGTGACTTCTCGGACTCCGGCGTCCCCGTCGAAGAGGGGGAGGAGGGCATCTGCGTCTGCGAGTTCGAGGAGCACTTCGGCATGGGCCAGTCGAAGGTCTCCTACCACATGAGGAAGCTCAAGGACGCGGGACTGGTGCGCGAGGAGCGGCGAGGGAAGTGGGCCTTCTACTCCCTCGATAGGGAGGTCGCCGGGGCGCTGCTCGGCGAGGCGGCCGACCGCCTGCTCTCCGCTGCCGAGAAGCGGAGCGCGGGCGATGGCTGCTGCTGAGGCGACAGGAGGCGTCGCGAGTCCTCGCATAGGGCCCGCCGTCCTCGACACGCTCGTCGTCGGTGCCGGCCAGGCCGGGCTGGCCGCAGGCTACCACCTCAAACGGGCGGGCCTCTCCTTCGAGATTCTGGAGGCGAGAGGGGAGCCCGGCGGCTCGTGGCCGGGCTACTATGACAGTCTCAAGCTCTTTTCGCCCGCGCGCTACTCGGGCCTGCCGGGCATGCCATTCCCGGGCTCCCCCGACCGCTACCCTGCCCGCGACGAGGTCGTGGGCTACCTGCGCGGCTACGCCGAGGCCTTCGGGCTTCCCGTGCTCGCGGGCAAGCGCGTCCTGCGCGCGGAGCGCGCCGCGGTCGGGGGGTTCCGGCTGCTGACCGACGACGGCGGGGAGTACCGGGCCCGGACCCTGATCGCCGCCACGGGCTCCTTCGCCAGGCCCCACCAGCCCCGATTCCCCGGCCAAGAGGCCTTCCGCGGCAAGATCCTCCACGCCGCCGAGTACCGCAACCCGATTCCGTTCCGAGGGAAGCGCGTCGTGATCGTGGGCGGCGGGAACTCCGCCGTGCAGATCGCCCACGAGCTGGTCGAGGTCGCTGAAACCACCCTAGCCACCCGCTCCCCTATCCGCATCATGCCCCAGCTCGTCTTCGGGCGGGACCTCCACTTCTGGCTCTCCGTCTCCGGCCTCGACCGCCTCCCGCTCGGACGCCTCTTCGACGTCTCCGAGCCCGGGGGCGTCGTGGATGACGGGACCTACGCCGCCGCGATGCGCTCCGGAAGACCCGACCGGCGGTCGGTGTTCTCCCGCTTCACCGAAAGCGGCGTGGTTTGGGAGGACGGGCGCGAGGAGCCGGTGGACGCCGTCCTTCTCGCCACCGGCTACGGCCCGAACCTGGGCTACATGGGGCCATTGGGCGCCCTGCGAGCCGACGGCCATCCGGATCAGCGCGCCGGGGTGAGCCGCACCGTCCCCGGGCTCTACTTCGTCGGGCTGCCCTTCCAGACCTCCTTCGCCTCGGCAACCCTGCGCGGGGTCGGCTCCGACGCCGAGCTCGTCGTCGCCCGCGCGCGCCGCCAGGTGGCCCGTAGCGTGATGGAGCCAGCGGGGCATCCCGCCTCCGCCACGCCGGCGCGGCGCGTCCGCGCTGGCGGGCCCAGCTTCGGGGGAAAGCGGTGCTGCGGGGTGACATTCCCTTGAGCGAGCCCCGACGTATCGTCGGAAGTAGCCCGTTCACTTTTTACTTCGCTTTAACTCAGCGCACGCTCGCAACTTGTAGACTGCCCGCATGACCGAGAAGACCAGGGTCCTGTTCCTTTGCACCCACAACTCCGCGAGGAGCCAGATGGCCGAGGGGTTGCTGCGTGACCTTGCTGGAGACCGCTTTGAGGCGTTCTCGGCGGGCACGGAGGCCACCCGCGTAAGGCCGCTGGCGATCAGGGCGATGGAGGAGATAGACGTGGACATCTCCTCCCAGGAGTCCAAGACCCTGGACCGCTACCTCGACCAGTCCTTCGACTACGTGATCACGGTCTGCGACGACGCCAACGAAGCCTGCCCGTTCTTCCCAGGGGCCCAGAGCAGGTTGCACTGGTCCTTCGAGGACCCATCACGGGCGGAGGGCTCCGAGGAGGAGCGCTTGGAGGTCTTCCGCAGGGTCAGGGATGGGATCAAAGATCGGGTGCAAGCGGAACTAGTGAACGGAGGAGGATAGCGATGCGGAAGCAGAAGGTGTTGTTCCTGTGTACCCAGAACTCGGCCAGGAGCCAGATGGCCGAAGGGTTCTTGCGTCACCTGGCTGGGGACCGCTTCGAGGCCTACAGCGCTGGCATTGATCCCACACCCGAGATCCACCCTTGTGCCGTCGAGGCGATGAGCGAGATCGGCATCGACATCTCTGAGCAGTACCCGAAGGGTCTCAGGACCTACCTGGGCAAGATGGGCTTCAACTACCTGATCATCGTGTGCGCCCGTACCGAGGAGCGCTGTCCGAAGACCTTCCCCGGCGTCGGGGCGACCTTCTCTTGGATCTTCGAGGACCCTCGCCGCGAGGAGAACATTCCCTACGACTCCATGCTGGAGAGGTTCCGCCAGGTACGCGATGAGATCGAACTCAGGATAAGGGAGTGGCTGGAGCACCCAGAGGAGGAGCTGAGCAAGCTACGCGAGGAGCGCGAGCGCGAACGTCGAGAGCGCATGGGAGCCTCCCGGAGTGAGATCGGCGTCTCTGAGGGCGGCGACGGAAGGCCAGATCCCTTCGCCCGCGCCTGAGGTACTGACCGACGTCCCTAAGCACGCGCCGCGGTCGGAAGGCTCACGGAGACCTACTTTGTTGGACCGGGGCTGCGATGACCTTCGGAGAACTTTCATTCCACTCGGGTGAATAGCGTAGGATGTTGCGGTGGAGACCAAGCCAGACAACGTCCACCGCTCGCCTGTAGCTGCTCTGCTTTACGGCGCTCCTATCGGGCTCCTTGGCGGACTCATAGGGTTGGGGGGTGCGGAGTTCCGCCTTCCAGTGCTGGCAGGGGTCTTCGGGTACGCTGCCCGCCGCGCCGTCGCCCTCAACCTCGCCATCAGCCTGGTGACGGTCCTCAGTGCACTGCTCATCCGTGGCCAGACACTCGCCCTCACCCCCTAGCTGGGGTTGCTGCCTATCGCAGTAGCTATGATCGTCGGCGCAGTGTCGGCGGCCTACGTCGGGACGGCGCTGGTCCACCACGTCTCGGAGCACCTCCTGGAGCGGATCATACTCGTGTTCCTGGTGGTGATCGGCACAGCGCTCATCGTAGAAGCGTTCTTGCCCCGTGATGTGCCCGCTCTCCTGCCTGACTCGCCGCTGGTGCGCCTGGTCGCCGCGGTGATCTTCGGGCTCGGCATCGGACTGGTGAGCAGCCTGCTAGGCGTCGCTGGCGGAGAGCTCATCATCCCTACGCTAGTCTTCGCCTTCGGTGCGGGTATCAAGACGGCGGGGACAGCCAGCTTGCTGATCAGCCTGCCGACCGTAGCGGTGGGAGTACTCAGGCACCGTCGGCTCGGCTCCTTCACGGACCGCGCCGACCTTACCCAGACAGTCGCGCCGATGGGGTTGGGGTCGGTAATCGGGGCGGTGATAGGGGGCCTCTTCGTCGGAGTAGTCCCGGCTGCGGTGCTCAAGCTTGTACTTGGTGTGATCTTGATCGTCTCAGCGGTGCGCATCTTCTACCGCTGAGACGATCTTCCGAGAATTCCACTTCCGAGACCGTCCGAAAAGGTTCCGAAGGGCATCTCTCTGAGGCCTCAGAAGTCGACGAAACGACTCGAAGAAGCCTTGTTTCGTACTCTTAGAGCCAACGAAATAGGGAGCCACAAGGTGCTCTAGACCCTTGTCGGACGGTCTCTCCACACACTCCGATGCATAACGCCCGGACTCGCGATGCCGCCCTCCTGAGCGAAAGCCCACCCCTCCCGCGGGCGATTAGTGGGTTTTGGAGATCCCGTTGTGGTACGAGCCGTGGTAGGAGACGAGACAGGTGACGAAAAATAGGATGGCCGGTCGGCGTTTATCCTGCAAACCAGCCGTTTTCTGTTGCGCGCTCGGCAGGACTCGAACCTGCGGCCTTCTGATTCGTAGTCAGACGCTCTATCCGGCTGAGCTACGAGCGCATCGGAGATGCACATGATACCGCCGGGTGGGGCATCTCTCAAGGCAGGTGCCCCTCAGGGACGCTTTTGTGGATATACTCTCTTAGTTGGCGTTTGTGGAGCGGAGGTGGGCGTGGCGTTTTGAGCGCATCTATACTGCTTGTTATAGGGGATGACGAGGAGAGGTTACATCTGAGGCGGGCGCTCTCCGGAGAGGGGTGGCGTGTTATCCCCGCAGGATCCGGCTCTCAGGCGCGCCAGATGGCAGGTAGGGAGGACTTCGAGATCGCGGTCGTGGATAACCGGCTGCCCGATGAGCGTGGGTTTCAGGTGATCTCCGCCGTCCAGAAGCCCGGCGTCTCTACCGTGGCGCTCCTAAGGGATGAGGACACCATGGACCGTATAGTCGGGATAGAGCTGGGGGCCGACTATTACATGCGCTCGCCGGTCAACCCAAGGGAACTCGTGGCGCGTGTGAAGCAGATCTTCCGCAAGAGAGAACGCGCCGGGGATGGGGACTCGGGCAGGATCTTCGTCGGGGAGCTCGAGATCGACCCGGATCAGGTCCAGGTCCTGAAGAACGGCAAAGAAGTCCTCCTCTCCCCACGTGAGTTCAAGCTTCTCCACACGCTGGCCCGAAGCCCGGGAAGGGTCTTCCCGCGCACGGCGCTCCTCAGGCAGGTGTGGGGCGAGGAGGAATACAT
>DASSCV010000171.1:0-3480 GCA_035697505.1 Rubrobacter sp.
AACTACGGCAAGCACCTCGCCAATTCTAACCGGTCGACGCCGCTCTCTGAGAGTAGGGCACGAAACCTAAGCTCTCCTGTGTTTGTGGTTTGGCAACAATACGGGTAAGGTGGATTCTCTGTAAATCGGCTCCCTCTGGGCTAGGAAACGAACCTCGTATCGTTCGTCTTGACGCCTAGGAGGCGGTGGTGCTGTAGAGTGGTCTCATGACAGAAGGGGTAAGAAGACAGGATCAGGCGCGAGGAATCGGTGGGATGAGCTTCCGCGCCGCCGCTTGGCTCGCTTGGTTGTTGTGTACCGTGAGCTTGGCGCTTGTGGTTCTGGGGTTGCTGCTGACCGTCATCGGTTCGTCCATGGCATTAACGTTCTACTGGACGCAGTGGCGTGACCAAGCCATCCTTCTCGTCGCGATCATCGGCGCTCCCCTCCTTGGAGGGGTCATCGCCTCGCATCGACCAAGGAACCCCTACGGATGGTTGTGGTGCGGGCTAGGGCTGGGCGCCGCTCTCTGGATGTTTGCACGGACGTACTATACCTTCGCCATGACAGTGGGCGTGGGATCACTGTTCACTCGTAACCTAGTCATCTTTGTCGGAGCATGGGTGGGATGGGTGGTGGTGGCCACCCTCATACCTTGTGTCTTGCTGCTGTTTCCCGACGGTAAGCTGCCGTCGCGACGCTGGAGATTGCTGATGTGGCCCGTCGTGGCGGCGGGGGCAGTTTATTTGATCTCCGGACTATTCGCGAGCGGCCTCAGCCCCTTTGCGCCGATCTTTAACCCCTTTGCCGTAGGGGGAGTTATTGGCGACGTCTTCACCGGCATCCGTGATGTCAGAATGCGAGTTTTCTTGATCGCCGTCATTTCCGCTGCGCTGTCGCTCGTTTTTCGGTTCCATCGCGCTGGTGGAACCGAGCGCCAGCAGATCAAGTGGCTCGCCTATGCCGCCGTGCTCTTCGGTTCCATCATCTCGATAGGCGTGCTCGGATACGAGGATCTATTCAGCAGGACGCTCTCGACCTTACACGTGGCCGTGGGCTTCAGCAGGACGCTCTCGACCTTACTCGTCGCCTTGGGCTTCGCCGGTCTTTACATTGCCGTGGGCGTGGCCATCCTCAGGTACCACCTCTACGCCATAGACGTCGTCATAAACCGCACCCTCGTCTACAGTTCCCTCACGGCGGTGCTGGCTGCCGTGTATCTAGGTGGAGTATTGGTCCTGCAGAATGCCTTCCGGGCGCTAACCGGGGAAGAGTCACAGTTTGCGGTAGTGGCATCCACGCTGATCATCGCGGCTCTTTTCATCCCCCTAAGAAGGCGCATACAGAGCTTCATAGACAGGCGCTTCTATCGTAGGAAGTACGATGCCGCAAAGACCCTCGAAGCCTTCTCAGCTAAGCTCAGGGACGAGACAGACCTGGATGCCTTACGTAACGATCTCGTGGGAGTGGTGAGGGAGACGATGGAACCCGCCCACGTCTCTCTGTGGCTGCGTCCCGACACGGCCTCCAAGGGCAAGCGGGCAGGCTAGCAGCTCCTTAGTTGCAGAACGGCGGGAAGGTAGGGAATTCCGCGACTTCGCCTATGGTTGGGATTCTCCGAATGTCAGCTTCGAGCTATCACACGTCGTAGGGTAAGGAGGGTTATGTCGTCCTCCTGCTCCCAGCCCTCTCCGGTGAATGGGTGAAGTTCCTCCTCGAGTAAGTTACTCAGCGACGCCTCCTCGCCGTGCTCCGCGAGGAGCGTCCGTAGCCTCGGAAAGCCGAAAATCTCACCACAGGGGTTGTGCGCCTCCACCAGCCCATCGCTGTAGAAGAGAGCGATCTCATCCGCCTCGAGCACCATCTCCTTTTGCTCGTAGCTTATTCCCAGCATAAGGCCCAAGGCCATCACCCTGGCCCCTGAGTTCTTCGGCATCGCCACCAGGCCACAGGTAGGGTAGGTCGTGGTCAGCGTTGGCATATCGGGGGCTATCGCTCTTAGGGTTGAGGAAGCCATAGAAGCATCTCTCGGCCTACGCTTGCGCCGCCGGCTTCCCCTGCTTCTTCGCCGCCGCCCAAGCCTCCTGTAATGCCCAGGCCTGCTCTGCGGGTGACTTAATACCGTTTAGGACCTCCTGGAAACCAGACCACATCACCTCGTTGAAGTTCTGCGGGGTCAGCACGTCAATGTTGTAGCCGAGGGCTCCGATCTCCGTCGATTTCGATACGTCCTCTAGAACCGTCCTGAACAGCTCGGGGACGTCGAGTCCCGCCTGATTGAACGGGTGCGCCGGAATCGTTAGCAACTTTTCGGTCAGCAGCCGAGCGGTGTCGTCCTGCAATAGGTAGTCGATAAACGTGATCGCACCTTCGGGATTGGTCGCGTTCTTAGCCACGAACAGGCCTGTCCCTGTCCCAGCCGCAGGCGCGATATCAGAGCCGTCTATGGAAGGGAACGGGAAGAAATCGACCTCGAAGTTCTGGACCGTCTCGACGATCACCGAAATGAGCCAGGTGCCGGTTGGCAGCATAGCTGCCTTGCCTTCGTAAAAGAGCGAGTTGGCGTCGTCGTAGGTGATGGCGTTTACACCATCCGGGTAGTAGCCGCTCTCCACGAAGTCCCTGAACATGAGATCTATGGCTTTCTCCACCTCGGGAACGTTCCACCGGCCGTCCCCATAGAGGATCTCGTCCAAGCCCTCCTTGCCCAGCAGGTTGCTGACCCCCATGCTGAACAGATGGCCGGCAGGCCACCGCTCCGAATCGCCGAAGGCGAATGGGATCTTCCCCTGCCCTTTGAGATCGTCGGCGATCTCCCGGAGCTCATCCACGGTCTTCGGTGCCTCGGGCACGAGATCCTTGTTGTAGTAGACGATGATCTCCTGGAGTAGGTCGGGAACGCCGTAGACGGTGCCGTCGTAGGTGACCTGCTGCTTGGCCCAGTCGTAGATCTCCCAGCCGTTTTCCTTGTAGGCCTTCTCCAGAGAACTTAGGAGTCCCGCGTCTTGCAGTACGCCGGCGAAGCCCGGTCCGGTACCGTAGTTGAAAACGTCGGGGGGCTGCCCGGATTGCAACCTGGTCTTTATGACCGTGAGCAGATCATCCGGAGTAAGCGGCTCGCGCTCAAGGGTATATTTCGGGTTCTGTTCTTCGAACCTGTTGACTTGTATTTCTATTGCCGATCTCTCCAGGTTGGTCGTCTCGGGAGTCTCGGTTAGGTACTTGATGACCTCACCGCCTCCCTGGCCGCCGCAACCCGTGGTGCCTAGAAGCGCTGCACCCGCGAGCCCAGCGCCACTGAGCCTAAGGAAATCTTTGCGGCTTATCGCTCTCGTCGCCCTCGGCATCAGCTCCTCCTTCCATCTTAGAAGCCCTCAGGAGACAAGAAGAGTCCGGTCTGGTCGGTGATGCCCAACTGGGCCAACAGCGAGAGCTGATCCCAGTAGCCCCACTCGCGTACGATCTTGCCATCCCTCACCTCGGTGAGCAAAGCGCCAGACA
>DASSCV010000172.1:0-7278 GCA_035697505.1 Rubrobacter sp.
TAGCGGACGACCGCGTAGGCGATGTCGGCGTTGATGTGGAAGGCGGCGGTGCCGGCCGGCCAGTACCCCGAGGCTGCCTGGCCGCCGATGGTGCGCCAGGGGAAGCTGGCCCCGTCGAGCCCGAGAACCTTCGCGCGCTCGCGGGCCAGGTCGAGCGTGGCGTGGCGCCACCGGAGCGCGTCGCTGACTGCGTGCGGGACGGTGTAGGTCAGGGGCTGCAGGACGAACGTCTCGGTGTCCCAGAAGGTGTGCCCGTCGTAGCCCGGCCCGGTGAGGCCCTTGGCCGGTATCGCCTGCCCCTCCGCGCGGACACTCGCCTGCAGGACGTGGAAGAGCGCGAAGCGAACCGCCTGCTGGAGCTCAGCATCCCCCTCGAGCTCCACGTCGGCGTACTCCCAGAAGTCGTCGAGGTAGTCGCGCTGGGCGCTCAGGAGCCCCTCCCAGCCGCTGCGCGTCGCAGCGGCGAGGGCCGCCTCGACCTGGTCGCGCACCGACGGCACTGAGCGCTGGCTCGACCAGCCGTACCCCAGGAACTTCACCAACCGAAGGCGCTGCCCCGGCTCGAGCTCCGTAGCGACCGTCACCCGCCCGAGGTCCTCGCCGCTCTCCGCACTAGTCTGTGTGCCTGGCGGCCCCTCTACGACGTGGTCCATGGCCGCGGCCATCCGCAGGCCGCTCTCTTTCGTGGAGTGGACGAGTACGACCCGGGCGTCGTGGTCGGAGAAGTACTCGGAACGCAGGGCCGAGCCCATGCCAGAGCTGGCACGGGGATCGTCCTGGACGGCGGCTGGCAGCGGCTCGTTTGCCACAAGCTCGGATTGCACCACCAGCCTCGCCGGAGCGCCGAGCGGCTCGACCTCGTACAGGATGGCCGCGACTGCGCGCTGCGCAAAAGAGACAAGGCGCACTGATGACAGCCGCACCGCCTGCCCGGCCGGGGAGACCCACTCGGCCTGCCGTCGCAGCACCCCGGCACGCAGGTCGAGGACGCGCTGGTGGGCGCGCAGGTGCCCGTAGCGTACGTCAAATGGCTCGTCGTCTACGAGCAGGCGGATGATCTTGCCGTTGGTGACGTTGACCAGCGTCTGCCCGACATCCGCGTAGCCGTAGCCCGGCTCGGAGTGGAGCAGCGGATGCGTCTCGTAGAAGCTGTTGAGGTACGTGCCTGGCAGACCGTGAGGCTCGCCCTCCTCGAGATTTGCCCGCAGCCCGATGTGCCCGTTAGAGAGAGCGAAGATCGACTCGGTCTGGGCCAGCACGGAGAGATCCAGCTCGGTCTCGCGAACCACCCACGGTTCGGTTGGGAAGAAGCGGTGCTGGATCATCGGTCCTCCAATAGCTCTGAGAGATCTGAGACCACGATGCTCGCGCCGTGCTCGCGCAACGCCTCTGCTTGCCCGGCGCGGTCGACGCCGACGATGCAGGCGAAGCCTCCCGCCCGCCCGGCTTCCACGCCAGCGAGCGCGTCCTCGAAGACCGCGGCCTGAGCGGGCGCCACATCGAGCGCTCTCGCGGCGGCAAGGAAGGAATCCGGCGCTGGCTTCCCCTTCAGCCCCTCGCGCTCAGCCACCACCCCGTCGATGCGGGCTTCGAAGAATCCCTCTATTCCGGCGGCTACCAGAACGTCGCGGGTGTTGGCGCTAGAAGAAACCACGGCCCGTCGCAGGCCGGCGTCGCGCGCCACCTCGAGGTAGCGCACCGAGCCGTCGTAGACCTCCACACCCCCTTCGCGGATCAACCGTAAGACGAGTTCGTTCTTGCGGTTACCCAGCCCGCGAACGGTCTCAGCGGCCGGCGGGTCGCCGGACACCCCCTCAGGCAGCTCGATGCCCCGTGCCATAAGGAACGACCGCACCCCATCGTAGCGCGGCTTGCCGTCCACATACCGAGTGTAGTCAGCCACCGGATCGAAAGGGACGAACTCCTCCCCTGTTCGCGCCGCCCGCTCGCGCAAGTACCCGTCGAACGTCTCCTTCCAGGCCGCTGCGTGGACCGTCGCCGTTCGAGTCAACCCGCCGTCGAGGTCGAACAGGCATGCTCGCACGCTATCCGGCAGGCCGATCACTACTCCCCCTCCCTACGATCCGGCGGCCGTCTCCTCCAGACCCTCACCCGCGATGGCCTCTTTCAGCGGTCGCGCTTCCAAACGTTTCTCCTTCTCTGTATGCTCGGCGGGCCTCACGCACTCGTCGGAGCAGGAGCACCAGGCTAACCACCGCCACCAGCAGGCTCAGGAACGCTACACCCAAGAACTCGACCAAGGTAGCGCTCCTGATGCTCGCGAAGGTGTCCCACAAAGCGTGCAGCACCACCGCCGTCAAGAAAGCCCCGAGAACCCGCCAGTTTAGGGTCGCGTGCCCCACCTTGAGTCTCTCTCTCCACAGGACAGCACACACCAACCCCGTCCAAGCCATGTGACCGGCCGGCGAGGTCAGGCCACGCACCAAGAGTACCTCATCCAGGACCCCGAGGTTCCCCTTGGAGGAGAGCAAGGAGACGAACCCGTAGCCCATCGTCTCCAGTCCAGCAAAGCCCGCCGCGGTAGTAACACCCAGGACTATGCCCGCCGCCTCAGATCGGTAGCGCCCTACGAAGTAGAAGATGAGAGGCACGATCAGCTTGGCCGACTCCTCTATGAGACCGATGAGCAGCTTGGGCAAAAGGCCTAGTGCCCTTGCCACGTCGTACTCCAGTGTCCCCGCGACGACCGTGCCCAACACCCCGCCCCACAGGAAGCACACCGCCAATGCCGGCAGGGGAACATCCCAGCTTGGCAGACGCTCGTAAAGGTAGGTTACAAAGCTGATAGGCACCAAGAAAGCGCCAAGCACGATGACCGATGGCACGTAGTTCGGGTTTGAGGTAGCGACGAGCGTGCGCTCGACGAGGAATAGCAGGACCAGGCCGCTAACAAGGACCTGTAACCACCTTCGTCTCAGAACACCCACCGCCCTTTACCCTTCCTCGTCTCCGTCCTCCATACCCGAAGTCCCCGGTACCTCTTTAATTGGATCTCTACGCGTGCTCCTCGGACGCCGAGCCGGAACCTCACGCTGGCCACTCCTAATCTTCGCGCATCAAGACTAAGTGTGTAACCATCGGGGGTGCTCCGTCGGCATTGAAGGCGCGGACGCGGTCTTCGATTGCCCGGTCGGCCATGGTCACGCGCTCGTGCTGCCTGAGGTGCTCGGCCCACGACTCGACGAGGAAGGTCTCAAGGTAGCGCGTCGGATCCGAAGTATCGCGGAACACCCCCCAGCGGTAGGCACCGTCGCGCCGCCGGATGCGTCCGAGGCGCTGCATCTCTCGCACGAACTTCCCCGAGTGTTCCGGAGCCACACGGTACTCGACCGTCACCAAGACCGGCCCCTCATCCTGGTCCACCCCGACCACAACCACCGGCTCCGGCCAGCGCAGCGAAGGTGACAGGTCCAGTCCCTCGCCCTCCACAAGCTGCCAGCGGAAGCTCGCCCCGAGCGCCAGCATGAGCCAGGCCGCGGCAAGTGCGAGTGCGGCGCGCACGCCCAGGAGTTCGGCGACCAGTCCCCATCCGGCACTCCCCGCCGCGATGCAACCCTGGAAGACCAACACGTACACGGAGAGCCCCCTCGCTCTCACCCACGCCGGTAGCACCATCTGCGCGGTAGTGTTCAGGTTAGCCATCGTAGAGAGCCACGCCACACCGCCGACCAGTAGGGCAATCCCAACCGCGAATGGGTTCGGGACGAGCGCGAGGGCTCCGGTCGCCGCTGCCAGGACGACTGAGGCCGCCCCGACGAGCAGGTTAGGCGACGCCATCTGCTTGAACCGAGGAAGGAGCGCCGCCCCGGTCACCGCCCCCGCACCGAAACAGCCGAGAAGGAGGCCGTAACCCTCGGAACCGAGACCGAGTTCTTGCCGAGCGACGAGCGGCAACAGCGCCATTATCGCGCTACCTCCTACCATGAAGAAGCCCGCCCGCACGAGCACGGCTCTCAGGGCCGGCTCGTTGCGCACGTATCGCAGGCCCGCTCGCACCGCCCCCGGCAGGCGTTCCGCCAGCTCGGTGTCGAGCGGCAAGCCCTGCCATCGTGAGAAGACGAGCAGTGCGAAGAGGAAAGTGGCTGCGTTGATCAGGAATGTCGCGGCTGGTCCCGTCGCGGCAATGACGAAGCCGCCTATCGCCGGGCCAATGGCTCGCGAGAGGTTTACGTTGACACCCCCTAAGGCTACCGCCTGGGGCAGTTCGCTCCTGGGCACGAGGTCGGGCTGGATCGACTGCCAGGTCGGCAGGTTCGCCGCCAGTCCCAAACCGAGCGCGAAGGTGAGCACCAGGAGCAGTGCGGGCGTCATGGCGCCCATCCAGGTCAAGACACCGAGTATTAGGGCAACCAAGAACATCCAGCCCTGCACGGCCATAAGCAGCTTGCGCCGGTCTACGATGTCCGCCAAAGCACCCGCCGGCAGAGCCGCAACCAGGAAGGGCAAACTGGTCGCGGTTTGCACCAGTGCCACGAGAGTCGGCGAAGGAGTGAGCGAGGTCATAAGCCACGCTGCGCCAACATTCTGCATCCAGGTGCCGACGTTGGCCGCGACAGAGGCAATCCAAAGGGCTCTGAAGACCGGGTAGCGTAGTGGTCCCCAGGCTGGCGCTGGCGGGGCTTGGCCGCTATCCACGGGCGGCTCCCGAGAGACGGTGAGCGTTCGTAGGGGAAGAAACACCACTCACGGGCTCACACGGGCTCATTTTACTTGCGAGGGGATCTGGAAGGCTGGCGTGTGCGGAGGCGGAGTGGTGACGTCCAAGAACTTCGGTATCCTCTCCGGCTGCATAGGAACGGGGCACAGTCATTGCGACAAAAGCCGACCTTGGTAGCGTGATGAAACAAATCAAACAACACAATCTGGGGTAAGGTCAAGGGAGAAGGCGAACATGTCCAACCTCTTCAACCTCTTTTGGATATTCATGATCCTCATCTCGCTGCAGCCAGTACTGCGGCGGCAGCTACTGGCCCGGGCGAGAAAGAGGGCACTCTCCCAAATCGCCCACGAGCGCGGCTCGGCGGTCATAACCCTCATCCATCGCCAGGAGACGATGTCTATCCTGGGCAGTGGGGCGTGGAGAAAGCGTGGCACGGGAGATTCGTGACGAAGGTCAGAGAAGAAAAGCGGCTAAGCATCAAGCTGCTGGGTACGCCTGAGGCAAGCATCGAAGGGCGGCCTCTGCGGTTTGGGACAAAGAAGTCACTTGCGCTGTTGTGCTCCTCTGTTAGCGGCGATTTGGGTGCATTGCCTACGAGGGCATCGATCCAGCCGCGCTCCTCACCTTCGCGTGGCTTCTCGATCGGATCAATCGGTGGGCAACTCGGTGGTTCCGGTATCCCTAAGACCCCGCTTCAGGTCCTCTCTGGACGCGCGTGCTAAGGCCTCAAAGTGCGCCCTGACTCTGGCTAGATCTTCATCCGATAGCTCCTCGAGATCTAGGAATGCGTTGTGCGCTCCTTCTATTGCTCGAATCAGTTCGTCAAGCTTCAGTTGCACGGCAGTACCGTCCCTGGTTTGTGTGTTCTGGATCAGGAATACCATCAGGAACGTAATGATGGTCGTGCCTGTATTTATAGCCAACTGCCAGGTATTGCTGAACCCAAATATCGGGCCGGTAATAGCCCAAACTACGATGATGAGCACGGCGGCGGCGAAGGTGGCAGGGTGTCCTACAATACGAGAGGTCCACTTGGCAAAACGGTCGAACAGGCTGTCGAGATTCACCACTCACTCCTCTTTATAGCCATCCCAGCAAGAGCAGATACTAAAGTGGAAGCTAATCCCCTATAGCAAGCACCACAGGGCGCTGGACTCCGGAGTACACCGCTTCCGTAGGGCACCAAAAACGCCCCGAGCAGGATGACGCTGGGCGCGCAGTTCGGGTCAGAGGTGGCTATCAGGGTGCGTTCGACTAAGATCAGGAGCACGATGCCGCTAAGCAAAATCTGGAGCCACCTGCATCTCAGCAAGCCCACGTTACTAACTCCTCCGCGTCAGCGTCGCTGTCGAGCTACTCTAGTGAGAACAGAGGCGCCATGCAAGCTTGAGCTTGGTCATAGCGCGGGGGCGGATTGCCGCCTACGACCTTCGGAAAAAGCCGTCAGGGCGACGTTCCGGAGCGCGCCATGGGCGAAATTCAAGCGCTGTGAGGTTACACTCTTCGATCGCCACCCTCGGTCAGCGAGGCGTGAAAGTGGAGCACGTGCGGCTGGGCGTTTTAAGACTCACGCGTCTATGATTTTACCCCCGCATAATTCCTCGGCGCTCCGGGCACAATACGCGCATGCTCGCGGCGAATCGGGGCGACCCGCCGCGGTTGATAGGCCGAAAAACCGACGCAAGGAGAACATGAAGCTATGCGCTTTCCACGGGTCATCTCCCCACAAATGCACCGCCGGATCGACCTGGTCGCCTTGCCGAGCGTGATCGCCTCGGTCGTCTGGATGTCGCGCCGGGATGGCCGGGTCGCCGCGCTAATGAGCATGATCGCGGCGGGGGAGGGCGCCGCGCTTCTGACCACCGACTACCCGCCCGGGTTTCTGCGCTGGATGAGCTTCCGCGACCACGTATGGGCGGCTACCCTGCACGGGATCCTTGCCGCGTCGCTCGCGCTGCTTGTGCCGGGTATCCCGCTGCGGGATCGACGCGTCATGCTCGCGCTTGCTTCGATGCCGATCGTTCTGAGCGCGCTGAGCGACATGCGGGAACAGTAGCAGCGCCGTTTATGATGCCACTCCGACCCATGACGTGCCGGCTAGGCTTAGCGCGTCTACCCAGGCCGGGTTAGAAGAAGGTGGATGCGAGGCTGATGTTGACACCGCCGGGAGCGCAATACGGTGCAACACGGGGCAAGCCGGAGAAGAGAAAGCAGCTTAGAAATGCGGGATATGCAAGCCTGCGCAAACCCCTGCCATACAGGAATTATCTATCGTAATGAGATGAGGAAAGCGGTTCGAGTCCGCTCGTCGGCTCACGTTAATCGGCTGGAATAGGCAACGTGCGTGGGCCACCAGAGCAATCATGGCGGAGGTTAGGGATCAGAACCCCCTCGGCTTCACTCTAACAATAGCTTTTGCAGGTAAAACTGCAGTGCACAGAAACGACATGGCTGCTAACGGACGTGTGTTTAAGGTCTCGCATCAAGGGAAGAGTTCGGAAGGCAGGAATTATTCCAATAAGGAGCAGCATGAGAAGAAAGTTCGCCATCCTCTTCGCTACCGCTCTCGTCTCGGTATCTGGCGCTATGGCGTGCAG
>DASSCV010000173.1:0-15219 GCA_035697505.1 Rubrobacter sp.
AGTCGGCGAGCTGTTCCCTGTCCACGTCGGGATCGAGCCAGAGGTCGTAAGCGCCGGAAGGCAGTATCACGGGCATCCTGTCGTGGATCCCGTCGAGCACGGAGTTGGCCCTGGTGGTCAGAATAGTGCACGAGCGGAGAGGCCCGCCGCCCTTGTCCCAGCTCTCCCAGAGCCCGGCGAACGCGAAGGGACGGCCTTCTTGCATATGGAAGTAGTAGGGCTGTTTGCCCCCGTTCTCGCGCTTCCACTCGTAGAATCCGTCGGCCGCGATCAGGCACCGCCGCCTGCGGAAGGCACTGCGGAAGGAGGGTTTCTCAGCGGCAGTCTCGCTGCGGGCGTTGATCATGCGCGCCCCGATCTCGGGGTCGTCGGCCCACGAAGGAATGAGCCCCCACCTGAGCATCTCCAGACTCCTATTCCCTTCCTCCTCCAGAACCGCAGCAACCTCCTGCGTGGGGGCGACGTTGTAGCTCGGCGTAAGATCCACGGAAACTTCGTCCAGTTGGAACTCCTCGGCCAGCCGGCCGGCCGGGGTAGAAAGCGTATACCTGCCGCACATATCTCTCACCTCTCGAGATCTCGGAATACTGATGTAATTGTACCGGTCCGAGGCCCGACTCCCACCGGCCGGTTGACGCGGCTCAGGATGGTGCTCACGGGCTCCCTTCTGCGCCTCGCTCGCTCCTTGCTCTTTCGAGCAGGTCCACGACCTCCTGGTCCGAGGTCTGCTCGAAGTTCCTGTACCAGAATCCTATGGCCCCGAGGTCCGAAGGAGACTCCAGGCAGACCAGATCGTCCACCGTGCGCACAAAGAGATCGGCGGTCTGGGCCGCGCATACGGGCGCTGCCAGGACCAGGCGTCTCGGCTTCCTCAATCGCAGGGCTTGTACGGCGGCGCGGGCCGTCACTCCCGTAGCGAGGCCGTCGTCGACCAGGATCGCGGTCCGCCCGGCCACTTCCGTCTCGGGTCTCTCGCCCCTGAAGTAGCGTAGTCTCCGTCCCACCTCAGCGAGCTCTTGCGCTGTGATCTTTTGGACGTAGTCGTCGGGGATGCCGAGACGCCTGACCACGTCCTCGTTGAGGACACGCACACCGCCGGCCGCGACGGCCCCGATGCCAAACTCTGGCTGCCCTGGCGCCCCGAGCTTGCGCGAGACGAACACGTCGAGCGGCGCTCCGAGAGCGCGCGAGATCTCATACCCAACAGGCACCCCTCCTCTTGGCAGGGCGAAGACCACGGTCCGCTCGTCCTTGAAGCGGGAGAGCTTCCCGGCAAGCTGGCGGCCTGCGTCCCTGCGGTCCTCGAACGGGGGAATGCCAAAGATCCTCACGGTATCAGCGGAGGCTCCGCCAGAACGGCGCCAGGGCCTCGCGGCTCTTCTGAATGTGCCTCGACCCGCCCGCATAGTCCCAGTGAGGGGCTTTCTCCCCGACCCCCTGGATGGTCGCGGCGACGCTCTCGGTAAGGGCGTCCAGGTTGTAGCCTCCCTCTAGGACGAACGCAGGAGGCACGGCCCCGACCTCGCGGGAGAGGTCTGAGATCAGGGCCGCGAAGCGTCCGAAAGAGTCGCTCCCCAGCGCCATGCCCCCGAGCAGGTCGTCTACGTGGGCGTCAAAACCGGCGGAGACCAGGATCACCTCGGGCCCGAACTCCCGCAGCACGGGCAGGAAAACCCCGGCGAAAGCAGCCGCATAGAAGTCTTCCCCCGATCCAGCAGGCAACGGCACGTTCACCGTGAAACCAAGTCCCTCGCCTTCCCCCACCTCGCCGGTCTTGCCCGTCCCAGGGTAGAAGGGACTCTGATGCGCCGAGAGGTAAAGGACGCGGGCGTCCCCGTAGAAGATGTCCTGGGTACCGTTGCCGTGGTGCACGTCCCAGTCCAGGATGGCGACCCTTTCCAGCCCTCTCGAAAGGGCGTGCCCGGCTGCGACTGCACCATGGTTCGTGAGGCAGAACCCCATCCCGTAGTCCCTCCCTGCGTGGTGTCCGGGAGGCCGGGCGACGGCGAAAGCCGTCTCACCGGCGAGGACGCTCTCGACCGCCAAGCAGGCGGCCCCGCTCGCTAGCGAGGCCGCCTCCCAGGAACCCGCGCCGACGGCCGTGTCAAGGCTGAGGTAGCCTCCTCCCACCGTGGACATCTCCCGGAGATGGTCGAGGTAAGCCTGGTCGTGGACAGCAGTGAGGGCTTCTCTCTCCGCGGGACTACATGGGCGCCGCTCCACGACTACGCCACTTTGCTCGGCCCTTTCGACCCCTGCAAGGGCCGCAGGGAACCTCTTCGGGGATTCCACGCCGGCGAAGTCGTTGACGTGGCGCTCCGAGGCCGGGTCACTATAGACGTGCAAACGTTTCACGCTCCCAGATCACGCTTCCGTCTCCGCTTTGTATCGGTCCTCTCCGTTCTCCTCGAGCCTCGTCCACTATGCTACTATGCCAGCATCTCGGATGGGACCCCAGGGGAAAGAAGGTTTGCGGTGGAAGAAGGGGCAGCGCGCGGGCGGAGCGTATCGAGACTAAACGTCCTCATCACCCTCACGGCCGCGATCATCGGCCTGATCTACGGTTACGACCTGGGCTCTATCGCGAGCGCGCTCCTCTTCCTCGTCCCGGCCTTCGACCTCAATACTTTCATGACCTCCGTTGTTACCTCAGCGGTGGTGCTCGGGCAGTTGATCGGAGCGCTCTTTGCTGGGCGCATCTCCAACACCATCGGGCGCAAGCGCTCCCTGGTGCTGGTCGCGGTCGGCTACGCGGCGTTCGCCGGTCTGCAAGGACTGGCCCCCAACGAGTGGTTCCTGACCGTCGTCAGGTTCCTCCTCGGTCTCGCCATCGGCATCTCTATAGTCGTGGCGCCGGCGTACATTGCCGAGTCCGCGCCCGTCAACATCAGGGGCTCGATGCTCGTCACCTTCCAGATAGCGACCACCTCGGGTATCGCCGTCGCCTACTTCGTCGGAGCGGCCCTCGCGCCCACCGAGAGCTAGCGTCTCATACTCTCCCTCTCCGCTATCCCGGCCATTATCGTGTTGGTCCTCATCGTCCGCCTGCCGGACACAGCCCGCTGGCTCCTGATGAACGGCCGACGCGAGGAGGCGGCCGACCTCCTGCGCAGGGTCGAACCCGACATGGACCCCGAAGAGGAAGTCCGGAGGATCGAGCACGACCTGAGCTACGAGGAGAAGGGGAGCTTCGCCGAGCTCTTCCAGGGGCGTTTTCGTAAGGCCGGCATCTTCGTCGTTGGCCTTGGCTTCCTGGTCCAGATCACAGGTATCAACGCCATCGTCTACTACAGTCCGACGATCATCCAGGAGGTGGGCGTCACGAGTCCGACCGGCGCGATCATAGCGACCGGCTTCGTCCAGGTTGCGGGCGTGATCGCCGAGGTCGCTGCCTTCCTGGTCGTGGACAGGTGGGGAAGGCGGCCCACGCTTCTGACCGGGATCGGCACTATGGGGGCCGCCAACGCCATCCTCGTGCTGGCCTACGCGCTGAACTCCCCTGCGACGTTCACCTTGCTCGGCATCCTGCTCTTCACCGTG
The DNA here is from genome assembly GCA_035697505.1 of Rubrobacter sp. Taxonomy (GTDB): domain Bacteria; phylum Actinomycetota; class Rubrobacteria; order Rubrobacterales; family Rubrobacteraceae; genus Rubrobacter_D. The sequence continues at coordinate 3,541 of DASSCV010000173.1, forward strand.
GGCTTCAACTTCGGATACGGTTCGCTGGTCTGGGTCTACGCCTCCGAGAGCTTCCCCGTGCGCCTGCGCACCCAGGGCGGCTCGGCCATGCTGACAGCGGACCTGTTCGCCAACTTCATCGTCGGGAGTCGTGTTCCTCGGCGCCCTTGGCGCTTTAGGCGGCTCGGTTACTTTCGGGATCTTCTTCGCCCTGGCACTGGTCTCGTTCGCCTTCGTCTACATACTCGCCCCCGAGACCAAGGGACGACCGCTGGAAGCGATCCGCTCCTACTGGTACAACGGCGGACGCTGGCCCGAGGAGACCAGCACCTGAGCCTTCCACAAGACCGGGATCAGAGCCTCCATCTCGCCCCAGCGGGTCTATCCAAGTTCCTACGGGCCGATCTTGATGAAGGCACTGGGCAGAATACCTCCATCTGGTGTTAGCACCGAGGATTGTTTTTGGGCAGTACAGGAACTGCCCTTTCTTGTTCCAATAGCTCTGTCAGCCTGAGGTCTGCAGCGTGCGTGCGACCCTCGCGGGCGCGCGGATCATAAAGAGGCGCGCGGGCGTACACGTGCGAGGTCTACGATCCTCTTCGGGTCTAGCACCTTCGTGATATCAGGTGTCTTCACGCCGCGAGTGGCCCATTACTGCGCCGCATCCTCTTGAAACCGCGCAGATCTCTGGTAGCATCCACCGCCGTTGTGCAAGCAAGATAATCGGAGGGGGATATACATGCGGCAACTTGCTGCTGTCCTGCTTACTTGTGCCCTGTTTTCGGTCGTCCTACTAACAGGCTCACCTTCTGAAGCTAACGCCCAGGGCTACTACGGTACCTCGGGACAGGCGGTCGTGGACAACGCCGAGTCCTATATCGGCATGCCCTATGGTGCCTCGGGCATGACCTGTTCGGGCTTCACCTCGATGGTCTTCGCCGACTTCGGCGTGTACCTGCCCGAATCCCCGGACGCCCAGTACGCATACGGTACGCCTTCCTACGGGGAAGCCGGCGACCTGGTGTTCTTCGACGAGGCAGGCTACGGTATCTCGCACGTCGGAATAGCGACCGGCTACGGGACGGTGATCCACGCCTCCACCTACTACGGGGCTGTCGTGGAGACACCTATCGAATACATCCCAGGCTACGTGGGCGCCGTCGACGCGTACTAGCGCGAAGAGGTTCGAACCTCTTCGCACGCATTTCAGCTAGCCAGCACTTCAGCTTGTCAGCTCTTTGGTTTCGCTAGAGTGAATGCGCGGTTCGCAGTAAGTCCTTGCCACTGCGAATCGCCATTGCACACCGTTCTATGATGTGTGGGGAGACGAAAGTCTCTATGAAAGACACCGGTTGGGATGCTAGAGTAACCGGCGCGGTAAACGCGGAGCGAGGAGAGGTTTTCCTATGAGGCCTGAGCTGGTTCTCAGGGGTGTCATACCCGCCAATCTGATGGCTTTCGATTCCGAGCTGGAGATCGATGAGGAGAACTACCGCAGGCACTTGCGGTACCTGGTCGACACGCCAGGGGTGGCAGGCATCACCACCAACGCGCACGCCTCGGAGGTGGCGACGCTGACCTTCGAGGAGCAGCAGCGCGTCCTGGAGATGACGCTTGACGAAGTGGATGGGACCATACCCGTGGTGTGCGGCGTCTACCAGGACGGAACTAGCAAGGCCGCCAGGATCGCCGAGTCCGCCGAGCGGCAGGGGGCTGATTGCCTACTGGTGTTCCCGTCCACGGTCTATGACTTCGGGCATCAGCTAAGACCCGAGATGGCGTACGGGCACATAGCCCAGATCGCCGAAGCCGTGAGCCTGCCTATTATCGTGTTCGTCTACCCGGTGGCGTCGGGGCTGCACATCCCGACCGACAACCTGGTGAGGATCTGCGACGAGATAGACAACGTCATCGCCGTCAAAGAATGGTCCAACGACATCGGCGTCTACGAGCGGAACTGGCGCGAGCTGGGGGCGCTGGACAAGGAGATCTCGCTTCTCTCCAGCTTCAGCAAGTCGCTGTTGGCGTCGCTGTGCATCGGGGCCGACGGCATCCTCTCCGGGCACGGCAGCGTCATAGCCGATCTGCACGTAGAGATGTTCGAGGCCGTGAACCGCGGCGACCTCGAGGAAGCCCGCAGGGTGGCCGACAGGGTCTACCCCGTGGTGCAGGCGACCTACGCCGAGCCGTTCCTCGACGGGCACAACAGGATGAAGGAGGCGCTGGCAATCCTGGGCAGGATCGACGAGGCCCACGTCCGTCCCCCACTCCGGCGTATCTCCGACGCGGAGAGGGAGAAGATCCGGCGCGTCGTCACAGAAGCCGGACTGCCAGGCGCGCGCAGAGAGCAACCCGACGCCGCCCTCGGGAGACGCGGCTGAGATGCCGTAAACGGCCTCCTCTGTTCCCCAGCCTCTCGCTTTGGCTCGGGCCCCGGGACCGGCGATGAGGTCGGAGTATAGGGGATTTGTTCGCCACGGTTTACCGGCCACTCATGGAAAGGACCGGATAAACGATGTTGAACGGGGTAAAGGTCCTTAGCTTCACGCACTTCCTGCAAGGCCCCTCCGCCGTCCAGATCCTGGCCGACCTCGGGGCCGACGTGGTGAAGATCGAGCCGACAAGAGGGGCCTGGGAACGTCACTGGTCGGGGGCTGAGGCGTATCTGAACGGGGTTAGCGTCTTCTTCCTCCTCAGCGGGCGCAACCAGCGCAGCCTTGGCGTGGACCTGCGCTCCGAGAGGGGTAAGGAGATCGTGTGGCGTCTGATCCGCGATTCCGACGTGATCGTCGAGAACTACAGGCCAGGCGCTATGGAGCGCCTGGGCTTCGGTTACGAAGAAGTCTCCCAGGAGAAGCCGGACCTCGTATACTGCTCGCTCTCAGGCTACGGCACGGACGGCCCGTATAAAGAGCGGGCGGGACAGGACATCTTGAGCCAGGCCATGAGCGGCCTGGCGACGATCAACGGCCGCAAGAGCGACCCGCCCACCCTGGTCGGCTCCGCCGTCGTAGACCAGCACGCGGCGGTGCTCGGGGCCCTAGGCGTCCTTGCCGCCCTCTACGAGCGTCGGGACACGGGTAGGGGAAAGCGGGTCGACAGCAACCTGCTGAGCTCGGCGCTTGACCTGCAGATCGAACCGTTCATCTACCACCTCAACGGACAACTCTACGACCGCAGCGAGACGGGCGTCTCCTCGCGATTCCACCAGGCACCCTACGGCATCTTCGAGACGGCCGACGGCTACATCTGCATCTCGCTTACGCCGCCGGAGAAGATGGCCGAGGCGTTCGGGGACGACACCTTCCGCGAGTGGACCGAGGAGGACCAGTTCCGCAGGAGGGAAGAGGTGAACGCCCACATAGCGGGGCACGTCAGGACGAGACCGGCGGAGCACTGGTTTGGGGTGTTCGACGAGGTCGGCATCTGGTACGCGCCGGTCAACGACTACGAGGATGTGGAGGAGGACCCGCAGGTAGTGCACAACCAGGCGATAATGACCTTCGAGCACCCGCGGGCTGGGAAGGTGCGGGTGCTCTCCCACCCTGTCCGCTACGATGGGGAGGCTCCGCCGCTGCGCATCCTGCCCCCCGAACCCGGCCAGCACACGGTGGAGGTACTCTCCGAGCTGGGTTACGGGCAAGAGGAGATCGAAGATCTGAGATCGGAAGGAGTAGTACGTGCAGAGGAGCACTGACGCAGAAGAGGCAGTGGATCGGGCCATACCCCTGAAGGTCGGCGACTCGGTTACGTTTTCCAAGACCGTGGGCGAGTCCGACGTTTACCTGTTCGCCGGCATCACGGGCGACTTCAGCCCGAACCACGTCAACAAAGAGATCATGGGAGGGACGCCATACAAGGAGCGCATCGCCCACGGCGTGCTTTCCATAGGCTTCGCCTCGACGACCTCGACGCTCATGATCGAGAAGTCGGGGGCCACGGCCGTTTCTTTGGGCTACGACCGCATCAGGTTTATAGGGCCGATCTTTATCGGGGATACAGTTACGGTTACCTACACCATCTCCGAGATCGACGAGGAGAAGCTGAGGACCCGCGCAGATATCGAGGTCGCCAACCAGCGCGGCGAGGTGTGCACCGTGGCCCAGCACATCCTCAAGTTCCTGGCGTAGAAAGGCACACCGTTTGACGAAGGAAAGGAGATCCGGCGACGGCATGCTGGGCAAGGGGCTGCGCCTCCTTGCGGCACTGGGGGATCATCCTGAGGGCGCCGGTTTCAGCCGGCTGGCGAGGGAGGTGCAGTTGCATTGAGGCCGGGAGCCGAGGTCCTGCACGTCGACGGGGGCTACGTCGCAAGGTAACCAGCACGCCGCCAAGCTTCACCAGGCGGCTTGCTGACAAGCTCGAGTGCTGACTTGCCGAAATGAAGGGAAGTAACATGCTAGAAGACAAAGTCACGCTGATCACCGGCGCTAGCCAGGGCCTCGGCAGGGCGCTTGCGCTCGCCTTTGCGAGAGAGGGCGCCAGGGTGGCGATCAACGCCCGCAGCGAAGAGTCCATCGGTCCGGTCGCCGAAGAGGTCGAAGATACGGGGGCGGAGGTCCTGGCCCTCGCGGCGGACGTGTCGAAAGGCGCCGACGTCGAGAGGATGGTCGATGAGACGGTCCAGCGTTTCGGGAAGATAGACGTACTGGTCAACAACGCCGGTCTCCTGGGTCCCAGAGTCAGGATAGTAGAGTATCCCGAAGACGAGTGGAGAAACGTAATAGACGCCAACCTTACCGGGCCTTTCCTGGTCTCGAAGGCGGCGATCCCGCACATCCCCGAGGGCGGCTCCGTGATCAACGTGGTAAGCGGTGTCAGCGTTGAGGGAAGGGCCGAGTGGGGCGCCTACGCGGTGAGCAAGTTCGGGATAGAGGGGCTCACCCAGGTCCTGGCTGCAGAGCTCGCGGGGCGCGGGATCCGCGTGAACGCCGTCGACCCGGGCGGGATGCGCACGGAGATGCGTGCCGCCGCCTACCCCGAAGAGGACCCCGCCACCCGCATAACCCCGGAAGAGAACGCCTCCGTTTTCCTGTATCTGGCCTCAGACGAATCGAAAGATATAACGGGAGAGCGTTTCAAGGCGCAGGAATTCGGGCGGACGTAGACCCTACGCCGCCTTCTGCGATGTCTCGGTCAGCTCGGCCTGTACGATCAGACGCTCGCCGTAGTCGGGCAGAGTACAGGACTGGAGGGTGAGTATGTTCTTGTTCGGCAGCGTCTCTGTAACGTGGGTATCAGAAGGGCTAACAACGAAGGTCTTGAAGACGTTGTAGGTGTACTCGGTACCGTTAGCGTCGGTGACGTAGATCTTGTCCCCGCCGACGACGTTGCTCAGGTCCCAGAAGGTCAGCCAGCTCTCGGTGTTCGGGTAGCCCAGCCTGTGGCCCGCAATGTAGACGTTGGCCTCGTTGTCCCAGGGAAAGCCGGTGCCTTCGAGGTGGATGGCGGCGTGCGACTTCAGTGCCTCCTCATCGTTCCCCGCCGTGTAGGGTACTTCGTCGTCCTCGATCCTGGCCATCGAGGGGACGGTGAGCTCGAGGGTCTTGTCGCTGGGACCGGTGCTGCTCGTGTTCTCGTCGTTCGTGGTCTCTAGCTTGGGCACGTTGAAACTACCAGGGTTGTCTCTGTTCGTGGCGGTACTGTCCAGGCGTCCGGCCAGAAAGAACGAAGCTATAAGCGCGGCGCCGGCCACTATCATGATCAGGCTCAACACCCAGGAGATGGCGTTTCTTGCCCTCGAGCTGTTGACGTCGTACTTCTTCATGCCGCCGGAGATTCTAACATCGAAGTCGCTCCCTGCTCACTGTTCGCGCGTTCAGCGCTCTGCGGGCAGGTCCTCCCTGACACCCCATTCGTTCCACGAACCGTCGTAGTTGGCCAGTCTCTTGTAACCGAGCCGGTGCAAGGCAAAGAGCGGAACCGTGGCCGCGACCCCGCCGTTGCAGTAGGCGACGACAGGCTCGTCTCTATCCTCGGGCACCCCCGCCTCCTCCAGCCTCCGCGCCAGCTCCTCGTCGGAGTGGAAGGTACCTCTCTGGGGGTCGAAGAGGCTGTCGGCGTGGAGGTGGGCGGCCCCAGGTACACGCCCCGCTCTGGCCTCCCCTCGCGCCACGGCGCCGGTGTATTGCCCCTCGTCGCGCGCATCGAGAACGAGAGCGTCGCCCCCTTCGCTCGTGGCGAGGAGGCCTTCGGCGTCCGTCCGCCAGCCGCTCTGAGGTTCAGGGGTGAAGACGACCGGATCCGGCTCGGGAACTTCGCCGGTGGTAGGACGGTCCTCGGCCGTCCACTTCTTCCAGCCGCCGTCGAGGACAGAGACCCTATCGTGACCGTAGTAAGTAAGGGCCCACCAGAGACGTGTGGCGAACTGGCCACCCGCGTGGTCGTAGGCGACCACCTGCGTATCATCTCCGATGCCGAGAGAGCCCATGAGCTCCGTGAAACGTTCCGGCGGTGCGATCTGCACCGGCACGGGGTCGTCGGGATTGGTGATGTCACTGGTCCAGTCAACGTAGACGGCGCCTGGGATGTGGGCCTCCTCGTACTCCTCGCGGGCTGCGAGATACTCGGCCTTCTGGCGGCCTCCGCCGAGGTCCGTCTTGTCCACGTAACCCCTGATATCCACGACGCGCAACTTCTCGTCATCGAGATGTGCGGCGAGCCAGTCGGTAGTGACGAGGGGGTCCATCTTCTACTCCTTCAGGATGTCGTGCTCGCGGGCGTAGGCTTGGGCCAGCCCGCGGGCTCTGTCTTTGTCATCTTTGCCGAGACGTCCTTCGACCACCTCGTTCTGCAGGTAGTCTTTTAGCGTCTTGATCCAACGCCCTGGCCCCAGGCCGAACTGGGCCATGAGGTCGTTGCCGCTCAAGGGGCTCTGCAGCTTCTCGACGGCGTCCTCGGCCCTTACCTCGTCCACCCTGCTCCTGAGGCTGCGCCAGGACTCTTCGGCGATGCGCCTCCGCCGCGGCGCGCTCCCCGTGATGTCGGCCCTGGCGAGCCTGAGGAGCATGTCCACGTTCGCAAGCTCTCTGTCGCCACGCGCGAGGTACGTGTCCCTGATAAAGCGCCTGACCGCGGCGTCGCTCCACGGGTCCCTGCTTGCGGCGTACCCGTAAGGACGCATGTGGTTGGCGACGAGGTGGGCGACGGCGTCTACGTCGTCCTTGGGGTAGGCGAGGCGGTGCATGGCCCTGCGCGCTATGGCGGCCCCCTCGTTCTCGTGGCCGTAGAAGTGGATCTTCTTGGGGAGAGTGCGTCCCCCGCAGCGTTCGCACTCCCCCTCCTCGGCGCTCTTCGATGTGCTCTTCGCCCCGCAGTAGGTGCAGCGGTTTTCGTAGACGAGCGTCCTTGGCTTCCCGATGTCGTGGAAGAAAGCTGCCTTGCGTAAGATAGGGTCAGCCTCGACGCTGGAGACCACGATCAGGGTGTGCTCGAAGACGTCCTTGTGGTGGAACTCGGCCTCTTGCTCCACGTCGACCGTCTCCATGAACTCGGGCACGACGTAGGGCATGAGCCCGAGGCGCACCAGCGTCCTCAGACCAGACGCCACGTTCTCCGAGAGCAGGATCTTCTCGAACTCCTCCCTTATACGCTCGGCGGAAATGCTCTCTAGCCAGCCAGCGTTGTTACGGATCGCCTCTTCGAGATCCTGCGTCATGGCGAAGGGCTTCTCCGGCTGTGTAAGGGTCGTCTCGAAGCGGACGGCGCGCAGCATTCTCAAGGGGTCGTCGCGCATTCTTTCCAGAGGGTCGCCGACGGCCCGGATCACACCCTTCTCCAGATCTTTGCGTCCCTCGAAAGGGTCTACGATCTCTCCCGTAAGCGCATCGGCAGCGACGGCATTGATCGTGAAGTCCCTGCGTGCCAGATCCTCCCGCAGGTTATCTCCGAAGCGTACCTCGGGGTGTCTGCTCCCCTGGGTGTACTGGTCGGTTCTGTAGGTCGTGATCTGAACCTCGTACTCTCCTATGGTGGCCGCTATGGTCCCGAAGCGCTCCCCCACCGTCCAAAGGTTCTGGGCATGAGGGCGCAGCAATGCCTTTATCCTCGACGGATGCGCATCCGTCGCCGCATCCACATCCTGCAGATTGATCTGTGCTTCCGTCGCGGTGTCCTTATCAGGCCCGTGGAGCAACGCCTTTCGCACGACCCCGCCAACCAGGTAGAGCTCGTGCCCGGCCTCCCCGAACGCCTCACCGAGACGCGAGAGAGGTCCTGGAACCTCCAGTTTCTTTATGTCGGCCATCACAATGACCAGATTCTAGTACGTGGCAAGCTACGGGACAGGACCACACTTCACGGGCACATGGGTCGCGGGGCTCGAGGGTCAGACGGGGATGGCGGCTTCGCGGGAAGGGAAGATCTCGAAGTAGTCCTGGAACCCTGTCACGGAGAAGATACGTTCGACGGCTTTCGAGGGGGCGGCGAGACGAAGAGAGATCCCTCTTTGCCCTAGGGTGTCTTTGGAGCGCATGAGGGCCGAGAGGGCTGTCGAGTCCATGAACACGACGTCGCCCATGTCCACGACGACGGCGCCGACACCCTCGTTCTCGACAGCCCGCTCTATGGCGTACTGGAACTTAGGGGCGGTATGGAGGTCCATCTCACCCCGCACCGAGAGGACGGAGTATCCCTCGGCATGCTCGGCTATGCTGGCCTCGAAGTCCGTGCCTGCTCTCTCCTCTCTAGAGTCGATGCAGAGCGGCCAATGGATATTAGCGTAGTTCGTGTGCCCGGTAAACCGCCTGTCTTGTACGGACATGCAATGTTTTCTGTTAATATTCGGGCGTGATGGAAGGGAGAAGTACAGAGCGGGTGGCCGTCTTCGTCGACGGGGCTAACCTCTACCACTCGATCAAGAACTACTACAAAGGCATCCTCGACTACGCCAGGCTCCTCTCGGCGGCCGTGGGAGACAGGAAGTTACTTCGGGCAACTTTCTACATCGTGGAGAAGCAGGAGGCCGATGAGGGACAGGGAACGACCTCGGCACGCTCCTTCGTCTACAACCTCAACAAGTTCGGCTACAAGGTACGCTCCAAACCGCTCATGGTACACGAGACCCTGACCCCGGACGGGGAGAGGACGGTGTCGCACAAGGGCGACTGGGACATAGGCGTCGTGGTGGACATGATGCGCCTCGCAGGGCACGCCGATGCCTACGTCCTCATCTCGGGCGACGGAGACTACGTGGAGGCCGTCGAGTACCTCCAGAGCGAAAAAGGCATCCGGGTCGAGGTCATAAGCGCGGCCCAGTGCACCTCCCAGGCCCTCCTCGACGTCTGCGACGCCCACACAGACCTGGCAGACATACCGGAGTTGTTCAAGCGACCAGGGCCGCCTAAAGCGGTCAGCGATCAGCAAGTCGTCAGCTAGTCAGCTCGCTATGCCCTTCGGGCTTCGCTTTTCAGCAGGGGCTATGAGGCACACGCCTGCTGACTTGCTAGGGCTCACCTATTACCCTTACTTCCGGCTCCAGCTCGATCCCCAGTTTCTCCCTGACCCTCCGGCGGACGAGTTCGATCAGTTCCAGGGCCTGTTGGGCCGTACCGTCCCCCAGGTTCACGAAGTAGTTGGCGTGCACCGGGGAGACCTCGATCCGGCCAACACGCGTGCCTTTCAGGCCGGCCGCCTCTATAACGCGGCCTGGGAAGTCTCCCTCAGGGCGCTTGAACGTGGAGCCGCAGCTCGGCCTGTTGGGTGAGCCGTTCATGCGCTGCGCCCTGAACTCCTTTATGCGGGCCTTCAGTACTAGCGGGTCGCCTGGGGCGAGCGTGTAGCCGGCCCGCAGGACGATCCAGCCCGGGTTCTCGTGCAGGGCGCTGTGGCGGTAGGAGAGCTCGAGATCTCTGTTCTCCATCCTGACTACTCTGTGGTCCATGAACACGTCGGCCCAGTCGAGGACCTCGGTTGTCTCGGAGCCGTAGGCGCCGGCGTTCATGTAGACTGCGCCGCCGACTGTGCCTGGGATGCCTGTTGCGAACTCCAGGCCGGCGAGGCCGCGCCCTGCCGTGGTGTTGGCGAGCACGGGGTAGAGTACACCGGCGTCGGCGGTAACGTGCGTCCCTTCGATATCGATGCTCGTCAGGGATTTGGCGAGCCGGATCGTGAGTCCCCTGATGCCGCCGTCTCTCACGAGCACGTTAGTACCCCCGCCCAGGATGGTGACCGGGACGTCATATTCGCCGGCCCGCTCTGTGGCCTCGATCAGCTCGTCGACGCTTCTGGGCTCGAGCAGGGCGTCTGCCGGACCCCCGATCTTCCAGGCCGTGTAGCGCTTCAGGGGTTCCTCGAACTTGGCCGATGGGAAGAGCCGGTGTAGAGTGTTGGCATGCACGCGAGGGAATATAGAGTACCGATGAATGCTTTGCAGAACGGGAGAGGGAGAGATCTATGAAAGCGATGGCTCTAGCGGCGGGTAAGGGAACCAGACTCTTCCCGCTTACCGGAGAGATTCCCAAACCAATGGCCCCGGTGGTGAACACACCGATCATCGAGCACATCTTCGACCTCCTGGCGGGCCACGGCATCGAGGAGGTTTACGTCAACGTCCACTACCTGGCAGACGCGCTTCTGGAAGCCTACGGCGAAGAGTCAAGGGTGAACGGCATGGCCGTACATCTGGAAAGGGAAGACGAGCTGCTAGGCACGGCAGGGGGCGTGAAGCGTCTGGCCGACAGGTTCGACGGCACCTTCGTCGTCGTCTCGGGCGACGCGCTGACTGACGTAAACATAAAGGAGCTGGTGGAGTATCACAGGGAGAAAGGCGCCCTGGCCACAATTGCCCTGCGGCGGGTCTATGACACCTCGGAGTTCGGTGTGGTCGAGATCGACGAGGAGGGAAACATCCAGGGTTTTCAGGAGAAGCCAAGGCCCGAAGAGGCCATAAGCACCCTGGCGAACACAGGCATCTACGTCTTCGAGCCCAGGGTCCTCGACTACATCCCCGAAGGAACCTTCTTCGACTTCGCCGAAGACGTATTCCCCAAGTTACTGGAGCACGGTGAGCGGTTCGTGGGGTATCAGGAGGACTTTTACTGGTCGGACATAGGGACGCTCGCCGCGTATCGCCAGGCCCAGTATGACGTGCTCTCCGGCAAGGTCGGGGTCAAGATCCCCGGCGAGAAGCGTGGTGAGGGGCTGTGGGTCGGGGATGACGCCCAGATACACTCCTCCGCAGAGATAGAAGGCCACGTCCTCATAGGAAAAGACGCGGTGGTCGGGCGCGACGTCAAGCTCCTCGGAGACGTGACCGTCGGCAGCGACTGCTGGATCAGGCCCAACGTCACGATCAAACGCAGCATCCTGCTCCCAGGTGCGAGCGTGGGTGGCGGCGCCTACCTCGAGGACTGCATCGTCGGCCACCACTACGACGTGCGTCCCCAGGAGACCATAAGGGGCGGCGCCCTGATAAGGCGCGCGTAGGGGCGCCCCTACGCCGTCGGCCTCACCAGGCGGTAGCCGAAACCGCGTACGGTCTCTATCAGCTTGGGGTCTGTCGGGTCGTCGCCGAGCTTGTTGCGGAGGCGCTGGATGTAGACGTTGACCGTGCGCTCGTCTATGTATTCCTCCTCGCCCCACACCTGCCTGAGGAGCGCCGTGCGCGGGAAGACCCTTCCCGGGCTTCGGGCCAGCGTGTGGAGAAGCTTGAACTCACGTGGGGAGAGGAGGACTTCTTTGCCGTTCTTCAGGACCTGGACC
>DASSCV010000174.1:0-5020 GCA_035697505.1 Rubrobacter sp.
CCCCAAGGCCGAGGCTTTGGTGGTGACTACCCCGCAGGCCGACGCGGCGCGGGTTGCAGTGAAGGCTGGCAAGATGGCCGTGCAGGCGCATCTGAAGGTGGTAGGGGTTGTAGAGAACATGGGATACGCACAGTGCCCCGAGTGTGGCAAGGAGCTGAGGATCTTCGGGGGCGACGGAGGCCAGAGGGTGGCCGGGGAGCTAGGCACGGAGGTCATGGGACGCATCCCCATCCAACCTGAGGCTTCGGGGGAGCCTGGACGATCGCTCTTCGAGGTGGATTCGAGTCAGGCCCGCGTCTTCGACGAGATCGCCGCTGCCCTGGCCGCAAGCAAGGTCCGCAGGCGCATAAAGGTGTTGTAGAGGCGGTCAGCTGATCGGCAGGCTGCGGCCTTAGGGGCTGAGCACTTCTGCCCTGAATCTAATGAAGTGACTTGCCTTGGGAACGCTGTGATCGGATGGTAAACCCTAATGCTGGTAAGGCTTCAGCAGTTGGTGTTCAGTCACCCAGATGACGATCTGGGCTCGCGAATTGAGTCCCAATTTCAGGAGAATCTTGGCAACATGATTACCTGCGGTGCGCTCGGAGATCCGGAGCCTGGAGGAGATCTGTCGATTGGTTAGGCCCTGGGCGGCGAGGAGTGCTACCTCCTGCTCTCGGGGGCTTAGGGCAGCTCGCTGCGCACCAGCCAGAGACTCTTCTGGCACGAAGGTCGTGGGCTGATCGGTATCCTCTTCGGAGAAAGCGTACTCGACGGCCTGTTGCTGGCCCATAGCCTTGCCTTCTGCCCACGCCTCCTCGAAAGCCGCCTCGCCAAGCCGGGCACGCGCCTCAGCAAGGCGGCTCTCGTAGCTCGTTACGGTGTACGTCGAGGGCATAATCTGGATTCCTGCAGCCTCCCGCATGGCTTCCGATATTCCCCACAACCGCGCCGCACGCACCGGATAGCCTTCGGAAGCAGCTGCGCACGCTAGTCCGAAGAAGGAGTACACGCTACCTACCTTCTCGTCCAACTCTCGCGAGAGTTGAATTACCTCCCGCAGCAACACCTTCGTCCGGTCGTGATGTTCCAGTATCACCGATATCAGCCCCAGGTTGACCTGGCATGTGATTATGCCCCATCTGTCCCCCATCTCGCGGTACAACGCCCGAGCCTCCTCAAACAGTGCAGCCGCCTCGCCAAGATCACCGCACAGGAGCCCCGCCGCGATCCCCGCGGTTACGAGCATATTCGCGATCGTGCGGCGGTTCTTGAGCCGGGGCCTAAGCGCCAAGGCCTCCTCGAGCAGCGCTGCCACAGGTATGTCATCCCTATGCCCCAGCAGAGCCACGTGGCCAAGAAAGCTGAGCGATGACGCGATGCCCTCTTCGTCGTTGAGCTCCCTGTACAAGGTCAGGCTCTCCTCGAGTACCGTCTTTGCGGTCTCGAAGTCGCCCTGGAACATAGCTATCCAGCCGGCCCCGTTAAGGGCTTTCGCCCTCGCCACCGGTGAGCGCCCCAGTGAGAGTGTCTTCTCCAGCCACCCCCTTCCCTCGATTGAGTAGCCACGCGTAAACCAGAACAACCATAACGCCCCCGCCAACCGCAGAGCGAGCTCGGCATCACCCTCCTCCTGTGACCAATCTAGCGCAGCCCGCAGGTTGTCGTGCTCAGTCTCCAGCCGATGCAGCCACTTCGAGTGTCCTGACCCACTAGACTCATTGTCCGCCTCCTCGGCCAGTGCCAAATACCATTCGGCGTGCCGGTACCTCGTTTGCTCCTCTTCCTCGCCGTCCTTGAGCTTCTCTCGGCTGTACTGCCTAATAGGCTCGAGCAGCCTGTAGCGTGACCCGCTCTGCCAGCTCTCCTCCGCGACCACCAATGACTTATCGACCAGCATAGAGAGCAAGTCCAAGACGTCTTCTTGCTCGATGACTCCTCCCGCTCCAGTGGCTTCTGCAGCTTCGAGGGTGAAGCCGCCAGCGTATACAGAGAGCCTTCTGAACAGTACCTGCTCGGGCTCGCTAAGCAACTGATGGCTCCAATCCAACGTCGCCCTCAAGGTCCGGTGACGAGGGTCAGCGATCCGCTCGCCGCCCGTAAGAATATTGAGCGAGTGTCCTAGCCTCTCAGAGATCTGCTCGGCAGAGAGTATCCCAACGCTCGCTGCGGCAAGCTCTATGGCGAGCGGTATGCCCTCCAGTCTCGCGCATACCTTCGCCACGGCCGTGGCGTTCTCGGGTGTAAGTTCAAAGCCCGGACACCTGATCGAGGCACGGTCAGCGAATAGTTGTGCTGACTCGTAGCCTTCGAGTTCGTCCACCGTCGGAGACTGTTGCGCGCCGGGTGTGGAGAGGGAGGGTACGAGCCAGTTTTGCTCGCCCGTCACGCCCAAAAGCTCTCGGCTGGTGGCGAGTACCCGCAAGCGCGGACAATAATCCAATAGGGCATGCGCAAGTCGCGCGGTAGCGTCTGTCAGGTGTTCGCAGTTGTCCAAGATGAGGAGCATCTCTGCGTCGTGCAGCGCGTTTAGGAGGGTGTCGAGCAGTGGGCGGCCCGGCTGCTCGCGCACACGGAGCGTCGTGGCTAGCGCTTGCGGTACTAGCGTCCCCTCCGACAATGGCGCCAACTGCACAAACCACACTCCGTCCGGATAGTTCCCAACCAGGTCCCTGCTCGCTTCCAAGGCGAGCCGCGTCTTGCCACAGCCGCCAGGACCGGTGAGCGTCAACAGACGAGTCATGGCGAGCATACGCGTTGCCTCCACCATCTCGCGCTCGCGCCCCACGAATCTCGTTCTTGGCGCAGGCAGGTTGTGCTTGCTCATATCGGGCAGGTCCTGCCGCTGCGGGGTAGCGGCGGATGGCGTCGGCTTGAATCTCCCGGCCGCAATCTCGGCGCGTAGACCGCGAGTCTCCGCGCCGGGTTGCGTACCGAGAGCTCTGGAGAGCGCATTGTAAAGACGTTCGTACTGGGAGAGGGCTCGGTCTGGCCTGCCCGAGAGAGCGTGAAGTCGCATTAGGCCCAGGTGCGCCTGCTCATGCGTAGGTGCCGTGGTCATCGCTTTCTGAAGTGTCTCGATGGCCGGCTCATACTCATCACGTTCTTCGTAGAACGCCGCTAGCTCGATTAGCAGTGTAAGGTGGAGTTGGCGCAGCTCTTCTCGCCTGCCTTCAACCCACTCCTCGTAGCGGTCCTCGGGCAAGAGTTCGCCCGCGTAAAGATCTAGCGCCGCCCTGTAAGCCGCCGTGCTTTTGGAGCGACGTGCAGTAAGAGCTGCCTCCTCGAAGGCGTCTACGTCCACCCAGAGATTGCCTTCGGGGCACATCACGAGCGAGTCGTCTTCGCCTACCAGATAGCGGGAGCCACCTGTCGGATCGAGGACTCTGCGGGCGGCGTGGAGGGTCTGGCGAAGGTTGTTCGAGGCGGCCTTCTTCGCGTGCCCTGGCCAGAGCAATTCCGTGGCTCGTTCGCGGTGGAGGCGGTGGTGGGGAGCGAGGGAGAGCAGCTTGACAAGGGCGGTGGCTTTCCTTAGATGCCAAGCACTCTTCCCGACGATAGAAGGGCCTACTGAGACCTTGAAGTCGCCGAGCATCCAGACGCGTAGCGCCTCGGATTTCTCGCTCCCAGATGATCCGTGTTGCTTCCTACCTCCGGAGCCAGAAGGATTGTCCATACCAGCTTCCCACTCCTTTATGCGGCGGAGGATGAGGCGTCAGACCTCCGCTCTGTCCCGTGACGGGTTCCATACCTTCGACTATGGGACAACGTATCCCCCAAATGGCATATTTCTTCTAGCGGATGGCGTAAACATCAACGGTGCGCCCGTCCCCCAACGACTCGCCACCAACACCGCGGCACTGGGAGCCTTCTACCCGTGTAAGACTTGCACGAGATCTCTCACGGCGTCGGCGCTATCGGTCAGATCCCCCAGTTCTTCGTCCCTGAGGGCGAGCTCGATGATGTCTTCGATGCCCGAGGCGCCGAGCTTGACGGGGACGCCGACGAAGAGGTCGTCTATCCCGTACTCGCCCTGCAGGCAGGCGGCGCAGGGGAGGATGCGCTTCTGGTCGAGCAGGATGGCGTCGACCATCTCGGCTGCGGCTGCGGACGGCGCGTAGAAGGCGCTCCCGCTCTGGAGGAGGCCGACGATCTCGGCCCCGCCCTGACGGGTACGGTCCACTATGGCTTCGACACGATCTTGGGGGAGAAGCTCCGTGATCGCGACCCCGCCTACTGTCGCCATGCTCGGCAGCGGCACCATCGTGTCCCCGTGCCCGCCGAGGACGAGCGCGAAGACGTCGCGCACGGAGACCTCGAGCTCTTCGGCAATGAATGTGCGGTAGCGGGCGGTGTCCAGGATGCCGGCCATGCCGACCACGCGCTGGCGGGGGAAACCGCTCGTTTCCATCGCCACATGGCACATGGCGTCGAGCGGGTTGGCAACGACGACGAGGATCGTCTCCGGCGAATGCTCGACGACCTCCTCCGTAACGCTCGCAACGATATTCTGGTTCGTCTTGAGCAGGTCGTCACGGCTCATCCCCGGCTTGCGGGGGCTCCCGCTGGTTATGACCACCACGTCCGATCCTGCGGTCTCCTCGTAATCGTTGGCTCCCGTTACTTCGGAGTCGTAGCCGAGGATCGGACCACTCTCCAAGATATCCAGAGCCTTGCCCTGAGGTAGGCCTTCCACGATGTCCACCAGCACAACGTCGGCATAATTACGCTCTGCCAGCCTCTGGGCCGTCGTTCCTCCGACGTTGCCCGCCCCTACTACGGTGACCTTCCTCTTCGCCATCTCTTTCCCTCCTGTGTTCGACTAGCCGGGTGAGCTCATGATATGTGAATACCTCAGAGCTTGCCGCGCCAAACCCGGATAGAATCAGTTCAGTGAGTGCGAGTTTCGAAGAGCTTCGTTGGATGTGACCCTTGCCATTCAGACGCGCCGGAGCGTCGGCCGCGTGAGGCAGGATCCTGTGCCTGAAGACCTCGTCAGGCGCATCCTGGAGAGCGCCGTGCACGCCCCCAACCACAAGAT
>DASSCV010000175.1:0-7192 GCA_035697505.1 Rubrobacter sp.
CCCCAAGGCCGAGGCTTTGGTGGTGACTACCCCGCAGGCCGACGCGGCGCGGGTTGCAGTGAAGGCTGGCAAGATGGCCGTGCAGGCGCATCTGAAGGTGGTAGGGGTTGTAGAGAACATGGGATACGCACAGTGCCCCGACTGTGGCAAGGAGCTGAGGATCTTCGGGGGCGACGGAGGAGAGAGGGTGGCCGGGGAGCTAGGCACGGAGGTCATGGGACGCATCCCGATCCAACCTGAGGCCACGGGGGAGCCTGGACGATCGCTCTTCGAGGTCGATTCGAGTCAGGCCCGCGTCTTCGACGAGATGGCCGCTGCCCTGGCCGCAAGCAAGATCCGCAGGCGCATAAAGGTACTGTAGGTTTCAGGTCACAGGCATCAGGGGGCCCGCGCCCACGATAGCGAGCACGGTCGTCAGGTCGTAGACCCGTAGGAGAGAAACTGCATGCCCGCCAGGGTTTAGGCACTCCTCTCAGGACATCCTTGCTCTCAACATCCATCCGCTTCCAGTACGACTTCGAGACGGCCTTTGGGTAGAATTGCACCATAAGGATGTGAGAGCAATGTCTTCCAGGAGCGCGATATTTGGCGATCGCTTCCGGTCACGGCTGTCGTGGACCAGACGCTGGAGACAGAGCGAGGAGGTGTGGTCGTGAAGGTAGACGGGGCGAAGTTGGCGGCTGCAAGGGAGAGGGTGTTCATGTCGCAGGATGAGTTGGCCGAATCCATCGGCATGAACCCCGTAGTGGTAATAAGATTGGAGACCGCAGACCGGACCGAGATCAGGGAGAACCTCGGCGAGGATCTCATGCAGATCCTCTTCGTGGGGAGGTCGGAGTTGACAAGCTACCCTGACCCACCGGAGCCGACCCTCGAAGGCCCGAGCGATACGGAGGATTGAGCCCTGGGAGACACAGGGTGATATCTTCAATGAGCCGGAAAGGAACGACGGAGAATGCAACTATACCTAGTAGACGGGGCTCGTTTACGGGAGCTAAGAGAGCAGACCGGTCTCTCACAAGTGGAGCTGTCCTTGATGGTCGGCCAGAGCGACACATGGGCCGAGGAGATGGAGAGGGAGAGCCGGGTGCACGTACTCGAGATCATCGTCCAGAAGCTCACCAGAATCTTCGGGGTTGAGATCTCGGACCTGTCTACCTTCCCCGCTCCCCCTGTTCCGACTGTTCTGGAAGAGCCGGGCCTGGACGTGGAGAAGCTACGCGCCTTGAGGGAGGAAGTCTCCCTCTCTCAAGAGGAACTCGACGAGCTGGCGGAGTTGGAGCCCGGCTCTATAGCCAGGGCAGAGAGCGTAGAACCGACCTCTGAGGAGATTCACGCCTCGGTGGACACGATCTGGAAGCTGGCCATGGCGCTGAAAGTCTCGCCCACGATCCTCACAAAGACGCGTGGAGATCTTCATCAGATCGAACCTCGCCGCCCCGTGGACTCTTGACGACTGATTCTCTAACTACCCTCGCGGTGGAGCCGAACGAGATGGCGTTCCACGACCTCGAAGAGCAGCCCCTCCAGCTCCGGCAGGAGCTGCATCGTCTCCGCGAGCCGATCTCTCTTCTCCCGGAAAGACTTGAACTCTACGTCTCCCAGGAGCCGGTCGCGTCGCTCGAAGCAGCCCACCAGTTCTACGGGTAACTGGTCCCGATGTTCTCGAGGCGGGTGGGACTCCAGTTCATCGAGTAGCCGGTCTTCCAGCTCGCACCGGCGCTTCAACACGTCCAGGATCTCATGTAGCTCGAGCTCCTGGTCGCGCCCACGCTCGAGTTCACGCTGCAACTCGTCTGCAAGCGCTTGCTGATCCGTCAGCATGAACGGCCCGTCCGCCCCCTCCTGGATCCAGGAGTTTCGCATCTGGACGTGCCGGTTCTCTATCTCCTCCAATAGCCGTTCCTGCCGAGCGAGACTTCTCCCCATCTCGTCCAGCAATCGGAGCAGGATTTGCTCATGCTCTCGGAGATCGTCCGCGTATGCCACAAGCCTCCTCCATTCGCCTTCTGACTCCCTGCCATGATTGTAAACATGCCCGCCCCGGTTAGTAAGCGGGATGTAGAGACGCCACGGTGGTCCGTGGCGCGTTGGAATCGCAGAGAACGACGTTCCTGCTCTTACCAACCCTCAGGAGTCCGGCGTCCACGAACGGGTCAGGGCAAGCGTCGAGGGTTCTGTGGCTCGCGATCTTCGACTCCGCAGAACGTCTTCAGATGGCAGCATGGGGTAGCAGCCACCTCTACGGGTGGAGGCGGCCTTCTACGCCGGGTTGGCAATCAGTCAGGAGTGTGGTCCTGCCTTGCGAACCTCCTCGGAGACCTGGGACTCGAACCTCGAGAAGTTCTCGCGGAAGAGGTCGGCGAGTTTCCTGGCCTGCTCGTCGTAGGCGTCGCCGTCGTCCCAGGTCCCGCGTGGGTCCAGGACGCTGCCATCGACTCCCGGCACCTCGACAGGCACGTTGAGACCGAAGAAGGGGTCCTTTCTGGTCTCGGCGTCGTCCAGCTTGCCCCCGATAACGGAGCTGACCATCTGGCGGGTGGCGGCGATGTCTATGCGGCTACCTACACCGTATGGACCGCCGGACCAGCCGGTGTTGATCAAGTAGCAGCGGGTGCCGTGCGTCCTCAGCCGCTCTGAGAGCATCTCGGCGTAGGTGGTAGCTGGCCGAGGAAGGAACGGGGCGCCAAAGCACGTGGAAAACGTCGCCTCGACCTCGGACTCCATCTCGGCCTCGGTACCGGCGAGTTTGGCGGTGTAGCCTGAGAGGAAGTAGTAGGCGGCCTGCGAAGGCGTAAGGGCGCTTATGGGGGGCAATACTCCGAAGGCATCAGCGGTAAGGAAAAGGACCGCAGAAGGATGGACGCCCCGGCCTTCGGTGACCGCGCCCGCTATGTACTCCAACGGGTAGGCGACGCGGGTGTTCTCCGTCAGCATACGGTCAGAGTAGTCGACCTCTCGCGTGCGCCTATCCATC
Source organism: Rubrobacter sp. (assembly GCA_035697505.1). GTDB lineage: Bacteria > Actinomycetota > Rubrobacteria > Rubrobacterales > Rubrobacteraceae > Rubrobacter_D. Next base: position 2,978 of record DASSCV010000175.1, read on the forward strand.
ACCACGTTCTCGAGCACGGCACCGAAGCGGATGGCGTCCCATATCTGGGGTTCCTTCTCCGCACTTAGGTCTATCGTCTTCGCGTAGCAACCGCCTTCGAAGTTGAAGACCCCAGAGTCCGACCAGCCGTGCTCGTCGTCGCCGATCAGGTCCCGCTCGGAGTCGGCCGAGAGGGTCGTCTTACCCGTCCCCGAGAGCCCGAAGAAGAGCGCAACGTCTCCTTTCTTTCCCACGTTGGCCGAACAGTGCATCGGGAAAACGCCGTGTTCGGTCGGCAACACGAAGTTGAGCACCGTGAAGATGCTCTTCTTTATCTCCCCCGCGTAGGCCGTACCGCAAACGAGTACTACCTTGCGCTCGAAGTCTATCCCGACGAAGGTCTCTGACTCTGTCGCATCCTCCTCAGGGTCAGTAAGGAATCCAGGGACCGAGATCACGGTCCAGTCAGGCTCGAATGAGTCGATCTCCGCCTTCGAGGGGCGTCTGAAGAGCTGCCTGGCGAACAGGGCCTGCCAGGCGTGCTCGGTCACCACATGTACGTTCAGGCGGTAGCGGGGGTCTGCGCCGGCATAGGCGTCGACTACGTAGATCTCCTCTAGGTTCTCGACGTAGGCGGCTGCTTTGTCGAGAAGCGCTCCGAAGGCGTCGCTGGGGAATGCCTTGTTGCCCGTGCCCCAGTCCACGGTCTCCCTCGTAACCTCGTTCTCGACTATAAAGCGGTCCTTCGGGGAGCGCCCGGTTCGCTTGCCCGTCCTGACCACGAGGGCCCCAGAACCAGAGATCATGCCCTCCCGCCTCCTGACAGAGGCCTCGACCAGACGCGCAGGAGGCAGGTTTTCGTGTACGGCCCCGACGTTCTCTACCCCGAAACGTCCCAGCGTCATCTTGCGAACCGCCAGATCCATAGTTCACCCTTTCACCCAGTCGTACCCGACGCGTAGAACTCACGGTCAGGGTCTTTTTCCTCTCGCCCTCGGGATTCTAGCAAAGCAGGTAAGCCCCCGTCTGTAGGGTCGATACCAGGTGCAGCAGGGCAGTTTCCGAATCGCCAGCGCAGGGTAGGAGAAGTATAGTCTGTGCTATTTGCGATTCTGCCCAGGAGGTTAGTGGTGGCACAACAGATCAACCAGGAGACCGCGGGTGCCGAGCAGTGGCGCGCGCTCGCGCAGCAGTTGAGGACCGATAGCATCCGCTCGAGCTCCGGCGCCGGGTCGGGGCATCCCACCTCATCCATGTCGTCCGCCGACCTCATCGCCGTGCTGATGAGCAAGTACCTCAGCTACGACTTCGACGACCCGGAGAATCCCAACAACGACCACCTGATCTTCTCCAAGGGCCACGCCTCTCCCCTGCTCTACTCGGCGTACAAGGCGGCGGGCGCGATCTCAGACGAAGAGCTTCTGACCTTCCGTACGTTCCACAGCCGCCTGCAAGGGCACCCGACACCCCAGATCCCATGGGTTGACGTGGCGACTGGCTCCCTGGGCCAGGGCCTACCGATAGGCGTTGGGGTAGCGCTGGCCGGAAAGTACCTGGATAAACTCCCCTACCGGGTCTGGGTGCTTTGCGGCGACTCCGAGATGGCAGAGGGCTCGATGTGGGAGGCCTTCCAGCACGCCTCCTACTACAAGCTCGACAACCTCGTAGCCATTCTGGACATGAACCGCCTCGGCCAGACTCGCGAGACGATGGACGGCTGGAACGGCGACCACTACGTCGCCCGCGCCGAGGCCTTCGGCTGGAACACGATCCAGATCGACGGCCACGACCCCGAACAGATCGACCAGGCTTATGCAGAGGCGCTGGATCAGACCGGGGCGCCGACCCTGATCGTCGCTAAGACCAAGAAGGGACGCGGGGTCTCGTTCCTGGAAGACGTGGACGGTATGCACGGCAAGCCAGTTTCGGAAGACGAGGAGCAGGCGGCGCTCGAGGAACTCGGAAGCTCCGACGACCTTCTGGTCGAGGTACGCAAGCCCGACCCTGGCTCCGGCGAGAACTTCACCGCAGGCCTGACCGGCCACCTCGAGCTGCCGACCTGGGAGGTTGGGGACGAGGAGGCCACCCGCGGGGCCTACGGCGCGACCCTCAAGGCGCTGGGTGGCGCCAGGGAGGACGTGGTCGCCCTCGACGGCGAAGTCAGCAACTCCACCAAGTCCGAGGAGTTCGCCGAGGAGTTTCCCGAGCGCTACTTCGAGATGTTCATCGCCGAGCAGCAGATGGTCGCGGCGGCCGTGGGGATGAGCGTACGCCACAGGGTCCCGTTCGCCTCCAGCTTCGCCGCTTTCTTCACCCGCGCCTACGACTTTATCAGGATGGCCGCGATCTCCGGCGCCAACATCCGTCTCTCCGGCTCGCATGCCGGCGTCTCAATCGGTGAAGACGGACCATCACAGATGGCCCTCGAGGACCTGGCGATGATGAGGGCCGTGCACGGCTCGACCGTGCTCCAGCCCTGCGACGCCAACCAGACCGCCAGGCTCGTCGCCGAGATGGCCGATACGGATGGTATCGTCTTCCTGAGGACGCTGCGCCCGAAGACGCCCGTGATCTACGACCCCTCGGAAGACTTCCCTATCGGCGGGAGCAAGATCTTGCGATCCTCGGAAGAAGACGTGGTGAGCGTGGTCGCAACGGGCATAACCGTCCACGAAGCCGTAAAGGCTGCAGAGGAGTTGCATGATAGCGGTCTGGCCGTGCGCATCATAGATGCTTACACTATAAAGCCAATAGACGGCGAGACGCTGCGCGCCGCCGCAAGGGCAACAGGGGGCAACGTCGTCGCGGTCGAGGACCATTGGCCAGAAGGCGGCCTCGGCGAGGCCGTCCTGTCCGCGCTCTCCGAGGAGGCCGACACGCTCCACTTCGAGCACCTCGCCGTGGGGGACATGCCGGGCTCGGGTAGGTCCGAAGAGCTTATGGACGCAGCAGGCATAAGCGCGAACCATATAGCAGACGCCGCGCGCAAGCTGGCGAGAAGCTAACACAGGGCAACACCCTCGAAGAGAAGGCGCGCCAGGTCTTCGTCTCTGGCGCTTTCTCGTTTAGCCATGCGGTAGAAGCATCTCTGGGTAAAATGGGCTACCGCCCCAGAACTATCTCCCCAAGAGCGATTTACAGGCGTATCGACCTACCGCGAGTCACGCATTCGGCTGTAAACGACACGCTCTCAGCGAAAACGAAAAACTGAAAAGTTGAAAAGCGGAGGCGTCAGCCGGAGCGTGCTGACACACGGACTAGCGTTACGAATCTTCTCACCATGCGAAAACCGTTGCGATGCTGCGGTAGCGGCGGCATAATATGGTCGTCGCAGAATCACAGGGAGATAGGGGCGTGTTCCGAACGACGATACTATTGCTCGGTACGCCGCGCATCGAGCACAATGGTGTGCCGGTCGAGGTCGACACGCGCAAGGCTATTGCCCTCGCCGCCTACCTGGCCGTCACGAAGCAAAACCACACCCGAGACGCGCTCGCCGGCCTGCTCTGGCCCGAATACAACCAGAGTCGCGCCCGCGCCGCCCTACGTCGGACCCTCTCGTCACTAGGCAAGGCCCGTGCGGAGGGTTGGTTGCGCGCCGACAGGGAGAGCGTGGACCTCGACCACGACACTATCTGGGTCGACGTAACCAGGTTTCACGACCTCCTTGCTGGGTGCAAAGAGCACGGTCACCCTGAATCAGAAGTGTGCTCCCATTGCTTGCTTCCGCTGACCGAGGCTGTCGCGCTGTACCGCGACGATTTCATGGCCGGTTTCGGCCTGCGCGACAGCGTCGCCTTCGACGACTGGCAGTTTTTCCAGACCGAGAGCCTGCGCAAGGAGCTGGCTGGCGCGCTGGAGAGGCTAGCGCGCGGTCGCGGGGCGCGGGGCGAGTGGGAGGCGGCCATAGCCCACGCCAGGCGCTGGCTCGCCATGGACCCCCTGCATGAGCCGGCCCACAGGATGCTCATGGCCCTCTACGCATGGTCTGACCAGCGCGCTGCCGCCCTTCGCCAGTACAGGGAGTGCGTAAGGGTCCTGGATCAGGAGTTGGGCGTAACTCCGCTCGAAGAGACGACCCTGCTCTACAGGGCTATCCAGGAGAACGATCTACCACCACGACCGGCCCTCTCCGAGCATCGGCCATCTGTCCGGAGAGAGGCTTCTACGAGGCCCCTCGTCGAAACGTCGCGCAACGTACCGCGCTCACCCGACAACCCCCTGGTAGGACGAAAC
>DASSCV010000176.1:0-4842 GCA_035697505.1 Rubrobacter sp.
ATGCGCGAGCGCGTCCTGGTACTCGGTGGGGAGCTCGAGGTGGATGGTAGGGAGGGTGTGGGAACCCGTGTGTTTCTCAGGGTGAGGCTGGGTGTACTGACGGGCGGGGAGACCGGAGAACGCTCGAACGCCTGAGCCGGCGGCGTCTACGCCGCAAAAGCTGCTATATTGTTTTGGTGCGTGGGATACAAGAGAGGCCTGCGAGGGGTAGAAATGCGGCGAATCTTGCTTGTAGAGGACCACGCTTCGTTCCGCCAGACACTCGCCTTCGTCTTCGACCAGGAGTCCGAGTTCGAGGTAGTCGCCCAGGCAGCGACACTCGCCGAGGCGCGCCAGGCGATGGATGGCGCTGAGGCCGACCTCGGGGTTATAGACCTCGCCCTACCGGATGGGGAGGGCACCGAGTTGATCGAAGAACTGCGCGAAGCCAACCCGGACTTCGCGGCGCTCGTCCTGACCGCGAGCCTGGAGAGGACAGAGCACGCCAGGGCGGTCGAGGCCGGGGCGGCCGGGATCCTGCACAAGTCAGCCGACGTCGACGAGATACTCGATGCCACGCGACGTCTCGGCGAAGGCGAGACCCTGCTCTCCGAGGAAGAGCTGATCGAGCTGCTCCGCCTGGCCGGACAGAACCGCGAGGAAGAGGTAGATGCGCGCGCGAGCATCGAGCAGATCACACCCCGCGAAAGGGAGGTCCTGCAGAAGCTCGCCGAGGGCCTCTCGAACAAGGAGATAGCGGCCAGTCTGCACATGAGCGTGGATACGGAGCGCACCCACATGATGAACATATTGAACAAATTGGGCGTGCACTCCCGGCTCCAGGCCCTGGTCTTCGCCGCCCGCCACGGCCTTGTCGAGATCCGGTAAGCGGGAATCCACTGCGGAAGGCTCTCCGCCCTCCAACCGGATTACGCAAAACCCTGCAGGAACAGCTCTCCCTCGCAGACGTACTCGGCTGGGCCCTCTATATGTACGGGCTCGTCATCGCCGGACCATTCTATCTGTACCGCGCCGCCGTCCATACGTACGCTGACGGGGCTCTGGGCGAGATTCTTTCTGACCGCTGCGACTGCTACGGCACACGAGCCTGAACCCGAGGCGAGGGTCTCGCCGGCGCCGCGCTCCCAGATCCTCATCCTGACGTCGTGCCAGCCTCGCGCGAACCCGAACTCTACGTTCGTCTTCCCGGGGAAGACGGGGTCTTCTTCGATGGGTGATCCAACGGTAGAGAGGTCCAGCATGTCGACTGCGGCCTCGCTCTCCAGGAAGGCTATCGCATGCGGGTTGCCCATGGAGACGCGCAGGAGGCGAAAGCCGCCTACCTCGACCTCGGTGGCGAAGCTGGGCGCTCCCATGTCCACCCGCGAGGAACCATCGTCGAACAGGATTACTTTCTTGACCCCAGCTCCGGTGGCGACGGTCAGGGCTTCGCCCCCGACCATACCGCGGTCCTTCGCGTAGCGGGCCAGGCAGCGCAGGCCGTTGCCGCACATCTCAGAGTATGAGCCGTCAGAGTTCAGGTAGACCATCTCCAGGTCGGCGGTCTCTGAGGGAGCTGGGATAAGGATCCCGTCGGCCCCCACGCCGAAGTGCCTGTCGCAGGCTTTCGTGGCGAGGTCATGGAGATCCATCCCCTCGACCTCGGCAGGGTCGAATACGAGGAAATCGTTGCCGCAGCCTTGCATCTTGGTGAAACGCATGCCTCGCTAACGCCCTCCCCGGCTTTCCGGGTCGACTCCAGCGCCGTCTTCGTGCGCGATGCTCCGAAGACCAGGGACAGTGTACACGCCAAGGTAGCGTTCGGCCCTCTCGCGCTCCTGCGTGCGCCGAAGCTCCTCCGGCGTGCGCTCGCGGAGCGAGGAGATGGATGGTGGAGAGGACGCTCTGCTGGCTCACCAAGCGTCGCAACCTCCGCACTCGCTGGTCCAAGAAGGCGCAGAACTGGTTGGCATTGATCCAATTGGCCTGTACCCACGTATTGCTCGACCTGGCGGTTTTCGGTAGAGTCCAAGAGAGGACGTGTGTTGATACAAGACACGTAACGAAAAAACAGTGGAGGGGGCCCCGATGAGGGATGATAGGAAGCACCGCCATGAACCTGGGAAATCTCTGTGGGAGCAGAACCTCACTCGAGCCCGTTTTCTGCGTCTGGCGGGGACGGGACTTGGACTTTCGATCATCCCTTCCTCGCTAGCACTTTGGGGAGGGGCCCCTGCAATCGCAGCGTCGTCACCCCTCTTGAATGATGGACGGTATCCCATAGGACTCTTGTGGCCTCCTCCTCCCGATCAGACAACCGTCGAGCGTTATCAGGAGATCGCGGCGGCAGGCTTCAACTTCGTCATCGGCGGCAATGGTGTAACTAGCGACAGTACTAACCCAGGAGCGCTAGACGCCGCAGCAGCGTGCAATCTGCGATTCTTGCTCACCGATGGCAAGCTGCGGAGCATCATCCGCAATAGCACGGCTGCTGGCACGAGCGTCAAGAAAGCGCAGGAAGCGAGCATCATGCAGCGTCTCCTTACGAGAGGCAACACGGGCTCGACTTCTCGTGCCACGACTAGTGCCACTTCCAGGGAGGACTTGCGCCTGAGGCTCCTACGACTCATGGAGCTTTATGGACGGCACCGGGCACTGGCGGGGTTGAGCTTGTACGACGAACCCAGTAGGGTGCAGTTCGGAATCGTGGGGGACGCGAAGGAAGTCCTAGAGGGATTGGCTGCTGAGCAGCTACCCTACGTGAATATTTGGCCCTCATACGCCTCCTCGAGCTCATTGGGGACTTCTAGCTATGAGGAGTACCTACGGCTGTACCTCAGTGAGGTGAAACCTCCCCTGCTTTGCTTTGATCACTATCCGCTGCTGTCGGGAGCGCAGATTACGTCCAACTATTTCTACAACTGGGCGGTGATCAGGCGTTACTCGCTTCAAGCCGGCATTCCTTCGTGGGTCTTCATCCAGAGCGCAGAATTCGGCGGGAGCGGAACTAATATCTCCTACCGCCGTAGACCCAACGAAGCCGAGATCCGATGGCAAATCAACGTCAGTTTGGCATACGGAGCCAAGGGGATACAGTATTTTACGTACTGGACCCCCACAGGGACGGGTTTCGTAGAGTCGTTGGTCTCCCGCGACGGAGCGCTCACCCCACTATACGCCTACGCCAAACGTGCAAATGACCGCCTGAAGGTTGTAGGCAAGGTGCTCCTGCCGCTTACATCCGAATCCGTGGTCCACGCGAACGAAGACCCCTTGCCGAAGGGGGCCAAAGCGTTCAAGGCGGACGGCTACATCAAATCGGTGAGTGGTAGCTCGGTCATCCTGGGCAGGTTTCGGGATCTCACGGGAGGCACCGAACGATATCTCCTCGTTACGAACCGTTCCTTCGCCAATGCAGCCCAAACCCGGCTAAGGCTGTCAGACTCGGTAACCAAAGTCCTCGAGCTGGACAGCAAGACTGGAACATTTGAGCCGGTGGCGCAGCAAGGCTCTATCCTCCCAAGCATCGAGCCTGGCGGTGCCCGACTCTATTTGCTGCGGAGCACCTAGTAACGAGAGGGTAAACACCTGCGGGTCCTTACCCTCTGTCGCTAACCACACGACCGGGGTGTGATCCCTACGCATCGCTTCCTTGCGGTCCGGCGGACGGCCTGCTCGTGGTGGCACCGAGAAAATACCGTTGGGAACGGAACAGTCGTCCCTTATATTTTCCCGGTGAGAAGGAACCGCACGAAATATCGCCGTCGCAGGCTCGGAGCCTTGTTCGTTGCCTCCGCCCTCGCCGTGGCCCTCTACGTGGGTGGCGTGGCAGGGGCTGAGCCGCAGCCCGTCCACTACACCGTTGCGCCTGGAGATACGCTCTGGGGGATAGCGATAGAGCACACCGCGGTCTGGGAGGATCCAAGGCCGAAGGTGGAGGCCATCCGCGAGGCGAACGACCTCTCGGGGTATGAGATCTACCCCGGCATGAGCCTGAAGTTGCCCTCGACCGGCTGAGCGGTCCGTGTCTGTGGTACCCTCGATACGCCACATCAGAATTGCCTGGAAGTCGAGGAGAGAGCTTGGAAGACCGCGGCGAAGTCTGTCTGACAGAGGAGGTCGAACGTTATCGGCGGCTCGGCCTCTCTGATGGGGAGATAGCGAGCAAGATGGGCGTTGACGCGAGCTGGGTCGAGACCGTGGTCTCATCGGGGGATGAGGAGCCCGGTCCTGAGGCGGCAGACTGAGCTGCTCCCAACACCAAGAATCCCTCTACTCTTCTGCCCGTCCTCCGAGGTGTTTGGCCAGAAAGCGTTCTGCGGCTGCGTAGAACTTCAGACGGTTCTCGGGACGGGCGAAACCGTGGCCCTCGTCTTCGAAGAGCAGGTATTCGTAGTCTATGCCTTTCTCCTTCATGGCGGCGACGATCTGCTCTGACTCGGCCTGTTTCACGCGTGGATCGTTGGCGCCCTGGGCTATGAGCATCGGTATCCTTATGCGGTCCACAAAGAAGAGGGGGGAGCGGCTCTTCAGGAAGTCCTCTTCGGTCTCGGGATTGCCGACCCGCTCGTGGAAGGTCGCGAGGAGCGGCTTCCAGTAAGGCGGAATGCTGTTTATCAGGGTGATCAGGCTCGAAGGACCCACGATATCGACGGCGCACCGGAAGAGGTCAGGTGTGAACGTGGCCCCGGCGAGCGCGGCGTACCCGCCGTAGGAGCCGCCGAAGATGGCGACCCGCTCGGGGTCGGCAATGGCCCTCTCGACGGCCCACCCGACCGCGTCAACGAGGTCGTCGTGCATCGTGGCGCCCCACTCTTTGTTCCCCGCGTTCAAGAACTCCTTGCCGTACCCCGTCGACCCCCG
>DASSCV010000177.1:0-4253 GCA_035697505.1 Rubrobacter sp.
GCGGATTACCGTCGCGGGTGGCCGACAATCGCACGAAGACGCTTGTTGGGCACCCCGGTAGTACTTGTTGGGCACCCCGGTACGTGACGCCGGAGCCCGTGCGATGCTGCTTTTCTTGGAGAAGGACCCGGTTGAGGGGCGCACCCGGACGGCTCCCGATCCAGATTCGATACCCGCTCGCAGTCTCGGTTGTACGAGACTGGTATGAAACTAGTACGCCGAATGGGGGCCTCGCCCCACCCGGGTTCGTCGATCGTTAGTCGCCGACCGCTGCCTGCTGCCCACCCTACGGAGCCGTCCCGTGGTAGGCGAAGAGTTGTCTCTGAGTAGTCAATACGTAGTCACCCGACATCATGGACAGGTATCCCGAAGTCGAGCGCCGAAGCTGGCTTATCAACGAAGAGGCGGCGAAGTGGTCGATCCTGGCCGAGCTAGGAAGGATCAGGGATCGGCGCGGTGAAGAAGCGTTCTGGTCCGCCCTGGAGTGGGTGCTGGAGCACAGGCCGAGGGTCAAGGACGCCGTACTGGCGCTGAGGCGATACAGGACCGGCGAGGACAGTGCGCCGCGCAGCGCGTGGGCCTTGCACCGGGAGCTGACGAGGACGATAAACGACTACCTCGGTCTGCACCCGAAGACGACCTCGGAGCAGATCGAGGTCGCGCTCGAACTAACCCTCGGACGGACCACCTCCCCCGGCCAGCCGTGGGAGGGCGCTGGATAGCGACGAGGTTGGCTCCTGGCGCTTGGGGGGTTGTAGTACTAGAGGCGTCGTTCCGTCGCGGCAGGCGCCCACCTCATAGCCCCTGAGCAGGCGCTGTACGGCGGTCGCCCACCTACCAGAAGCGCTAGACGGCCCCGTGACGGGCGCGGACGATTCTCCTAGGGGTGCGGGTAGGGGCGACCAGGAGCGCCCATCGTGGCCGTATCGGGCAGATAAGCAAGGTATGCCCTCGTTAGAGGCGCGAGGATGGCATCTAAGGGCTTGCGGGTGGCCTCCGAAGGGTAGAGCACGAAAACGCCCATATCCGTGCGCTCGTGGTCCAGTGTTCCGCGCTTAATGCGGCCGCGAACGGCCTCGACGGTGACGCCCAGGATCTCGGAGGTCTCCGCCACGGTGAGGCGCTGGCGGCCGGTCTGCGACTGGTCCTCTCCCACGCCCCTATGCTCTAGGACACCGACCAGTCAGCCGACTGGTGACCAGTCGGTGACGGTATGAGATAGCGATGTGCAAGAGAAGACAAAGCGTTATGATGTGGCGTCCCCTAAATGCGGACATACCCTTGCCGAGTGGCTGGCCGTGCGCAGACACTACGGAGAGAAATGCCTGAGATGCGGCGCGACTGATAGGACCCTTACACGCGACCACGTTGTCCCACTCGCCCTCGGTGGTGCGGACACCATTGACAACATTCAACCGCTCTGCGGCCCATGCAATTGCTGGAAAGGCGCCAGGGTAATAGACTTCCGCGAGGTTGGGAGGAGGGTAAGCCAGTGCCGAAGGACTTCTGGGAAGCTGAGGGTGAGGGGCGATGGCTTCCTGTCAACGAAGCCGCACAGGCTTTGGGAGTAAGCGTAGAAGCGCTCCGGGGGCGAATTAAGCGAAACACCGTACTATCCGACCTGGTGGGCGATAAGCGCGTTGTATGGGTGTCCGAACCGCGACCAGATACCGACCAGCTTACCGACCGGTTGCGATCTGATAGCGCCGCGCTCATATCCGCGAAGGATGAGACCATCGCCGCCCTGCGCGACCAGCTCGAAGCCGAGCGCCAGGCCCACGCCGAGGCTAGGCGTTTGCTCATGGCCGCCCTAGAGCGTATCCCGCCGCAGCTAGAGGCACCGCAGGAGGGGCGAGAAAGCCCCGGCCCTACCGATACCAGCACAGGGGCTCAGGAGGGCACACAGCGCCGCTCGTGGTGGCGTAGGATGTTCGGGGGATGACGGAAGACCCACCGCTGGTCGAGTGGTTTGTTTCCGGGACCATAGACACAAACAAGCTTGATGGCTATTTGCTATCGTCACATCACCCGCGTGGCAAGCACAAGGCTCTGCTGTGGGGCAGCGTCTTCGGGTTCGAGTGGAGCGACGGCGAACTGTTAGAGTCCGCTATCCGGACATAACTCAGCCAAGCCGAACCGACGGAGAAGTTAGGAGGGCAAGTTCGCAGGTGGGAGCTTATAATTCCGCGTTTCCGTTCGGTTCACGGAAACGCGGGTCCCGTGTTGACCGCTTGGGCGCATTCACCCGGCAAAGACAGCCCACACCTCACAACCGCCTACCCCATTGTAGGTACTTAGAGGTAAAATGGAAATCATCATGGAGAGGAAAACAACCATGAGTAAAGCCTCCTCACCTGGCAGGCCGTTCATCCCATCCTTCGGCGATTACAGGGAGCACAGCATCTTTGCCGTCCCCGAAGACGTACCCGGGCTCGGCGTGAAGGCCGGGGATCCCGGCGTCATAGCAGGGGTCTACGAGGGCGGACGCCTCCTGAACCTCGAGATTGCCCGCGAGGACGGCACCAGCGCGGGGTTCGTGGACGTTCGCATAGACGATAGGGGAATGCCACACGTAGTCGGCTACTCTGCTCTTAGCACCCACTAGCGCTACATCCAGCGCCCAAGGCCTCGCGACATTCAGAACGCTGCATAAGCATCCAACCTCAGATAATACCGGCCGCCTTCAGTGTGGATATGTCTGCCCCAGAGCTATCGGGGCGGGATATTACGTGGTCTTATCCAGGATCCTGCATCCGGACTTCTATGAGAAGGCACTGTTTGTCAAGGTCGACGTGGCGACCGCTGTGTGGCTAAAACGCAACTGCTGCTCTCTGCCCTTCGCGCTATGCTTCTATCCGCTGTGAATAAGCTAAGGGGCGTTGCGGGCGGCGTCTCGGATCGGCCTGACCCATCTATTCGCAGGCCTAATAGTGCTTTCCGAGTGACCTGTCGGTCGTTCCAGGGCGTCGCCTGCAACGCCCTAAAGGAGACCGGGGTGGCGTGACCTAATAAGAGCTTGCCGGCCGCATCTGGTGGCCCCTCACAGTATCGTCCGCTCTCCGCCTCGTATCGGGTAGCAGCTGGCCAGGAGGACACGGGAAGGAGCACGAGCAGTGACGAGGAGCGGCGCGCGTGGAGCGGGGGATGTGGCCGACGGGGTGGTGTTGGGAGTGGACACCCACCTGGACTTTCATGTGACGGTGGCGCTGGACCGACTGGGAAGGCGCCTGGGCGAGGTCAAGGTGCCGACCACCGCCGAGGGCTACAAAAGGGTCCTCCGTTGGGCGAAGAGCTTCGGGTCCGTGCGCTGCGCAGGCATAGAGGGGACCAGCAGCTACGGAGCCGGGCTGGCCCGCCACCTGAAAGCCGCGGGCATCGCGGTCGTGGAGGTAGAGAGGCCCAAGCGACGCCACCTGCGCCGCCGCGGCAAGTCCGATCCCATCGACGCTGAGGCCGCCGCTCGGACGGTGCTGGCCGGCCAAGCGGCCGGAGAACCCAAGAGCGGCGACGGCCGGGCGGAGATGATCCGGACCTTGAGATCGGCCCGCCAATCGGCGGTGAAGGCCAAAAGCCAGGCCGCCAACCAGCTCCAGAGCTTCGTGGTGACGGCCCCGGAGCAACTGCGCCACCGCTTGCGCGGGCTCTCGACCAAAGAGCTCGTTGCCACGGCCGCCCGCTTCCGCCCCGGCAATGATCCCGAAGACGTAGAGGCGGCCACCAGGTTCGCCATGCGCTCCGTAGCCCGGCGTTACCAGGTCCTCTCGGAGGAGATAGCCGAGTTGGACGCACATTTGCACAGACTGGTAGCGGAGGCTGCACCGGGGCTTACCTCCCTACAGGCCATCGGCACGCACCACGCCGCCACCCTGCTCGTCCTGGCCGGAGACAATCCGGAGCGCCTCAACAGCGAGGCCTCCTTCGCCAGCCTTTGCGGGGTGTCTCCCGTAGAGGCCTCCTCCGGGAAGGTCGTGCGACATCGACTCAATCGCGGCGGCAACCGGGACGCCAACCGGGCGCTTCACATGATCTGCGTGGTGCGCATGGGCAGCGACGAGCGCACCCGCCGCTACGTCGCCAGGCGCACCGCCGAGGGGAAGAGCAAGTGGGAGATCATGAGGTGCCTTAAACGGTACATCGCCCGAGAGGTCTACCGCGTGTTGCTTTCGTCTGCCGCGGAGCGACCGCAGAGCGGGATCACGGAACCCGTCTTGGGAGCAAACTTCGCGTAGGACTTGACTATAAGAGCGTCACTC
>DASSCV010000178.1:0-3906 GCA_035697505.1 Rubrobacter sp.
CGGCCAGGCTGAGGCCCGCTCTATCCTGTTCAAGCTTCAGAACCAGGAGTTCGTCAGGCCTCTGACGCACGACCTCGCCCTCAGCCTCGTCAACGAGCTAGGCGGCTCGATGGAGAGGATTACGGTGACCGAGCTAAGAGACTCTACCTTCTTCGCCACCATAAGGCTCGAGATAGAGGGCAAGACGGTGGAGGTCGACTCCAGGCCTTCTGACGCCATAGCCCTCGCCATCCGCTCGGGGGCCGAGATCTTCGCCTCTGACGAGGTAATAGAGGAGGCCGGCGTTGTCTTCGAGGAGGCGATGGAAGATACCCCCGAGGACGAGGTCGTCGACAAGTTCAAGGATTGGATGAACCAGGTCTCCCCCGAGGATTTCAAGTAGCGGCTCTTCGGGCCGCTACTTCAGGTGTCAGGTTTCAGGGGTTGTCACCGGGGCGGTAGTTATCAGCTCGGAGACCTTGTCCAGAACCTCACTGGTCAACGGCATCTCCCTCCATTCGCCCCTCTTGCTCCCGTCTTCCGGACGCTCCGTCGGAGTCTCCGTCTGCGCGGTACTCGGGGTACGCGCGCAGGAACGCTTCGACCGAGTCGACGTCCCAACCGACGATGACCTCCATCGCGTCCCCGTCGAAGCGCGCCCGGATACGGGCCTCCCTCCTGACGCTACGCCGGACGAACTCCCAGGACGTCTCGGCGGATCTGCGCTCCAGCCTCTCCGTATAGATGAACCGGCCCGTGTTCCGGTCCCTTACCATCAACAGGTCCAACCTCAGCCCTCCGGGGGATCCAACATCGCCAGACGCTCCAACAGCCCAGCCTCTTCCCACGGCCATCGGCCTTCCTCCTCCGGAACCCCGAACGGCGGCGCACTCGCCCACATATTACCCGTTCCGGCTGCCGCGTAGCTTCCGCAGACGAGCGCATGCCCACTCTCGGCCCAGGCGAGCCCCCTTCGATGCACCACCCGCCCTTCCCGCGCCTCGATGCCACCGGTCCTCCAGGCGGCACGGATGTCTAGCCCTCCCGCCGCACCGCCCAGCACCCGCCTCAGCATCCACAGAGCCCTTGCGGCGCGGGCGTCGGCGAAGTTGGCCGCGGCATATAGCGCCGCGATGAGGTCATCGGCCTCACCGCTTTCGGCAGGGGCTGCCGGCAGTTCGGGTGCAGCGCCGAAGTCTCCCGACCGAAGCCGGCTCAGAATGCGCTCCCTGTGAGTCTCTAGCGCGAGCCTGCCGAGGTCTCCTGCGCCGACCTTGACGACGAGGGCGAGGGCTCCCTCCTCCAGTCCCACACTCTCCGCACGTTCGGTGTCGAGGACCTCCGTTACCAACCTGAGATCCGGTTCCACCCCACCCTCCCATTCGCGCGGAGCGGCGGCGAGCGCCCGGCGGCCGATGGCGTCGGCGTCCCCAGGGCGCGCATCCAGAAGCGGCAGGTCCTCTTCTTCGATGAGGCCATCCTCCGCCGCGGCTCGCGCCCCCGACTCGCAGAGTCTGCCCGCCCCTGACTCGTTCAGGGATGGCAGGCGTGCGCCTGCCTCGGGGAGTTCCCGCAGAACTCTTTGCATAAGCTCCTGCGACGGCACGCTGAGGTTCTCGGACCTGGTACCGGCGACGAGGAGCAGGCCACGCAGTGGGGCGGAGAGGAGGTCGGGGGCCGCGTGCGTGGCTGAGGCTGCGGCCCATCCCAGACCTTCGGGCGAGGCCGCGGCGTAGACGGGGCTCTCCACTCCGGGGAGTCTGGCGGCGGGCAGGGTGCGTTCGAAGTCCGAGTCGCCGGGGGCGTAGAGGAAGATCTCGGCCTCCTCGCCCTCGCCACGCCACTCGTACTCCGCAACGTGCTCGGCCAAAAGACGCCCTACTCTACGGAGATCAGGGTTTCCCCCGATCTCACGGTCTGCCCTGCTTCGACGCGGACCTCGGAGACAGTGCCAGCCTTCTGGGAGCGGACCTCGCTCTCCATCTTCATGGCCTCGAGGATGCACACGGGCTCGTCTGCAGCGACCTCCTGCCCCTCCTTCACGAGCACCTTGACGATGGTGCCCTGCATCGGTGCGCGGACAGCACCCTCGCTCGTCGAAGCCCGACGCGTCTCGCCTCGCCTACGCCGCGGAGGCCCGCCGGTCGCACCCTCATCCCCGAGCACCTTCACCCTAAAGAGCTTCCCGTTCACTTCGACCATGACCTGACGTGCGCGCTTCTCAGAGGCTTCCCCCGCTTCGACTGCGGTAGCAGGCTGTATCTCTAGCCGTTGCATCCGCTCGGCTATAAAGCCCGTCGTGTAGTTGCCGGAGACGAAAGCATCGTCGTCGAGGATAGCGCGGTAGAAGGGCAACGTCGTGTAGATACCCTCCACCCTGAACTCTGCGAGCGCCCGCCCCAGACGCGCCAGGGCTTCCTCTCTGTCGGCGCCGCTGACGATGAGCTTTGCGAACAGGGGGTCATAGGACTCAACCACGACGCCTGGACCGCGCAGCGAGGAGTCTACTCTTACTCCAGGACCGCCTGGTTCCTCGTAAGCCGTAACGACGCCAGGACTCGGGGCGAAGTCGTTCGACGCGTCCTCGGCGTTCAGGCGCACCTCGATGGAGTGGCCACGCCAGGAGATGTCTCGCTGCGAGAAGGGGAGTTCCTCCCCGGCGGCTATTCGGATGCCGGTCTTCACGATATCTATCCCCGTCACCTCTTCGGTCACGGGGTGCTCGACCTGGACGCGGGTGTTCATCTCCAGAAAGTAGAACTCGTCGCCGGTTTCCCCCTCTTCGACCAGAAACTCGACGGTGCCGACGTTGTCGTAGGCGACGGCTTCGGCGGCGGCGAGGGCGGCCCCGCCCATCGCCTCGCGCATCGCCGGATCGATAGCCGGGGAGGGGCACTCTTCGATAAGCTTCTGGTGTCGGCGTTGGATCGAGCAGTCCCTCTCGCCCAGGTGGACCGCGTTCCCGTGCCTGTCCCGCACGACCTGTATCTCGACGTGGCGGGGAGCGGAGAGGTATTTCTCGACGTAGACCGAACCGTCACCGAAGTAAGCCTCGCCCTCCCTGCTCGCCCGCTCGAATGCGCTCCCTGCCTCTGAGGCGTCGCCGGCCACAGCGAAGCCCTTGCCGCCGCCCCCCGAGGAGGCCTTCACGGCCACAGGGAAGCCGTGCTCCTCACCGAAGAGTCTGACCTGCTTCGCGGAGCCGATAGAGCCTTGCGTGCCAGGCACCATCGGGACACCGGCCTTCGCCATGATCCTTCGGCTCTCCACCTTGCTCCCCATCGCCTCTATGGCCCCCGGATGAGGACCGATCCAGGCGAACCCGGCCCCTTCGACCGCCCGCGCGAAAGCCGCGCTCTCGGCCAGGAAGCCGTATCCTGGATGTACCGCCTGGGCCCCGCTCTTTCTTGCGACCTCGATCAGCCTCTCCACGTTCAGGTAGCTCTCCGCCGCAGGCGCCGGGCCGACGTGGTAGGCCTCGTCAGCGAGCCTGGCGTGCAGGGCTTCCCTATCGGGGTCCGAGTAGACGGCGACGCTAGATACCCCCATCTCGCGCAGCGCGCGAACGATGCGGACGGAGATCTCACCCCGATTGGCGATCAGCACCCTGTCGAACATCGGAGCTAGCCCTCCCACCTGGAGTAAGACCACAGGGAGCCATCTAGCTCTATCCCAGGCTCTAGTGGGTGCCCGAGAAGGCCGGCGAGCCGCCACCGGCTGCGCTTCAAGATGGCGGTATCTTGTTGCCCTTCATCAGAGAGCGTCTCCAGCGCGGCCACTATAGCAGCGGCCTCCTCCTCGGTTGGAGGGGGTTCGATCTTCAAAGTGGGATGTTTCCGTGCTTGCGGGGCGGCCTGTCAGGGCGTTTGGTGCGGATCATCTGGAGGGCTTTTATCAGGTACGGCCGCGTCTCACGCGGGTCTATGA
>DASSCV010000179.1:0-25512 GCA_035697505.1 Rubrobacter sp.
TGTGCCCCACATAGACGACGTGCAGCTCCGAGCCTGTTTTCTTGGACAAGTCGGCGGCCGAGGCGAAGGCCAGCTGCGCTTCCTCAGAGCCGTCGGTGGCCAGGAGGATCTTGGTAGGAAAGATGCTCATCGGGTCTCGCTCCCTTATTCGATGCGCTCACAGCTTTGAAGCCGTATGATGCCAGCAGGCGAGCTTTGGCGCTCCCAGCAAAGCGTTAGCTGCCCTTATTCACCGAGGTGCGTGGAATAGGTATTCTGCGAACTTCGCCTTTTGGGCATTCTCCGAAGTTGGACTTCCAGGGTTTCGAGTTCTCGGAAATTGCGCCAGGCTTTGTAACCCTTCACACTTGGTTCGTTAGCTAACTGGCGGGGCTGATCATCCCGCCCTTAGTGAAAGGGGACGCTTATGAAGCGCATCCTGTTGTTGACGACCCTAGTCGCGCTGCTTGCGGCTGCTATGGCCCTCTCGGGGGTGGCCCAGGCTGCGCCCACCATAGGCGGTTCGGCCGATGCCAAGTGCTTGGCGGAGGCGGCTAAGACGGTGGAACAACCCGGCTTCAAACCCGCCGACTTCACCTTCATCGGCGGCACCGAGGGTGACGATCAACTCATTTTCGACGAGAGGGCTACCGATGGCCCCGACGTGTTCTGTGGTTTCGGTGGTAGAGATGTCATAAGTACGCTCGATGCGGGTGACATCTTCCTCGGCGGCGCGGGCATCGACGATCTCGACTTCAACGATGGTGGCACCTTCTACGGCGGCGAGGGCAACGACCTTGTCAACCAGAACTTCGGCGGCACCTCCTTCGGCGGCGAGGGCGACGACTTTGTCAACATCAACGATGCCACCTTCCACGGCGGCGAGGGCGACGACCTTGTCAACACCAACTTCGGCACCTTCTTCGGCGGCGAGGGCAACGACTGCGTCGGCGTTGGCAACGAGCCCGTTGACGGACCGTCGGATCCATCATGCCCGATCTGAAGCAGTAACTAGGGAGGGGCCGGGACTCTCAGTAGCCTCGGCCCTTCTCCTTGCCCTTATTCACCGAAGTGCGTGGAAGTGGAATTCTACGAAGTTCATATCCGGGATGTTGAATAAAAGTGGCGAAAACCGCTCGGCTCGTACCCTCTTCCCGTTTCCCGCGAGCAATCAGCCGCAACATCTAGCGGCACTGCATAAAGATGCAGGGAGCCGGATAATGTGCCCGCTTCCTAATCTAGCCGTCGATCAGGGCTTCACCCGCTTCCTTTAGTGATCATTCACGAAGTCTCCTCGCCTAACGCCATCCTCAGTGAGCAGATCGCGAAAAGCCAACTCAAGCGGTTCTGTACGTTGATGCCAAGACGTCGGGTCATCATTCCGCCTACTCCCCAGCTACGCGAACCTACCACAGTATTTCTACAGTAGTTTCACAGTAGACTCGGTTAACTCCAGTGAACCAAGGCGATCGCAAATAGGCTTAGGTAGGCGGATTCCTAACCCCGGCAAACACCCAGGTTCGGTTTCCTAAACCGCGAGTCGGAGGTTCGAATCCTTCCAGGCGCGCTCCTAAAAGACCTGCAAACTGCAGGAACGCGAGAAAGCCCCAGCGCAGTGCGCCGTAGAGAGCCGCGTGAGGAGGTCGCGGTGGTTCTCACCCTCGGTCATCGTTGACGGCGTAGCAGCCGGTAAGCATCGGGTAGAGGCAGAGGACTTCGACTTCAGCTACGGGTTGTTGGTCGATGGTGGTAGGGTAGCGAGCTTCGCCGAGGGACGGATAGGTTATCGGGAGTGGGCACGAAGGAGCGGAAGGCTCTACGACATCCACAGCGTAGACGACCTATACGACCACGACGTAGACGAGCTCTTGGCGTGACCTGGCCACCACGAGAGCGCGTTCGTTCTTACGAGAAGCGCACCTGCCTGCGGTGCTTTGAGGGGCGTGTGTACGACATGCAGCGTGGCGCGTGGGTGCCTTGCGAGCGATGCTAGGGCACTGCACGAGTGGTTTACCTCTACCCCAAGCTAAAGGACCGTCCACGGTAGCGCGGCTTGTGAGCCACTTCGAGCCGGAGTCTCACAGCCGGGGCTCCGGTTCTTTCGTGGTGCGGGGTGGGGGTGGGCCGCAGAAAGTGGTGGTTGCGTTGCTAGGCGTGGACACCGCCTCGAAAAATCCACCGTCAATTTCAGGGATAAAAGCATATATCGCTTAACCTCCTAGTAGCTGAACCTTCGTCAGTTCGTCTCTACTCGGCTCAGAAAACGAAGCTCGTAACGTTTGTCGTAACGTTTGGGAGACGGTAGTGATGTAGAGTGGGGTTGTGACAGTAGGGGCAAGCAAACACCGACGAGCAGGAGGTGGAATGAGCACCCGTACTGCCGCTTGGCTGGCGTGGGCTATGTGCGCGCTCTCTTTAGGGCTAACAGCGCTCACCTTCCTCCTCATAGCCTTGAACCTGAGCCTGGATGCCCCTATCTACTTCTACTGGTTTGAATCTACGATCATCGCAGTAGGCTATACCGTAATCGGCGCCATCATCGCCTCCCGTCTTCCCGCTCATCCCATAGGCTGGATCTGCTTTGCAATAGGCGTTCTGGCAGCGGTCCAACACTTCAGCGGCGAGTATGCCATTTACGCCCTACGGGCTCCGCACCCCGAGGCGCTCCCGGGGGGTGATGCGATGCTCTGGGTCAGTCTCTGGGCCTGGATCCTCGCCTTCGGCCTCATCGAGTTCCTGCTGTTCCTATTCCCGAATGGACGGCTGCCGAGCAAGCGCTGGCGACCTCTTGCATGGCTAAGTGCTGCCCTCACTCTAATGGCAGCGATTTTGATTTCTATCTCACCCGATGCCGCCCTCGACGCCCTTGGCTCTTCTGATAATGTACACGTCGCCATCCCCAATCCACTCGGGGTTGAAGGACTACCAAACCTCTACCGGCCGGTTCAGACGCTCGTACTTGCTCTGGGGCTAGCCGCAGCGGCCTCCGTGGTGATAGGAAGGCGCAAGGCGGGAGGAATAGAGCGTCTGCAGATTAAGTGGCTACTGTACGCCTCCGCAATATGGTTTGGCGGCAATGTGCTCAAGAACACCGTCTTCTCTCCCCTGGGAGAAGTATCGTGGGGCTTGTGGATTAGTTATTTGCTGGTGGCTATTGGCGGCTTGGGCGGTCCTATCGCCATCGGCATAGCTATCCTGCGCTACCGTCTCTACGAGATAGACACCCTCATAAACCGCACCCTGGTCTACGGCTCCCTGACCGCCATGCTGATAGCCCTCTACTTCAGCGGCATCGTCGTTTTGCAGAGAGCGTTCGTCCTCTTCACAGGCCAGCAGTCCACCCTCGCAGTCGTCGCCTCCACCTTGCTTATCGCGGCATTGTTTACTCCGTTGAGGCGTCGTATTCAGTCGTTCATAGACCGACGCTTCTACCGCAGTAAGTACGATGCAAGAAAAACCCTGGAAGCCTTCTCGGACAAGTTGCGTAGCGAAACGGACCTAGAGGCATTGAGCGACGACCTGGTGGGCGTGGTAAGGGAGACGGTGCAGCCAGCCCACGTCTCCCTGTGGCTGAAACGCGAGACGGCTCAGAAGGGTGGGCAGTCAGACTAGGCATCAACTTACTCATCTAGGTGAGTGGTAGTAGAGATGTTGTCGAAAGTCCGTATCCCCTTGGCTGCCGCAGTAGAGGCGGCAACATCACGCTTGCCCAAGTCATTGCATTGTTTGCTCCGATAGGCTATTGTCAACGGATAGGTGTTATAGATAGCGAGCAGGGGAAACCCATGCCGTACTTACGAACGATGTTAGCAGCCCTCACCTTTCTCTTGGTGTTCGCGTTTCCTGCATGGGGGCAGGCAACCACGGGAACGACGGGAACCACTACAGGTACGACAACGGGAACGACGGGCACCACCACTGGTACGAGCACCACGACCACGACAGGAACCACCGGCACCACCACGGGCATTACGCGTCCGAGGGGAACCACCACAGGTACGACAACGGGAACTACAGGCACTACCACCACGACGGGCGGCGGCGGAAGTCAAGTGAATGTTACCTTCTGCCACCAAGACAGGGAGACGATCACGGTTGACGTGTCTGCACAAGACACCCACATCGCTCACGGCGACACCCTGGGGGCGTGCGAGCAGACCACAGGCACGAACACCACTGGGACTGCGAATACCACAGGCACGACCACCAGGGGGGATACCACCACGACGGGCGACGGTAGGGATCAAGAGAGGGTCTGTGTCGTTCACAAGAACAAAGGCAACGACCACAACAAAGGCGAGCACGAGGACAACGACGATAACGGCGCCAACAAGAACAACAACGGTGACGATAACGACCACGCCAACAAGAACAGCGACGACAATAACAACGACGAGCACAAGGACGACGAGGACAACAATAGGGGCGAGCACAAAGACAACGACGATAATGGCGCCAACAAGAACAAAGGCAACGACCACAACAAGGGCGATAAGGACTACAGGTGGGTCTCCAAGGACGACAAGCATCGCGGAGACAAGGTAGTCAAGGACAAGTTCTGCAATCACAAGAACAACAGGGGCGAGCACAAGAACAACGACGACAATGGCGCCAACAAGAACAAAGGCAACGACCACAACAAAGGCGAGCACAAGGGCAACGACGATAACGGCGCCAAC
This sequence comes from Rubrobacter sp., assembly GCA_035697505.1. Lineage (GTDB taxonomy): Bacteria > Actinomycetota > Rubrobacteria > Rubrobacterales > Rubrobacteraceae > Rubrobacter_D. The sequence goes on from DASSCV010000179.1 coordinate 4,659, forward strand.
AAGAACAACAACGGTGACGATAACGACCACGCCAACAAGAACGCAGGCAACGGAGATAGCTCCCCGACCAAGAAGGGCGTGATTCGCCACACGATCCCCGAGAGCAGCGTGCTACCCAACACCGGTGGCCTCTCCATGTTCATGCCTGTGGGGGCTGTGCTGGCGTTGATAATCAGCAGCTCGGCCATAGGGCTGTTTTACGTGCGCCGGCGGTAGCCTGCTGCGGGTGTAGCATCTACCCCGTTCACCCTGGCGGCTGGCGTTCGCTGAAGCGAATTAGCGCATAGAGAGGTGCCCTTAGGGGGTCGTGGAGAGGAGCGGTCGTGCTGCTCGGTTTCGCGCTCACACTAGCAAGCATACATCGCTTATATCCGTCATGGGTGAATGGTCGAGGATTCGACTCTCCTCGGCTTAGAAAATGAGCCTCATAGCGGTTTTCGTAACACCTGGCAGGTAATCTTACGGTAGAGTGGTGTTGTGACGTAAGGGGCGAGGAAAGAGGATCGAGTAGGCAGCACGATGAATGGACGCATCCCCTCCTGGCTCGCGTGGTCTGCGTGTGCACTGTCCTTAGCGCTTACGGCCCTAACCGTTCTCCTCATAGTCTTGCTGCTCCGCTCCGATACTCCCATCTACTATTACTGGCTAGAAACATCGATGGTCGCAGTAGGTTACTCTACGGTCGGGGCCATCATCGCAAGCCGCCTGCCCGAAAGCCCTATAGGATGGCTGTTCTGCGCGATTGGGCTCATTTTCGGGATATCCCACTTCAGCGCCGAGTACGCTGCGTACGACTTGCTTGCACCGTCCCGATCGCTCCCTGGAGGTGGGGCGTTTGCCTGGCTGACTTCTTGGGTCTGGGTTGGCGGCCTCGGCCTCATTGTGTTCTTGGATCTGCTTTTCCCCAACGGCAGGCTGCCCAGTGCCCGTTGGCGGTGGTTCGCCCGGTTCACGGCGAGCGTGCTATTACCGGCGGCGATCCTAACGGCGTTATCTCCTGGTCTGATTCTGTCTAGCACCCTCATCAATCCGCTTGGGATCGAGGGACTACCGAACGCCTCCAAGGAGATCGAGGCGTTCATGTACGCGCTCGTGGTCGTGGGGGCGTCTTCGATGCTGGCGCGGCTGCGACACGCGGGGAGAATAGAGCGCCAGCAGATCAAGTGGTTCGCTTACGCTACCGCGGTGGCAATAAGCGGGGTCATCCTCAAGAACACCGTCTACCCGGCGGTTAGCGTAACGTGGGTATGGTGGGTAGGCTTGGTCCTCACAACGGTTGGCGTCGTGAGCAGCCCTGTTGCGATGGGCATAGCGATCTTGCGCTACCGACTCTACCAGATAGACATCATCATCAACCGCACCCTCGTCTACGGTTCGCTGACGGCGGTACTGGCCGGTGTGTATCTAGGTGGGGTAGTGCTCCTGCAGTACGCTTTCCGGGCGCTAACTGGGGAAGGGTCGCAGCTTGCGGTAGTGGCATCCACGCTGATCATCGCGGCCCTTTTCATCCCCCTAAGAAGGCGCATACAGGGCTTCATAGATCGCCGCTTCTATAGAAGGAAGTATGATGCGAGGAAGACCCTGGAAGCCTTCTCGGCAAAGCTGCGCAACCAAACAGATCTGGACGCATTGAGCGACGACCTGGTAGGGGTGGTAGGAGAGACGATGCAGCCAGCCCACGTTTCACTGTGGCTGCGCCCCGAAACGGCCTCGAAGGACGGGCAGGAACAGTAGCCGGCTACGGCCTGTATGTCGATGTAGTTAGGGTGGCGAGCTTCACCGAGTGACGTATAGGCTATCGGGAGTGGGCACGCAGGAATGGGAGGCTCGGCGACATCCACAGCATTGTCGACCGATACGACCACGACGTAGACGAGCTCATGGGCTGACGCTCATAGATCTCGATGGGCGAAAGGGGTGGAGAGCATGTCCTCTGACCCTTCTGCCTTCGCAGCATCTGGCGATTGGTGAGCGTCGATTCGCGTTATCTGTTAGGGAGAAGCATCCCCTTCACCGCCACGATCTCCCGACCACCGAGGACAGACCGCATGCCATGTCTCTGGATGTGCTCTCGGGGTGCTGCGGTACTATGTCCCACGGGGTAGGCGACGCTGAAGCGGACGCGGATCAGTACTAAACATTAACCCAAGGTTTAGAAATGAGATCACACCACGCGTTGACGGCGCCTCGCAAGCCTACATAAGCTTGTAGTTGAGCTTCAGACTGATCGTTGTATCTCAGCGTCAAGGTACGCGATTTCCGGGTAATACTGTCGAAATGCAAGTCAGTAGCATAAAGCTGGCGTTCTGTGCCCTCCTGTGTGTCGCGGCTCCGAGGGGCGTGCTGCGGGCTCGACCTGACCCGTCCTGGCCGACTCGGGCGATTCTCGCTCGTCTCGCGGTGGCGCTTCTAGCTGCGGCGGTATGCGCTCTAGCGTGGCGAGAAGATGGTCCTTGTGACGTGCCTCCTCGCCAAGAACTACAAGCGAGTTTCGACGAGTATCAATGGCGGTCAGCCGCCGGTTATCTGTGCTGCCCACACTGCCACAATTAGACCAGCCACGGCCGTTATAAGAACTCCGACAAATCCGAGAATGGTTGGGAAGTTAAGCCTTCTTGTTGGTTCACCAGTTCGCCATCGCGTTCTCTGCCGCTCCAACTCTATGCCGAACAGGGCAGAGGATATCCACAGCATCGCTGCGAAAATAGCGCCAACCATGGACACCAACACAAGGAGAGGAGAAATAACATCAGGGAGGTCAAATAGATAGCGGACCAAGAAGTCGCCGCCAGCCGAAAGTCCGGCAGTAAGTATCGCTACCTTAAAACCACTCATTATCGCCGCCCGAACTTCGTCTGGTGGCACTTCAACCGGCATCGCAGCGGCTCGCGAACGGCGCGCTGCCTCTATCTCGCGCTCTCGTATAGCGCGCCTGATTCTGGAACTCTTTTCACGGTAGCGCCCGTATGTGAGCCCAAAAACGGTAGGAAGCAGAGCAAAGGCGGCCGCAGCGTAGAACCATCGCTGCACGACCGCAGGCCCCCAAAGGCTAACTTCGAAGAGGATGGCGGCCACGCTTGGCCCGATTGGTGCCACGAAGGCTAACCACTCCACGCTCGGTAGCACGAAGGTTGACCACTCAGCGTCCGGCGGACCCTCATCCGAATCGTCTCCCGCTCCATCTGTGGCCACATCTTGGTTTACTGAAGGCATCCCTTGTGGTGGCTCAAGCGCTCGGAGGCGTTCGGTGAGAGAGGCGTTTGCGCTGGTCAATGCCCTGATTGTCTGTTGAAAGCTCTTGGCCTCAGCGCTCCTGCGCTCTAGTTCCAGGTTGAGCTGCTCGCGTAGGTAGTGAAGCTCGTCGTGCAACTCCCCTACCATCTCGGGTATGAGCACATCACGCTCATTGACATCGTGCTCATGGGTTGGCGCCTCTGCGGCAGCCACGTCACGCCCCGCCTCGAGGTACACGTACCTGCGTCCGTCCTCCCCCATCTCGGAGGGCAGCGTACCCCTTACTACACGCTTGCGGATGGCCTCTTTGCTCACGCCTAGCAAGTCGGCCGCCTCCCGCATTGTCACACGCCGGGTTGCCAACCCGTCACCCCCTACGTCACCCCCTGCGTCACCCCACTGCATGGGTGGACATCCTACACGCTTCGGACCGGCCGCGAAAGCCAATTGCGGATCACATAGGGTTGTGGCGCGGACCACCTAGCCTCTGCTAAGCATCATCGAAGGGGTGTGTTCTCCTACGTTCAGCTTAGAGCTGTAGCACGTCGTAGAGTGAGGAGGGTTATGTCGTCCTCCTGCTCCCAGCCCTCCCCCACGAAGGAGTAGAGCTGTTCCAGGAGTGCTTCCTCCAGCGACTCTTGCTTGCCATGCTCTCTAACAAGCGCCCGCAGCCTGAGGAATCCGAACATATCTCTTTGGGGGTCGTGGGCCTCTACCAGGCCATCGCTGTAGAAGAGGGCGCTATCGCCCCCTCCGAGCACTATCTCCTTCTGCTCGTAGGACATGCCGGGCATTAGCCCAAGGGGCATTCCCCTGGCTCTAAGTTCCTCTGCCTCGCCACTTTGCCACACATAGGGCAGGTCGTGGCCGGCGTTGGCGTAGATGAGGCGTCCGCTCTCGGGGTCGAGGATGGCGTAGAAGCAGGTGATGAACATGTTGGGCGGGATGTCGGTGGCCAAGGCGTCGTTGACCCTTCCCAAGACATCTCCCGGTGAGTATTCAGTGCCTTGGGCTACGGCACGGAGCATGCTGCGGGCGCTGGCCATCACCAGGGCAGCAGGCACTCCTTTGCCCGTCGCGTCTCCCACGACGAGGCCCAAGCGTCCTTCAGGAAGCTCGAAGAAGTCGTAGAAGTCTCCTCCCACCTCTCTAGCTGGCTGGTAGAAGGGTGTGATCTGCCAGCCCTCCAAGTCAGGCACCTTCTCGGGGAGCGACGCTTGCTGGATGCTTCGGGCCAGCTTAAGCTCCTGCTCTATGCGCTCTCGCTCTATCCTCTCTTGCTCCAGACGCTGCTGCGCAAGCTCTGCGAGACCGCTCCCCTGGCTCCACTCCTCAGCGATCTTGCCTCCCACTATGCGGTGGATAAGGATATGCAACGCTTTGAACTCTTTGCCGGTGGGCACCAAGCCCATCCACTCGCCTCGGTCATGGGTGGCGCTTACGGCGAAGGTAGTCACCACCTCGTCCCCTTCGGCCAGCTGCTTCTCGATGTCATAACGGGCGTGGGAGTAGGCAGCATGAAACTCGGCAAATAACCGCAAGTAGCCCTCGCGGCCGGGCTGTTGGCCGGGTATCAGGTTGTGGTCGACGAAGTCGGGGGCGAGCATCTGCTCCAGGGTGTCTAGATCGCCCTTAGCATGCGCTTCCAGGAAGCGGCGGACCAGGGCTTTGTTCCTCTCTGCTGACATAGAGGTTCCTCCTTGCCAACCTACGTTATTCCAACGTGTCGACACCGTGACCATCATGCCACCCGGAGGCTTCGGCCGCATAGACCGGAAGCTCTTTCACCTAACGGCGTGGAAGGAGCATCCTCGAAAGTCCGTAACCGCGATCCTGCATAAACCAGGACGGATCGGGCGCGAGGGCATCTCTCCCAGAGTCAATTCGCGAATCGAAGAGTAGGAGTCGGTGGCGACGAACAGATAGCCGATTCTTCTCCGTGCACTCCTCGGGCCTGGCGGCCCGTAGACACGCTCACCTGTGGCAAACTTACTGTAGGGTGCCACAGAAGCCATCAGAGAAGATAGCAACCACCTTCAGGGATGAGCGTACGTCTTGACGAAACATCGGTAGGTCTCGAGTTTCCCGAAACGGACGCCGAGGTCGTCTTGCATTGCAACTCGGAGATTCCATCACAATTGGACGTTTACTACCTCGTTGATGATGTGCTTTGTTCGGTTCGAGTCATCCGACAGAATGGGTGCACGGTGATTGCCGAACCCTTCGACATCCCGATCGGGAAATGCGCGGTGGTCCGGGACCCGTTCGGGACGACGTTGTGTATGCTGGATATGAGCAAAGGACCCCGGCAACCACACGCGGATTGAAGGCACGCTGGTGGGAACGGCCGGGTCGGCAGCGACGGCGATCAGCGGCTGAGCGTGGCCTCTTCGTCCAGCCGGGCGAGCTTGTGCGGGTTGCGCATCGCGTAGATGCGGGTGATCCGGCCGTCCGCCACCACCAGGCTGACCGCCGTGTCGAGCTCGCCGGCCAGATCGATCCGGACGGCGGGCGCGCCGTTCAGCCACACAGTGCCCACCACCGCGTCCGGCGCGCTCGTCGGGAAGCGGGAGAGGAGGGTCGCCACTCGGTCGCGGCCCACCACCGGACGCCGGAAAGCGGCCACCTCCCCGCCGCCGTCGGCGACCAGCACCACCTCGGGTGCGAGCACGTCGAGCAGCACCTGCAGATCACCACTCCCCAGCGCGGCCAGGAACCGGTCGACCACCTGCTGGTGCTCCCCACGATCGACCTGTATGCGCGGCCTACGCGCAGCCACGTGCTCCCTGGCCCGGTGAGCGATCTGCCGGACCGCACCCGGCGTCTTGTCGAGTGCTAAAGCGATGTCGGCGTAGGGCACATCGAAGACCTCGCGCAGGACGAAGACCGCCCGTTCGTTGGGCGCGAGGGTCTCCAGCACGGTCAGCATCGCGATCGAGACGCTCTCGGCGAGCTCGACGTCCTCGGCCACGTCGGGAGAGGTGGGCAGCGGCTCGGGCAGCCACTCCCCGACGTACTCCTCGCGCCGCCGCGCCAGCGTCCGCAGCCGGTTGAGCGCCTGCCGGGTAACGATCCGGACCAGGTAGGCTCGCGGGTCGCGCACCTCGGCGTGCTCGACGTCGGCCCACCGCAGCCAGCTCTCCTGGACCACGTCCTCGGCGTCGGCGGCCGAGCCGAGCATCTCGTAGGCGACGGTGAACAGCAGGCTGCGGTGGGTGACAAACGGGTCGTCTCTCATGAAGCGGACGCTACTCCAGGCCGTGCGGTCGGCACGGCCAGCGGCTTCAGGTCGCACGCCTCCGCGAAGCCGTCCGACTCGATGCCGAGTGCCACGTTGCCCCTCGTGGTGAGGTTGGCAAACGAGATGACCGCCGTCAGCTCGACCAGCGCCGCCGCGCCGAGCTGCTCCAGCAGCCGGGCCGCCAGCTCGTCGGTGACCGTCGGCGGCGTCTGGCTCATCGCTTCGGCGTACGCCATCACGTCGCGCTCCAGCGGCGTGAACACGTCCGACTCGCGCCACCGCGGCACCTCGCGCGCCTTCTGCAGGTCGAGGTTCTCGTTGTGCGCCTGGAAATAGTTGAAGTCGAGACACCAGGTGCAACCGACCAGCGACGCGACGGCCATGTGGGCAAACGACTTCAGGTTCTCGTCACACGTGTCCCACTTCTGGACCTTGTTGCCGATCGCGAAGCTGGCCTTCAGCACCTTGGGGTTGTGCCAGTACACTCCGAGCGGCGTCGGCACCTGTCCCATCATCTTTGTGGCCATTCGCTTCATCAGCGCCCCCTTGATGCCGGTGATCTCGGCCGGCGGGATCCGGGTGGTGCTGGTCATGTTTCCTCCTTTGTCGGTGGTTCTGAACATGGAGACACCGGACGCGAGCCGGATGTGACAGGCCGCGGCGATATCCTCGCCAGCCGTGGCTGACGCAGAGTTCCGGTACGCAGCCCTCCTCCCGGCCGGCGCCGACGACACGCAGTACCGCCTCGACCTCGTCGCCCAAGGTGCACAGGACCCGGCGGTACGCCTCCGGGTGTGGCTTCCCTCGCGATCTGGCTGTTGGCCGGGCATCAGGCTGCGGTCGGCGAACTGCGGGCCATCATCTCGTCCATGGCGTCCAGGTCAACCCTGGCCGTTGCCTCCAAGAAGTGGCGGGCCAGAGCCTTGTTGTTCTCTTGCTCAGATGACACGGCAGCTTCCTCCTCATTCTTCTTCATGTCACCTGGCGTTCATCTCCCACGCGATGGCAACATCTATGATGCCACCAGGGGGGGCCAGACGCATTGCCCGGAGGCCTATGCACCGGAGTGCGTGGAATAGAAATACTGCGAATTTCGCTTTGAGGGGCTTCTCCGAGGTTCGGGTCCACGCTAGACTGCCCGCATGGTGAGCGCGGTGATCTTCGACCTCGGCGGCACCTTCGTAGATTGGCCCGACGGGGAAGAGGCCGTAGAGCACTTCGGGGAGGGCTTCGTCAGTGACATGTTCGATCGCTCGGAGCCCGACGAGGTGGTCTTCCTTCCTCGCACGGAGCTGGTTTCCATGCTCGAACGCTCTGGCCTCATGTACGTGCTCGTGGACGCGCCGCCTGGCGACCAAACCCAGCCCGAGACCCTCCCGGTAATGCTGGCCAGGGAGTTCGCGGAGGGGCTGAGAGGAAAGTAGGGGATGATCCTCTGAGAAGCAACGGTCAGCGAACTCCTGAGCCCGATGTCGCCAACCTCGGGCTCGTGCGTCCTCCGCTCGTCTACCTTAGCGCGATCGCACTCGGCCTCGCGATCCACGCACTGTGGCCGGTTCACTTTGTGCCGCCTTCCCTTGGGGCGCCCGTCGGCGTTTTTCTCACGCTCGTAGCGGTCGCTCTGTTCCTCTCCGCAGTTCGCACCTTCCGGGCGGCTGGAACTCCCGTCCCGGGCAACCGTCCCGCGACAACCATCGTCCGCACGGGACCGTATCGCTTCAGCCGGAACCCCATCTACCTCGCCTTTTCGCTCCTCCAGTTCGGACTTGCGTTGTGGGTCAACAGCCTCGGCTTGCTGATCACGCTCGTCCCGGCCATTGCGCTCATGTCGTTTGTGGTCATCCCGCGAGAAGAGCGGTACCTCGAGGCGCGGTTTCCCACGGAGTACGTGCCCTATAAGACATCGGTCCGTCGCTGGCTCTAGTGGGCGGCCGCCCAACGCCCGCCTGAGGGCCGCGGCATCAGTCCTGAGGGTCTAACTCGGATCGATAGTGGATCTCACGACTATTGCCGTATGCTCCGAGTAGACGATGCTGCAACCTTTAAGGAGCGACCCGTCATGACGAACAGTGACAACGCCCAGGCTCCAGAGCAGCCCCCCACGCCGGGTCCTGAGATTCGGCCTATGGAGCCCAACGAGAGGATCATCCGGGCAAACGGGGTCGACCTCTGCGTCCAGACTTTCGGCGATAGGGCCCACCCACCCATCCTCCTCATCATGGGAGGGGCATCTTCGATGGACTGGTGGGAGGACGGGTTCTGCGAGCGTCTGGCGGCCGGCTCGCGGTTCGTCATCCGCTACGACCACCGCGACACGGGCAGATCGATCAGCTACGAGCCGGGGGCTGCGCCCTACTCCCTACGGGACCTGGCAGAGGACGCCGTCGGCCTGCTCGACGCCTCCGGCCTGGAGAGCGCCCATTTAGTGGGCATGTCGGTGGGCGGGGGGATCGGCCAGCTCGTGGCGCTAGACCATCCCGATCGGGTCGCATCGCTAACCCTGATCTCGACGAGCCCCACCGCTGGGCCAGGCGATCCCGACCTTCCCGAGATGTCGGAGGAGTTACAAGCCTTCTTCGCGGAAGCGACCTCTGAGCCCGACTGGTCAGATCGGGACGCCGTGATCGACTACATAGTCGAAGGCGAGCGTCCGTTTGCGGGCTCTCGACCCTTCGACGAGGCGGCCATACGTTCGATCGCAGCCCGCGTCTTCGATCGCACGACCAACCTCGCCTCGAGCATCACCAACCATGCCGGCATCGACTCGGGAGATCGTTGGAGGGAGCGACTCGGGGAGGTGAGCGCCCCGACGCTCGTCATACACGGCACCGAGGACCCCATGTACCCCTACGGCAACGCGGTTGCGCTGGCGAAGGAGATTCCTGACGCCCGGCTGCTCGCCCTGGAGCGGGTGGGCCACGAGGTGCCCCCTCGGGCTCTCTGGGACGTTGTCGTGCCCGCCATATTGCAGCACACGGCGTCTGCGCCCTGAGCAGACCACGACGCCCCCGACATCCGCATCCCGGCCGTTGCCCCACCTTGTGGAAGGGGCCACTTGCCTGGGATGACTCGACGATCCCTCAGCGGTATGCAGACAATCGCTGTATCCACTGGCCGAGCGGCCGCATCCTGGGCGGTAGCTCGTCGATCAACGGCATCCAATCGTCGTCGCACAGATGAGCCGCACCGTGGAGAACTGGAGACCAGCGTGGAACATCACCGAGACGTCCGAATCATCGCCGTGCCCTACGACTCTGGGCACCCAGGCCTGCGGATGGGCGCGGGTCCGGAGCACCTTCTTCACAACGGCCTCGGAGAAGCGGTGCGACCTGATGACCAGAGGCCGAGCGTCACCAACGTGGGACACGAGATAGAGCCCACGGCCGAGGTGGCGACCGCCTTCGAGCTGCACGGGCTGGTATCGGGCCGGGTGCGCCAGGCCATCGCCGAGGGCGGGTTCCCGCTGGTGCTCTCCGGCAACTGCAACACCGCCGCCATCGGGGCTATCGCGGGCGCCGGCCCAGAAGATCTGGGCATCGTCTGGTTCGACGCCCACGGGGAGTTCAACACGCCGGAGACGACCACGACCGGCTTCATCGACGGCATGGGCCTGGCCATCGCCGTGGGGCGCTGTTGGAAGGCGATGGCAAAGGGCGTGCCCGAGTTCGCACCAGTGCCCGAGGCAAACGTGGTGATGGCGTGGGTCCGGGAGTTGGATGGGGCAGAGCAAGAGTGGTTGGACGCCTCGGAAATCGCCGTCGTCGACGCGCATCTAATCGAGAAGCAGGGTTTTCGGGCGCTAGGTACGGTCCTGGATGACCTAAGTACCAGGGTGGGTAGAGTCTACGTGCACGTGGACCTTGATGTCCTCGACGCCGAGAAGGTCGGCAAGGCCAACGAGTTCGCCGCCGAAGGCGGGCCGAACGCGGAGGAGCTCCAATCAGCGCTCGGCATGGTTCGGGAGCGGTTCACCGTCGCCGCGGCCGGGATGGCGTCCTACGATCCGGCCTTCGACGCCGACGGACGGGTCCTGCGCGCGGCCATCGCGAGCGCGAGCACGCTGACCACCCCCACAAGCTCCACTGGGTAGGAACGACCAGGAATGCTTGGGCAGGGTGCGGGTGGCGCGCTAGCGGACGCGTGAGTCTCAAAACACCCAGTCGCCAGGTCTCCGCTTCCGTGCCTTGCTGACCGAAAACGGTGACCGAACACTGCAACGTCACAGAGCCTGATATTCGCCTGTGAATCGTTCTCAAAAGTCCAACTTCCGCTTTACGGAGTTCTTGGATGTTCAGCATGGCCCCGGTCCAACACCTATGATCGTCCCAGCCCTCACCCGCCGCAACTGTCCCTAACCGCTCGACTTCGTAACGGTTGCCGTAGCGCCTGGGAGACGGTAGTGCTGTAGTGTAGGGTTGTGACAGAAAGGACAAGGGAACGGGGTCCAGGAGACGGTGGGATGAGCACCCGCGCCTCGACGCCAGCCGCCACCTTGCGGATCGTGCTCAGTTGCCGCGCTTTCCGTTAACTACAAAGCAGCGAAGTTCCGTGACTCCTCAAATTCCTAAGTTCACGAGGCTATGTATTTCGAGAAGTGGCAACAGTTCTTCGAAGGGCCGAATGTGGTGTTGACAACGCTCCCAAGTGACAGGTATGGTGGGTGGACACAATAGTGACATGCTACGTCGACCAGCGTATCTGTTGGGGAAAGGGGATAGCTGGATGGCGACAAGAATCGAGCGTACTGAGGGTTACTAGGAGGCGTAGGAGATGTCATATGGCGAGGCCTACGTTCGTGATACCCAGAGTTGCCTCGTGTTGGAGTGTGTCTGTGGGGAAAGCTTGTGCTGACCGCCTCCGAAGCCGTCTGCCACTGTGGTGCCGACCACACGGCCCTGGTCAGGGAGGAGAGGGCGTCGGAGGGAGGAACGCACTCCTGAGATGAGGAGTACCGCGAGTCGCGGAAGGAGTGAGACGAATACTTTCGGACGGAGTATCTCACGACTGGCTAAGGTGGAGGGTCATCGAGTAGTGGAGAAGGGAGTAGATTGGGAGGCGTCGTGGCTTCCTTCCGGATGTTCAGGCTTGGTTCACTACGTTATAGCTCGCCGGGAGACTACAGGCTTCGAGCTTCCCCATACCTTCATCCATTTGGACAAGGAGGTGCTGCCGGTGTTCTCCTCCGCCGAAGCGGCCCGAAGGTTCCTCGCATTTCTCGCCCTCAGCGACAGATGGCACGTTAGGGAGTTCTCCACCGGAGAACTGGTGTCGCTTCTGTTCATACTCCCCAAGAGGGTAGCGTGGGTCCTACCCAACCCCCCGCTGGGGCGTCGGCTGGCCGAAGATGCGCGATCGCACCTGACGCGCCGGGATAGTTTTATAGAGTTCTTGATCGCTAACTGAGCGTGACACCACGCCGATCGCCCTCTCCTGTCAGCAGGTTTTGTGGCGGAGCTCCCCGACACGGTTCAAACCAGGACCGTGTAGAGCTATGCTCCCTATGAACCGCCGTACGTGCCTGGCAGCGAGAACCGCACCGACCACCTTACCAAACGACGCGAGGGGAAGCAGGATCCAGTGAGCATATCTCAGGAAAGGCACTTGGTTTCCCCTGACGAGTACGAGGCCTGGCTATTCGACCTCGACGGGGTTATCACCGACACGGCTAGTGTACACGCCGCCGCCTGGAAGGCGACGTTCGACGAGTACCTAAAGGAGGTGTCAGAGCGTGAGGAAAAATCGTGCGAACCGTTCGAGATAGATCCAGACTACTATTGGTATGTGGACGGCAAGCCACGCTACGCAGGCGTTGACAGCTTCCTGCGCTCGCGCGGCATCATTGTCGCTTGGGGAGATCCGAACGATCCCCCGAGCAGGGAAACAGTTTGCGGGATAGGGAACCGTAAGAATGCGCTATTCAATGAGGTCCTGAGATTGCGGGGCGTGGAGGTGTTCGAGTCTTCGGTAGCCTTGATCGAAAAGCTAAGAACTAGAGGTAGGCGCGTTGCTGTGGTCACCTCCAGCAAGAACTGTGACGTAGTGCTACAGGCGGCCGGTCTTCAGAACCTCTTTGAGGTTAGAGTAGACGGCAACGTTGCCGCGGCGAAGAAGCTCGCCGACAAGCCCTCCTCCGACACCTATGAAGAAGCCACCCGTATGCTCGGGACACTCCCGGAGCAGGCCGTCGTGATAGAGGATGCCATCTCCGGAGTACAGGCGGGCCGGACGGGCGGCTTCGGTCTTGTCATCGGCGTAGCCCGGAGCGACGACCCGGAGGTTCTTCGCCAGAACGGCGCCGACATCGTTGTGCGCGACCTTGCAGAACTTAGCCTAGTATGAGACAAGGAGCGGATAATGGCCAAGAACATCAGTGATCTGCCGCACGCGCTGGCCCACAGCGACGAACTGACCCGGCTACTGGATGTGAGGAGCGCCGCTGTATTCCTCGACTATGACGGCACTCTGACGCCCATCGTGGACCGGCCCGAAGACGCCGTCATCTCGCACGGCATGCGCAAAACCGTCCGCGAACTCGCCGGGCGGTGTCGGGTGTGCGTGGTCAGCGGGCGCGACAGGCGGGTGGTGCAGGAGCTCATGGGCCTCGACAACCTGATCGTCGCCGGCAGCCACGGCTTCGACATCTGGAGCCCGGAGGGCACCGTCGAGCGCGAGGAGGGCGCCGAGTTCGAGGCGTTGCTCGACCGGGTAAAGAGGCGGCTCCACGAGGAGCTCGATCCCATCGAGGGTGCCCTGGTCGAGCTCAAGAGAATCTCGATTGCGGCGCACTACAGGCTGGTCTCCGACGAGGAGCGTCCTAGAGTGAGGAAGGTCGTCGATACCATTCTTGCCGAGCACCCTGAGGAGCTTAAAATTACGCCCGGCAAGATGGTCTACGAGATTCAGCCCAAAATAGAATGGGACAAGGGGAGAGCCATACTCTATCTGCTCGAGACCCTGGATCTCGACCGCGACGACGTGGTGCCCCTCTACCTGGGCGACGACGTCACCGACGAGGACGCCTTCGAGACCCTCGCGGAGCGCGGGGTAGGCATCTTCGTCGGCTCGCCCGACGATCCGGAGGTCGCCGGACGAACCACCGCCGCCGGCTACATACTCCACTCGACGGAGGAAGTGAGACAGTTCTTGGACACGCTCGCACGCTGATGGATATGGAGGGGGAGAAGTTGGGAAAGGAAAACGTGATCGCCGCGTTGGATTGGACGTTCGCCTACGACTCCTTCGATCCCGATGAAGAAGGCCTTCGCGAGGCGATCACCTCAACCGGCAACGGGTACTTCTGCTCGCGGGGCGCAGCCGAGTGGGCCGACGCCGACGACGTCCACTACCCGGGCACCTACATGCACGGCGGCTACAATCGGGAGACCACTATCATGGCCGGCCGGCCTGTATTGAACGAGGACCTGGTGAATTTGCCCAACTGGCTCGTGCTCAAGCTTCAGATCGAAGACGAGCTGGTCAACGTCAACAACGTCGAGATGCTCTCCTACCGACACGAGCTGGACGTACGGAACGCGACGGTTGTGCGCGCCATACGGTTCCGTGACCGGGCAGGCCGCGAGACCACCCTACTCGGTCGCCGCTTCGTCAGCATAGCCGACATGCACCAGGGGGCGATCGAGTGGACAATCACGCCGGAGAACTGGTCCGGCAAAGTCTTGGTGATTTCCGCGCTGGACAACAGGGTTATGAATCGGGGCGTCGCGCGCTACCGGCAGCTCGAAGGTAGGCACCTGGAACCGGACCTCACCCGCGCGATAGGTCCCGACGTCATCGCCCTCCGGGCGCGGACTCGCCAGTCACACATATACATCGCCGAGGCAGCGCGCACCCGGGTTTACGGAGAGCACGAGGTAGTGAGTGTAGATCGTGACCTCTACCAGACGGACAACTACATCCAGGAGACACTAACTTTTGATGTCAAAGAGAATAGCCCTGTGCGCGTCGAGAAGATGGTCGCCTTATACAGCTCGCGCGACCACGCCATAAATGAGCCGCTGGCCAATGCCATAAAGGCCGTCGTCCGCTACGAACCGTTCGCCGAAGCCTTTGACCATCACGCCCGGGCCTGGGACGAGCTTTGGTCCGTATGCGACGTGCGCATACCCAAGGACAGCCGGGTCCAGCTTCTGGTTCGCCTGCACATCTCCCACGTACTGCAGGTCTGCTCGCCGCACACGGCTGACCTGGACGCTGGGGTGCCGGCCCGCGGCCTTAACGGCGAAGCCTACCGCGGCCATGTCTTCTGGGACGAACTCTACATTTACCCGTTCCTCGACTTCCGGCTGCCCGAGATAACGCGCGAGCTCTTGATGTATCGCTACCGGCGCCTCGACGAGGCCCGCGCTGCGGCGAAAGAAGTCGGTTACAGGGGGGCGATGTACCCCTGGCAGAGCGGTAGCGACGGCAAGGAGGAGACCCAGGTCGTCCACCTTAACCCGCGCTCTGGACGCTGGGATCGGGATCTCAGCCACAACCAGAGGCACGTTAATGCGGCCATCTTCTACAACATTTGGCGGTACTACCAAGCGACCGAGGACTACGAATTCCTGCTCGGCTACGGTGCCGAGATGATGCTAGAGATCGCCCGCTTCTGGTCATCAATCGCCAGGTTTAACCCGCATCGCGGGCGGTACGAGATCCATGGCGTCATGGGTCCAGACGAGTTCCATGAGAAGTACCCTGACTCGGAGGAGGAAGGCTTAAGTAACAACGCCTATACCAACGTCATGGTCGCCTGGATCTGCGAGATGGCCCTGGAGGTGATTGAGCGTCTCCCTGAGCGGGCGCGCCGGTCGCTGTGCGCCAAGATCGGCCTCGCTGAAACCGAAGTCCAGATGTGGAGGGACATGAACCATAGAATGTTCGTGCCGTTCCACGACAACGGCATTATTAGCCAGTTCGAGGGATACGAGGAGTTGGAGGAGCTAGACTGGGAGTTCTATCGCGCCAAGTACGGCAACATCCAGAGACTCGATAGGATCTTGAGGGCCGAGGGGGATACGCCCGACCGCTACAAGCTCAGTAAGCAGGCCGACGCCCTGATGCTGTTCTTCATGTTCGCCGAAGAGGAGCTACGTCGGATCTTCGACCGACTTGGCTACGAGTACACGCCCGACACTGCCCGTAAGAACATCGCCTACTACGAGCCCCGGACCACGCACGGCTCGACGTTGAGCTTCGTCGTGCACGCTGCCATCCTGGCCGATTTGGACCCGAAGAGCTCGTGGGATAAGTTCACAACCGCGCTGGAGAGCGACGTCAGCGATATTCAGGGCGGCACCACAAAAGAAGGCATCCACATGGGGGTGATGGCCGGGGCGTTGGATCTGATCCAACGGGGCTACGTGGGAGCCGAGATCCAGGACGGGGTGCTCTGCTTCAGCCCGAAGCCGAATGAGAGGCTGGATGGCCTCTCGTTTCCCCTGCGGTTCCGCAAGACGCAAGTCGAGATCGCGCTCAAAGAGGACAGCCTGATGGTTGCTGTACACACCGACGGCCTCGGCCGGACCATCGAGGTCAGCATCGGTGATGAGTCCCGGGAGATCAAGGACGGAGAGCACTACACCTTTCCCCTGTGAGCAGTTATCTGGACAGGAGGCTCGAGATGATCCGAGCCAAGGTTCCATTGCGACAAAATGCCCTGAATTGGGGGGTTCGTCGGGTTCCACCTGGCCTGGAACATCAGCGTGGAGGCGAGTTGCGCTCTAGGACTTTGCCAGCGGTATCCGCTCTATGACGTGCGATCCTTCTCGCGACAAGAGCTTGTCGCTCCGCACGAGCTCTACCTCCCGTACCACCCACCGCCCGAAGTGAATCCGACGAAAGCGAGAGACCTCTCTAACAAACTCCGTCGTAATCCCACCGGAGAACCGAACCATGTTCGCGTGCGCCAGGTTGCGGGCCGCGACGTCGATGAGCCGTTCGCTGCTCGACTGGGAAACGCTATGGTCCGCCATCCCTCCGAGTTGCCGGCGAAGCGAGTGAAAAGTCCGATCGTGCGGAAACACCTGCGCGAAGACGGTGGTTGGGGAGAGATTGAGTCCCCACATAGTAAGGTCGAAACTGGGCTGTGAGCCTACGACGCGGCACAAGTCGCCAAGACGGGCAGCAACATCAGGGTCGTCGGAAAGAAAGCGCCCCAGTTTGCGCACGGTCACGTGCATGGTCTCAGGCGGGTAGTAGTGATGGTGAGGGCAATACTGATGCAGCCTATCGAGGGCGGGTGTCACAGAGGAGGCAACGCGCGATGGCACCCTGATAATAGCGGCCAGGTGCACAGCCACATCCGGACCCGACGGCGAGAGCGCATAGGCGGTTCTGCCGGCGGAGAGACGCAACCACGAGCTGCTTGCCACCCACACGAACTTAAATCTGAGTCGCTGACTGAAGGCTGAAATTACTCTCCTTCCACTGGTATTTGTTGCCCTTAGTCGATCAACGTAGCGCAGTCCCTCAATACAGTAAAGAGGGCACGCAGGGAACTCCACCGCGGCGCTCGCGGTCCACGCCCCGCAATTGAGATCTCGCCGCTTCGTGCTCATAGCACTAGCCACCGTGCTCTACATCTTGGTGAACGTGCCGATGAACGAGGAGCTTGCACGCGTGGGTGAGGTGGGCCGTGCGGCTCTCGCGCAGATCAGGGCAGATTACGAAGGCCCGTGGAACTTCTGGAACGGGGTGCGCACCGTCTTCTCGTCGCTGGCGCTCCTCGCTCTAATCGGTGCTTGTCTCTCACGCTCGGATAGCGGATAGCGCTAGGGTATGGTAGAGAAGTTAGTGGTTGCGCGAGTCGGGGGCGTTTGTGTAATCCGAAGTCGTATGTTGATTCGGACGCACTGGCCGTCTTGAGTCGCGCGGACTCGGAAGGTGCCCGTTTCCGGGCGACGAGCGACGCAAGGAGGGTCGGACACGCGCATGAGGATAAGGGAGGTAAGCACCGTCGGCCTCAAGGGAGCGACCCCGGAGGGCGGCTGGAGCGAGGATCTGAAACCCGACGATGTCGTGCACACCCTGGTGACTGTTCACACCGACGAGGGACCCGTCGGCTACGGCAGCGTCTTCACGAGCGAGGCGCTGGTGCGTGCCGCCCTCGAGGTGTTGGAGCCGCTGTACACGGGCGAGAACGCCCTCGAGCCCGAGCGCGTCTCGGAGAAGCTCCACCAGAACACCTTCTGGCAAGGCCGCGGGGGGGCGATCACCCACGCGATAAGCGGGGTGGACATAGCCCTGTGGGACATCTTGGGGAAGGTCACCGGACAGCCGGTCGGGCGCCTGCTCGGGGGCAGGTATCGTGAGAGGATCATGCCCTACGCCTCCTTGCTCATGCAGGAGCCGGGACCCCTCTCGGAACGCCTCGTCTCGCTTAGGGAGCAAGGATTCCGGGCGTTCAAGGTGGGCTGGGGACCGTTCGGTCGGGTGAGCGACAGGCTCGACGAGGCGATCGTGAAGGCCGCCAGGGAGGCAGTCGGGGACGAGGTGATCCTGGCGGTGGACCCTGGTGGTAGCGACGCATTCTGGCCCCGAGGATACAAGTGGGCGCTTAGGACCTCTCGCATGCTGGCGGGGTACGGTATCGCCTGGTTCGAGGAGCCGCTTGTGCCAGACGCGTTGGACGACTTGGTGGCCCTGAGGCGCGCCGCGCCCGTGCCAATCTCCGGCGGGGAGGTCCTGACCCGGAGGCAGTCCTTCGAACCTTACCTCAGGGCCGGCGCCTTCGACGTCGTGCAGCCGGATGTCACCAAGGTGGGCGGAATAAGCGAGGAGCGGCGCATAGGCTGGATGGCCGAGGAGAACGGCGCCCGCATGATCCCACACGGGTGGAACACCGCAGTCGGCCTCGCCGCCGACTTGCAGCTCGCCAGCGCCTTGCCCAAGACCGACCTGGTCGAGTACGTCACCGGCTCCGCCTACGTGGATGACATCGCCGCCGACGGTTGGAAGCTCGACGCCGAGGGCTTCCTCCCGATCCCCGACGCGCCGGGACTGGGCCTGGAGTTGGACGCGGACGTCGTCGCCGAGTACTCTGGCGGATGAGGAGGGCCCTGGATGACGACGGTGGTGTCGAGAGGGATACGTGAGTCCCGAAACACCCAGCCCTTAGTGCTGCGATTCCGCGCCAGTTTGGCTGAAGCAGCCTCCGAAGTGGAATTGGTGATAGGTTAGCGGTTAAGCGCCCGTTGCCCAAGGACATTCACGGTCGTTATTTCTTGTTACGGTACAGGTACATGGTTAGTGGCGCGAACGCGGCGACAAGCGCCCCGGATGCCAGGAGCACCCAGCCGATCGCACCCGCCGTCACCGTACCGTGCATCAGACCGCGCACCGCCGTCACCAGGTGGGTTATGGGGTTGGCGCCGACGATAGCCTGCAGCCACGACGGCATGGTCTCAGGGTCCACGAAGATGTTGCTGGCGAAGGTCAGGGGAAACAAGATCAAGAAGCTCGCCATCATGACCGAGTTCGGCGTTCGCAGGATCAGGCCGAGCGCGGTCCAGATCCACGAGAGGCCGAACGAGAACACGAGAACGAGCGCCACGGAGAGCAGCACGCCCACCGCGCCGCCGGCCGGACGAAAGCCCAGCACGAGGCCCAGCACGATGACCATCGCCGAGGCCATCGCGTAACGCGCGGCATCGCCGAGCAGGGCCCCGACCAGGGTGGCCGGACGCCAGATCGGCAGCGACCGGAAGCGATCGAAGACCCCTTTTGAGATGTCCGTGTTCAGCCCCATCCCGGTGTACATGGTGATAAACACCACAGTCTGGACCAGTATGCCCGGCAGCAGGAACTGCAGGTACTCGCCGGTCGAGCCGGCTAGGGCGCCGCCGAACAGGTACGTGAACATCAGGGTGAACATGATCGGGAACGCGGTCACGTCGAAGAGCTGCTCGGGGACGTGCTTTATCTTCAGCAGAGCACGCCACCCGAACGTGAGCGACGCGGATAACGCGTTCGGGCGTGGCGGGCGTGCGCGGGACGAAAGTGCCGAGCGCAGCGCTTCCTCGCGGGTGGGCTGGACCGATGTGGCAGGGGTCGTCATGCGGCATCCTCCTCATTGTCGTCCTCGGCTGGATGGCCGGTGAGTGCCAGGAACACCTCGTCGAGGCTCGGCTGCCCCAGCGCGAAGTCGGTGAGGGCGACGCCGGAGCGGGAGAGCTGCGCGAGCGCGTACGCAACGCGTTCGGGGTCTGAGACCCGGGCCGAGAGCGCCGCCGGGTCGGACTCGAGGCGCACGGGCGCGCCGAGAGCCTGCGAGAGAACCTGCTCGGCGTCGGGACGGGCCCCTGGGTCGCCCAGCCGGACGTGTAGGGCGCCCGAGCCGACAGAGGCCTTGAGCTCGCTGGGTGTGCCCTCGGCGATGACCCTCCCCCGGTCTAGGACGGCGATCCGGTCGGCGAGCCGGTCGGCCTCGTCGAGGTACTGGGTGGTCAAGAGTACCGTCGTGCCGCCCGCGACCAGGGCCCGGACGATCTCCCAGACCTGGTTGCGGCTCCTCGGGTCTAGGCCGGTGGTCGGCTCGTCGAGGAACATCAGGTCGGGCGTCACGACGATGGAAGCTGCGATGTCGAGCCTGCGCCGCATGCCGCCCGAGTACTTATTCACCTGCCGGGCTGCCGCCTCGGCCAGGCCGAAGGCGTCGAGCAGCTCGCCAGCCCTTGCCTTCGCCTGCCTCCGCGAGTAGCCTAGCAGCCGGGCGATCAGGACGAGGTTCTCCTGTCCGGTGAGGTCCTCGTCGACGGAGGCGAATTGCCCGGTGAGGCTCACCCGAGCGCGCACCGCGTCTGCCTCTTCTACGACGTCGTGGCCAAGCACCCGCGCCGCGCCGGAGTCGGGCCGCAGCAAGGTGGCGAGCATCCGGATGACCGTGGTCTTGCCCGCGCCGTTCGGTCCCAGTAGGCCGTACACGACGCCAGTGGGCACGGCGAGGTCCACGCTGTCGACGGCCCGCGTGTCGCCGAAGGCCTTGACGAGGTCGGACGTTTCTATAGCTAAGTCGGTACGTGAATTCAACGCTGGTCCCTCCTCCTGTGGGGTGACACGATGCGTGGCCGCGCCGTCGTATGGATCCCCGGGCTTAAGACTCCGGCCAGTGGCACACAGCTTCGATGTTGTTGCTATCGGGATCGAAAACGAAGGCGCCGTAGTAGCTCGGATGGTACTGGGGGCGGAGCCCGGGACCGCCGTTGTCGCGCCCGCCCGCCGCGATGGCCGCCTCGTAAAAGGCCTCGACGGTGGCGCGGTCGTCTGCGGTGAACGCGACGTGGACGGCGTGGCCCGGATCGCCCCGGGCGATCCAGAAGTCCGGCTTGCCTCGCCGCCCGAACCCCGCTGCCGAGACGCTGGGCTCCATGATAAGCT
>DASSCV010000180.1:0-5350 GCA_035697505.1 Rubrobacter sp.
CATCCGCCATTCCACAGAATCCAGCGCACAGGTGGGCGATCCCCAACGACCAACCCGAGGGCGGCTGTCGCGGGTCAGGCTCGCCTGGCCGCCGACAAGCTTGCTGCGCGCCGCAACCGTGCCGTCAGCCCCCACGACTACATGGACAGCTACGTGCCGGGTGGTCGCTCCGAGAAGCTCACTCGGTCCTCTCAGGGATAGCAGCCTCCGTGCCCCGGCGGTCTTGTCTCTTAGCGTTGGATGCCTCAGTTGCCACAGTCTGAGTAGCAGTCTAAGGCGGGACTGCAACCGTAGCGTGGCTCCGTTCAACCAAGAGCCGCCAGAAGGCGTGCGCTGGGAAGTTAAATCAAGAGAGGTGCATCCAACTACGCTGCTTGGCATCATGTAATTGTCGATCGAGACTCAAGGGAGAGGACGACCAGATGAGTATCTTCTCGACCAAGATCCTTTTCGCTACCGACGGCTCTAGGGATGCAGAACTCGCCGCCACCACCGCTGTGGGGCTAGCCATGGTGAGCGGGTCGGAGCTACACGTGGTGACCGCTGCGGAGGAGTACCCTCATTTCGAAGCGTACTGGCCGCTGGCCGAGCACTCCCGGCAGCTCGCCCAAGCGGTTCTCGACAAGCAGGTAAAGAGGATAAAGAACTTGGGTGGCACGGTTGACCAAAACCACCTCAGGATAGGAACAGCATCCCAGGAGGTGGTGAGCTTAGCCCAGGAGATAGGAGCAGGACTCGTAGTCATGGGCAGTCGGGGTAGAAGGAGGATAAGAAGGCTCGCCATGGGAAGCGTCTCCGACTCGGTGGTCAGGCACGCTCATTGTCCTGTAATGGTGGTACGCTGGAAACTAGTAGTTTTCCCTGCCAAGATGCTCTTGGCTACTGACGGCTCCGAAGAGGCCTCCCTGGCGGCACAGATTGCGGCTGACCTTGCTCAGAGCACCAACTCTGAGCTGCACGTTGTGAGCGTCGCTGCCGAGTATCCATACGCGTACGAGGCCTACTACGACGTTGGCCGTACGGAGGAGTTAGAGCGAACCCGCCAAGAAGCCCAGAAGGTACTGGAAGAGCAGAAACAGAAGGTTGAGGAGGTGGGGGCGAGCGTCGCTAAGAGCTACCTCAGGATGGGAGCGGTGGACGAGGAGATAGTCGTCTTGGCCGAGGAGAAGGACACCGACCTGATCGTCTTGGGCAGCAGGGGCCTTGGGGGCATCCGGCGGGCGCTTATGGGCAGCGTCTCGGATTCGGTGGTGCGCGACTCAGGGGAAAGGACGCCGTAAGACCATGAGAGAAGAGTTTCCTACTACGATCCTTCTTGCTACCGACGGGTCGGCTGACGCCGCACTTGCAGCGAGGGCGAGTGCTGATCTCTCGAAGGCGACCGGGGCGGAGCTTCACCTCATCCACGCCTGGCAGGTAGGGGCGGGGCCCCGGCTGGAGGCGTACCTTAGGAGCCAAGCAGAACGAGACGCTCGCGCACGGCTCGAAGGGCAAGTCGAAGCGACAGAGAGCTTGGGCGTCAGCGTCGCGAACTCACATTTGAGGGAGGGTCGGCCAGTCGAGGAAATCCTCGAACTCTCAGAGGAAATAGGGGCTGGCCTCATAGTCATGGGCAGTAGGGGATTGGGCCCGGTCGGACGGCTTCTCCTAGGGAGCGTGTGCGAGGGCGTTGTACACCACGCGCGTGAGCCCGTCCTGGTGGTGCGTGGAGGAGATGAGGCATGGCCTCCAGAGTGGGTGATCATAGGTGACGATAGTTCAGCGGTAGCAAAACAAGCCGGGGAGTTGGCGGCCCGGATCGGGGGGCTGTTCGGGGCGCGTGGGGTGATCGTGCACGCCTACTTCGAGATGCCGGAGATCGATGCGCAGGTACGGGCATTAGATCCCCGCGCGGCTGACGACGCTTTACGGCGGGCAGAAAGGGCTCTACAGAGGCGGGCGCACGAGCTAGAGCGGGTCTTGGGGAGTCATCCACAGCCAAAGATCGCAGTCGGGGACGCGGCTTACGTTCTGCTAGAGGAGGCACGCGAAGGCGACGAAAAGCCGGTGCTCATTGCCGTTGGGAGCCGTGGCCTTGGGTCGTTTGGACGTATGAGGCTGGGCAGTACCTCCACCAAGGTCCTGAGAGCTGCAAGGGGACCCGTGCTCGTCTACCCGCATGGCAGATCGGAGGATTGAAGAAACCCATAGCGATGAACGGCAAACAGAGGCGCGGTGGATGAGGAGATAGGCGAAGCGTAGAAGGACGTGGCCGATGTGGTTGAGGTCATTCATGGGCGGGCATCAGCAAGCAGGTGGCGCGGCTCAGACCCATCATCGTAGACAAGGGCTAAGAATGAGAGTAGCCCCTGATGCCTTGAAGCCTGTGGATAACACATCTCGCTGGTCGATCTCGGCGCGATACACTCAACGAGGTGCTCTCAGCGAGACGCGGGGGCGGAGTGTTCCTGCTTCGAGAAGGTCATCGCCTTGTTCATGACGCCAAGGCTGCTGAGTGCTACCATCAATAAGTAAGAGGTAGCGAGGCGCGAAAGGAGGCGAGCATGGCCACCACACGCAACACTTACCTGAGGACCGGTCGACGTTCACCCAAGAGCTGGAGGCCAGTCCGTACCTTCTTCAAGACAGCGAACAAGAAAGCCAACCGCCAGAAGAACTTCCGTTATCATCACTACGCCTGAAAGGAGCGGCGTCTTTAAGGGCCGGGGTATCGAAACCTCAGCCCGCTTTCCCCTGAACAGCCTAGAAGTGATGTCCTTAGATGTTTCTCTCCAACATTACGCCCACCTCCACTCGGATGGATCCCAATCGGGATTAGTGTACAAACCGGATATCCAATGGAGAGATCGTAATCCGCCGCTGTCTAAAGTTCGAGGGACCTCAACGCCATAGCTATGCAGTTTACTTCTTCACCGAGCTGACTCTAGAACTGCTGCGGGAAGGTTAGGAACAGTCCTAATCTAGGCGGTATTCCTCTTCGACTGGTGGGTTGCGGTAGGATGCAAAGAAGGCCGACGCTTGTTAGCAAGGAGGTGGCTGGGATGAGCAAGGTCAAGGTGAGCATCGAGGGACACTACCAGGTAGAGGCTTCTCCTTACGGCAAGGACTACGTATGGACACCCGCCCACGCGCTCATCGAGTGCGACTGCGGGCAGGTGATGGATGCAGACGAGCATCACACCATCTGCCCGAACTGCGGATCCGACCACACAGCATTGATGCGAGAAGTAGTGGGACGCCACCTTAGCGAAGAGGTGCTCCACCCTTGGCACCGAGACTACGAGGAGTGGCTTAGCTACAAGAAGAACCATGCCGAGTACCAGGAGTGGCTCGAGGAGAAGAACCTCGATCAGAACGACAGCTGAGTAAACCAAGCACGCTGTCTGTGGAGATGACGTGTCCGGAAGCGCAAGACGAGAGGGGTCTACAGGGGATGGCAGAAGATGAAGGAGTCCCGATCAATGAAAGGAGCGTAGGTCATCTGCCGGGCGACCGGGTGCGGGTAGAGATAGGCTTCTTTCGACACGAGATGAACCGTAAAGAGGTCTTCGCCGTCTTCGAGCACGAGGAGAGCCACGAACCCTTCGAGGTGGCGCTCAGGGGACGACCTGAGGAGGCTGAACCTCCCTCAGGGGGTGTGAAGTTCAGCAGGGGCATCCTCTCGGCCATCGTGCCGAGCGATGCGCCACCGGGCGTCTACCGATGCCAGCGGTTGGAGGTTGAGAGCATTGGAGCAAGAAGGATAGCGTTCGACGCTAGCGCCGAAGAGACGTGGAGGAAGTGGCACTTTCTGGTGGGTGAAGAGCCAGCTGCACCGCCCTCCTTCTGAGAGTCGGGAAGTGCCAAGACAAGCTGGACGAACTTGGGAGATCTCAGCATCCTCGGTGAGGTGGGATCTTCGGTAGCTATAGCCACGCACACCGATAAAGGGGAGACCTATGGCGGAAGGGCCTTACGAGTATTTCGAGCGGGTCCGAGCAAGACGCTTTGAGCTGGTGGATGACGATGGAGTTGTTCGCGCGGTCCTCTCCGTCGAACACGAGAGTGGCCTGATAGGCTTGCACGTAGGGGATCGGGAAGCGCACCCCGCCATCTCGATAGGGGTGGACCAAGCAACCAGCAACCCTTACGTGATCATGCGCGAACCCGCAGGAGAAGGTGCGCGCGTGTTCTTAACCATATCCCCGGAAGGTCACGCGGTTCTACACCTCAGGGACAGAGACGGTAGTGAATACTACATACACCCACATCCTGGAGAGGGCGAGTAGACAGGGAGAACACCACATTCGGGCAACGGAGGCTGTGTTTGTCATATAACCTCGCTCACACCGTGGCGTGAACCCCCACGACCATCGCAAGGGCAGCTGAGGCTCGGCTGCAGGCGTAGGCAGCTGAGCTGAATGCCCTCGGGCGGCAGCTTACACTAACCGGTACACTAACCTGAGCGTGATCGGACGTGACGCGGCGACATGCTGCGAACACTTTTCCCTGTAGCTAAGCGATTCTTGGGCTTAGGTAGTGGGGTCCAAATCTGACTCGTAAAGAGGTTAGGTCAGCGGTTCGAGTCCGCTCGTCGATTCCGACTTACTGTAACAAACTGCTGAAACAAGAGATCGATGTTACGCTGACTCTGCTGTCTGGATCCTTGGCAGCAACGCTGGCAGCAACCAGGACAATACACGGCGGTATTTGGCGAGTGACATTTGCCGTTCAAGTGCACAAAAAGTACCCATTTGCAGGACGTTTTGATACTTGACGGTACAAGACACTAAACTCTATCCGAGACTGAAAATCATGGTGTCCCCGGTTCGAATCCGGGTCCCGCCACTCTCGTTTTGTGGCGATTTGCAGGTAAATCGCGGCAGCAATGGAGGAGCCTCGATTCCTCTTTTTGGCCGTTTACTGCAACCGTACTGCAACCCGCCATGGGAGCAGCTCGTCCTTGTTCTTCGGAGAATGGGCTCTACTCGTCCTCCATGATGTCGACGATGCCTTCCACGTATCCGAGGAGGTAAGACCGAATGCCGTCCTCGCCGAAAACGTCCAAGACCTCCAGTAGCGCTCCACCATCGAGAAACTCCCCCGCGCGGGCTTCGTTTGACCCCCGCGTGTGTCAGACCTCGCCAATAACCTCGCAACGCCCGCCCTGAGCGAAGCACGGCAGAAGCGAGAAACCTCCCCGCGATCCTCACGCCCCACGGCGAAAGACGGATCGAGGGTGGGAGCGGGGCTCGTCGCCCGTACAATCCCTCCGGCAGGCAACCGGAATAGGAAGGAGCGGTCATGCACGAAGAGGCGGTCCCAATGCTCAGGGTCGGCGAGGCCGCCGTCTCATCGGAGAGCACGCCGA
>DASSCV010000181.1:0-3409 GCA_035697505.1 Rubrobacter sp.
CGGGCAGCGGAAGCGGAAGCCGCCGTATGGCATCTGATCTCCGGCTTGCTCAAGCACCCCGAGCGCCTGCGCAGGGGGCTTGATGAGATGATCGAGGAGGAGCGCGCCGGTATGCGCGGGGACCCGGACCAAGAAGCTGCCTCGTGGCTAGAGAAGTTAGCCGAAGTCGAGCAGGAGCGGCGTAGCTACCTACGCTTTGCCGCGAAGGGCCACATGACCGACGAGGAGCTGGACGAGGCACTAGCGGAACTAGAGGAAACCCGCATGATGGCGGAGGAGGAGCTGGCGGCAATCCGTGGCCGGAAGGAGATCATAGAGGAGCTTGAGCGGGACAGAGACACCCTTCTCGAATCCTACGCCAAGATGACGACGGAGGCCCTCGACGCCCTCACGCCGGAGGAACGCCGGCAAGTCTACGGGATGCTCCGGCTCAAAGTCGAGGTGTACGCCGATGGCCGCATGGAAGCACGCGGCGTCCTCAGCGAGGACGTTTGCAAATTGCACGAGAACGGACACGCGAATGAGGGCGAAAGTTTTTGTGAAAACGGTCTTGCGTCTCTGTTCACGATTTACTCGGATTGCACGGAATCGGGGAAGCAAAGGCGTGCAAGATCCTTGCCGCCGTCGAGTTCGGCAAGAGGTTGGGAAGGGTTCGCAACCCGGGACGCCCCGTGATATCATCGCCCGAGGACGTTGACGGTCTTTTGAGGGGTCGGATCGCTAATCTCGATCGGGAGAATTTCGTCGCGGTACTCTTGAACACCAAGAACGAGGTAATAGAGTTTCCGACTATCTCGGTTGGCACGCTTTCGGCGTCTCTGGTTCACCCCAGGGAGGTATTCAAGCCGGCGATCCGGGCTAGCGCGGCGGGTATAGTGCTCGCCCACAACCACCCTAGCGGCAAGGTCGGACCGAGTCGGGAAGACCGAGAGGTCACGAGGCGGCTCAAGGAGGCCGCCGAGATAATCGGTATCGAGGTCCTGGATCATGTGATCCTGGGCGACGGTTACTTTAGTATGAAGGAGCACGGAATCCTCTAGCCGCCTGAGTGGTGGCGCGGGGTCGTTCGATACGGAGGATGGGTCGCGTATGTTCGGAGGACTGTTCGGGCGAGACATTGCGATAGACCTTGGAACCGCGAACACGATCGTGTTCGTCAAGGGACAGGGGATCGTACTCTCTGAGCCCTCGGTGGTCGCTATAGACATCAAGACGGATAAGGTCGTGGCCGTCGGGTCAGCGGCGAAGCGGATGCTCGGGCGCACGCCGGGCAACATAGTCGCGATGAGGCCCCTGAAGGACGGTGTGATCGCCGACTTCGAGGTCACGGAGAAGATGCTCGCTTACTTTATCCGCAAGGTGGAGCCGCAGCGCCTGTTCTTCCGCTCGTTCATCGGGCCGCGGGTCGTCGTATGCGTACCCTCTGGCGTGACGGGCGTCGAGCTCAGGGCGGTCAAAGAGGCGACCGAGTCGGCTGGGGCCCGCCAGGCGTACACCATCGAGGAGCCGCTGGCTGCTGCCATAGGGACGGGCCTGCCCGTCAACGAGGCCCAAGGGTCGATGGTCGTAGACGTCGGCGGCGGGACTAGCGAGGTCGCCGTCATCTCCCTAGGAAGTATCGTCACCAATTCCTCCATCCGAATTGCCGGCGACGACATCGACGATGCGATCTCCTCCTACATACAGAAAGAGTACAAGCTCGCCATCGGCACCCAGACGGCCGAACAGCTCAAGATCGAGCTCGGCAGCGCTTTCAGGCTCGAAGAGGAGGAGTCGGCCGAGATAAGGGGCAGGGACCTCGTCACGGGGCTGCCCAAGACCATCGTCATAACCAGCGAGGAGATCAGGGAGGCCATAAGCATTCCTGTCGACGCGGTACTCGCGGCCGTGCGGGATACCCTGGACCGCACGCCCCCCGAGCTAGCATCGGACATAATGGACAGGGGGATGATCCTCGCTGGTGGCGGGGCGCTCTTGAGGCACCTCGACGAGCGCCTCAGGCGTGAGACGGGCATACCCGTGCACGTCGCTGACGACGCGCTGATGTGCGTGGCTATCGGCAGTGGCCGCTCCCTCGAAGAGATCAACTCCTACCGCAGCGCCCTCTCCTCGGCCTAGAGCACGACGTGGGCCGCAACAAGTCCAGTGCCGCGAGCGGTCTTGCGGCCCTCTTTATCCTCAGTATAGTCAGCGTAGCGCTCTTCACCGTCTACGTGAAAGAGGGCGACTGCACCCGGGAGCAAGATTGCGGACCCTTGCATACAGTCCAGCTCGGCGCGGCCGAGGTATTGCAACCGGCGCGAAGCGTCTTTGCCACCCTCTTCGAGCCGCTGCAACGGGCGAACGAGAGCGTGCAGGGCGCCTTCGACAACAGTGAGGAACAGAGGCTGGAGCGCAAGTTGCAAGAGTCCCAGGCCCTCGCGGCCCAGGCGTCCCGCCTTGAGCGCGAGAACGCCCGCCTACGCGAGCTCCTGAAGGGGCAGAGGTCCGCCTACGAGTACGGCCCGCTCGCGCAAGTCGTCGCGCCGGTAGGGGATCAGTTCACCCAGAGGATAGTCATCAACGTAGGCACCGAGGACGGCGTCGAACCCAACAGGCCAGTGGTAATCGGCGAGAACACACTGGTCGGGCGCACCACGGAAGTCTCCAAACATACAGCCCAGGTCATGCTTATCACGGACCAGATGTTCGCGGCGGGCGTCAG
The DNA here is from genome assembly GCA_035697505.1 of Rubrobacter sp. Classification (GTDB taxonomy): domain Bacteria; phylum Actinomycetota; class Rubrobacteria; order Rubrobacterales; family Rubrobacteraceae; genus Rubrobacter_D. The sequence goes on from DASSCV010000181.1 coordinate 2,705, forward strand.
GATCATCCCTCCCGCCGAGTTCGACCCGGCTTCCGGTGAGCTTAGCCCTGCCGTCACGGCCGAGAACGTCTCCTATGGCCAGGGGCTTCTGGAAACCAACCTCGAAGGATACTTCGGGGTCGACCTGGTCAGCCTCAAGGCGCGTGCCGAGGAGGGCGACTTCGTCGTTACTAGCGGGAGGGCCGGAGACAAGGAGCTCTTGTTTCCTCCTGGGCTGTACGTAGGTAAGGTCGAGGCGGTCAGCTCGCAGGATATAGAACAGTTCAAGAAGATAGTAGTCGACCCGGCCATGAACCCCCAGGACCTCGAAGAGGTGCGGGTCATCGTCGACTGGGCCGGCAGGGAGGGGTAGAGACACTCGGTGGAGCAGGCCTCCGTCATCCGCGCCGCGATCGTCGTTGCGATCGCAGCGCTGCTCGACGCCGTCGTGGTACCTTACCTGACCTTCGGCTTCTTCTCACCAGCGTTGACCCTGATCGCAATCGTCTTCGCCGTCCCTCCACTTAGGGATCTCCAGGCCGTGTTGCTCGGCTTCTTCGGGGGAATACTCCTCGACGCCCTCGGCAGCGACCTCTTCGGGGTGGGGGCGCTAGGGGGCCTGATCGCGGCCATGCTCGCCTCCCGCTCCAGCGCCGTGCGGCGAAGGGGGTCGGAGAGAGTGCTCCTCGCCCAGGTCGCAGGCCTCGCCGTCGCCTGCTACGACCT
>DASSCV010000182.1:0-3588 GCA_035697505.1 Rubrobacter sp.
AGCATCCGCTCGACGCCTGAACCGAAGCCGATTCCTCCGAGGTCGGGTCCCCCGAGGTCGGAGATCAGACCATTGTACCGGCCCCCGGCACCGACGGTATCCTGGGCTCCAAGGGCGCCACTCTTGGCCTCGAAGACCGTCATCGTGTAGTAATCGAGGCCACGCACGAGCCTGTCGTCGATCTCGCAAGGGATGCCGAGCGCCTCGAGTCCTTTACGCACGGCCGCGAAGTGCGCCGACGCGTCGGAACTCAGGTACGAGGTGATCCTAGGTGCCTCAGACAGTACCGCCTGGGTGCCCTCATGCTTGGAGTCGAAGGTGCGCAGCGGGTTCGTGTCTATGCGGGACACAGAGTCGGGGTCGAGCTGGCTGCTGTGCCTCTGGAGGTACGCACGGAGCTCGGGGACGTAAGCCTGCCTGGTCTCCATATCCCCGAGGTTGTTGACGTAGACGACCTCTTCCTTCACGCCGACGGCCTGGTGGATGGCGTAGAGGAGTGAGATCACCTCGACGTCGACGAGCGGGTCCGACGTGCCGAGAGCCTCGACCCCGATCTGGGTGTGCTGCCTGTAGCGGCCCATCTGCTGGCGCTCCTGGCGGAACATGGGACCGATGTAGTAAAGCTTGACCGGCTGGGCCAGCTTGTAGAGGTTGTGCTCGATGTAAGCGCGCACAGCCCCCGGCGTCCCCTCGGGCCGTAGGGCCATCTCCCGTTCGCCCTTGTCCAGAAAGGTGAACATCTCCTTCTGGACGACGATGTCAGAGCCCTCCCCTGCCGTCCTTGCGAACAGCCGTGCTTCTTCGAAGACCGGCGTGCGAATCTCGGAGTAGTTGTAGCGGGCGAAGAGCTCCCGCGCCGTGTCCTCCACGAAGGTCCACAGCTCGGGCCGCGCGTGCGGTTCCGCGCCGCCGGGGTACACGTCGTATGTGCCCCTGGGTCCCCGGTAGTCCGTCACGATAGCCCAGGAGGCAGATAAGGATTCGTTTTCAGTTCCTCAACCGCCATGAGCACAGGACCGTGGCCAGTGTAGAGGCGCGTCGCCTCCTCCCAGAGCGGCATCACCCTGCGGATGGAACCTTCGATCTCCTCCCACGAAGCGCCAGGGATGTCCGTCCGGCCCACGCTCCCTGGCAAGATCAGGTCACCTACGATCTGGTCGTGACCAATCACGAACGTCACGGAGCCTGGGGAGTGTCCCGGCGTATGAAGGACCCTGATGCCGAGCCCGGCGACATCGAGCGCGTGCCCGTCTTCGAGTGGCTCGTAGTCCCTGACCTTCCCTTCGGCATCTGCGGGGTGCATGTAGACAGGGGCGCCTGTCTCTCTGCGCACCGGCTCCAGGGCATCCACGTGGTCGGCGTGGCCGTGGGTCACCAGGATCGCCGCCACCGGAGCGCGGGTGGCGCCGAGGATCTTCTCCGGTTCGGCACCGGCGTCGACGAGGATGTCGCCCTCAGGGGCGTGAACTACGTAGGAGTTGACCTCGAAGCCGTTCATAGAGAGTGTGACCTGCTCGATCTCGCTCACCGGCCAGTCTCCTAGTGCTCCAGGGGTGTGCCATCGCGGGAGACCCTGTAGACATCGTAGACGTCGGGGATGCTCCTGATCTTACGTATTACCTCCTCGACGTGCTGCACGCTCGCAGACTTGAACGCGAACCTGCTTAGGGCCGTCCTGTCCTCGATGGTGTCGACCCTGGCAGAGACGATGTTGACGCCTGCGTCCGAGATCGTGGCCGTTATGTCCTTCAACAGATGCATCCTGTCGAGGGCTTCGACGAGCAGTTCGACGGTGAAGAGCTTGTCAGACCCTTTGGCCCATTCGACCTCCACAAAGCGCTCGGGATCTCTGGCCTGCAGTGCCCTGGCGTTCACGCAGCCGGCAGAATGAACGACGACGCCGCGCCCCAGTGAGACGTATCCGACGATCTCGTCGCCAGGCATCGGGGTGCAACAGCGCGCCAGGCGTGTAAGGATCCCGCTCGACCCGACGACGCGTACCCCTGTCTGCTCGTCGGTTCGACCCTCGGGGAGCGGGAGCGGGGCGAGCGCGGGGCTCTGCTCTGTGTGCCGTTCCTCTTCCTCCTTTGGCTTTACCTTCTCGACTATACGGCCTGCCACGTTCTCGGCCGAGAGCACGCCGGTACCGACGGCGGCGAACATGTCGTCAGGCGAGGTGTAGTTGCTCGCGCGGGCCACGTCCTCGAGGATGCCGGAGGGGACCTTCCCGATCCGCCGCTTCTTCAGAAGGTCGAGGATCTTCTCGCGTCCCTGGCTCAGGTTGTCCTCGCGGTCGGCCTTGTTGAAGAACTGCCTTATCTTGTTCCTGGCGCGCCCGCTCTGGACCACGGCTAGCCAGTCGCGGCTAGGCCCCGAGTTCTTGCCCGTAATGACCTCGACCCTGTCACCGGAGACCAGCTCGGAGTCGAGGGGAACGATACGGTCGTTGACCCTTGCCCCTATCGTACGGTGGCCAACCTCGGTGTGGACGTGGTATGCGAAGTCTATAGGCGTCGCCCCGCTGGGAAGGCTGACCACGTCGCCCTTGGGCGTAAAGACGAAGACCTCCTCGGCGATGAGCTCACCCTTCAAAGACTCCATAAAGTCACTGGCGTCGGTCGTCTCTTGCTGCCATTCCATCATGCTCTTGAGCCACGTCAGGCGGTCCACCTGACGATCCGTAAGGCCATGCTTGTACATCCAGTGGGCAGCGATGCCATACTCCGCCGTCGTGTCCATCTCGGAGGTCCGGATCTGTATCTCCAGCAGCTTCCCTTCGTTGGACATGACGGTCGTGTGAAGCGACTGGTACATGTTGAACTTGGGCATCGCTATGTAGTCCTTGAAGCGGCCAGGGATAGGCTTCCAGATCGAGTGTATGACGCCAAGGGTGCCGTAGCAGTCGCGCACGCCATCGACAACGACCCTGAGGCCTGCCAGGTCGTAGATCTCGTTGAACTCCTTGTTGCGACGGACCATCTTGTTGTAGATAGAGTAGAAATGCTTGACCCTCCCGTGGACCTCGGCCTCTATCCCCGACTCCCGCAGGTGCCGCAGGAGCTCTGCCGCCGTCCCGTTTATAAACGCCTCCCTGTCCCCGCGCCTGGCGGCGACGAGGCTCTTTATCTCCTCGTAGCGCCGCGGATGTAGGGTGGCGAAAGAGAGGTCTTCGAGCTCCCACTTGATCGAGTAGATCCCTAGCCTGTGCGCGAGGGGGGCGTAGATCTCCAGCGTCTCCGTCGCCTTCTTCAATTGGGTTTCGCGCTTGAGGTAGGCGAGGGTCCTCATGTTGTGCAGCCTGTCGGCGAGCTTGATGATGATCACACGCACGTCGCGACTCATAGCCACGATCATCTTCCTCAAAGACTCGGCCTGCGCCTCCTCCAGGTTGCCCGAAGGCAGCCGCTTGAGCTTGGTGACACCGTCGACTATCTCGGCCACGTCGTCACCGAAGCGTTCCGACAACTCCTCTTTGGTTACGCCGGTATCCTCGAGCACATCGTGCAGCAAGGCGGCGGCGATGGTCGTAGGGTCGAGGCGCAACTCGGCGAGGACGTCGGCAGTCGCGAGCGGGTGGTAGACGAAAGG
>DASSCV010000183.1:0-15296 GCA_035697505.1 Rubrobacter sp.
TGAGCATATACGCCAAATGGCGTATCTTTGTATGCTAGGTGGCTACTTTTGCGGGTGTTTGGAGTGGGGCAAAGCGAAGGGTCGGAGCCAAGTAGACTAGAAAGCTCCGACCCTATGAGAGAAGCCGGTGCACCGGGCACGAGGGAAGATGTGATCGCACTCTCGGGAATGTGCCCGCCCCACCGGGGTAGTCATGGTTGCACCACCGACGCCTTCACGCTTTTGATTTCGATTAGATTTTCATTAGAAATTCCAAAAGGGCCGGGACACCCCGAAGGATACCCCGGCCCGGTCGTGATACAGCTGGTGGCCTGCGTGACGTCTCCTGACGCTCTACTATATCCGCATGGGAGCGCTGGAACTGGAGTGGCAGAGCCCGGTCCGCTACGGGAAGGGCTCAGGAGGGCGTACAGAGGCCGTGGTGGCGCAAATTGATAGGGAGGGGACGCTAACATGCAACAACGACGTGAACAGCTGCTCGAGGAGCTACGTAGAGCCGAGCAGGCACGAGACCTGCTAAGGGAACTGGAGCATAATCTGTCGGAAGAAAAGGGTCCCGAATTTGCGCGCCGCGTGAGGCAACTGGAGCAGCTGGCACAATCCTTGCCGGAGGCTCACATCGTGCGGCTGGTGATTGAATCTGCCCTTGGGCCATCCGAAGTGGGCAATGTGAGCAGAGCTCGCTCCGCCGTAGAGGGAGAAATCTCGACACTTCAGGGTGCCCTTCGCTACAAAGCTACGTAGCCTCACTGGCGGCGCCGCATCTTCGGCGGGTAGCATCCACAAACGTGCATAAGCTTCCAACCTCAGATAAAACCGACCGCCCGCTCGCCGCAGCGGCGAGGCCTCCCTTGCTCAGGCCCTTCTCTTCGCGCAGGCTCCGTACCCGCTCGCTGTTCATCACCACGTACACGCTTTGTCTCCTGTTCTCCTGAATCGCCCAATCGCTCGTAAATTGTCACCACGTGGTGACAATCGCCCTGGTGGTAGCTGCATAAGCTATGAGGGCGGGTCTATCGGCTATCCGCGCAGCTGCGGCAGCGGAGGCCGCCGTGTGGGATCTGGTCTCCGGCTTACTGAAGGACCCCGAGCGCGTACGGGCGGGGCTTGACGAGATGATCGAACAGGAGCGCCGGCATGCGTGGGGACCCGGACCAAGAAGCCGCCTCGTGGCTAGAGAAGTTGGCCGAAGTCGAGCAGGAGCGGCGTATGGGGCAAAGTCTCAGCTTGCCCTGACCTTCGCAGAATGGGGGAGCGTGGGGTTGGCGCTCCCCCTGCCCCCTCCTTGCGGTTATCAAAGCACAGACCCTCCGTGAAAAAATCGTCAATTTGGAGTAGAAAGAAATCACCCAATTTGGGTATGTGCTCCGACGCGCTTCCGTAGTACAATCTGCTCAATCGTCAAGCCGGGCGCCCCTCATCCCCCTCCGAGAAACGGCGACCCGGCTTTTCTATTCGTATCGTGCAGGACCGATGCATCCTTTCACGCCGGCGTGAACATCCCTTTGGGGCGTTCTCGAAAGTCGCAACGCCAAACCCTTCTCGAGTCAGAAGGGTCCGGGATTATGCACTTGATGCACGGTAACGCCCGCGCTGTCACGCTCGCGCCGTGGCGAATGCTCTGCGGAGATTCTGGCCTACGGGCGACCTTTTCCTCGTCGGGTTGGGGCATCTACGAATCGAGAGGGTCTGTTTTTCAGGCTACTTCGGTCATCCCAATCCCCCTGATGCGAGGATTGGAAGCACCCGTCCGCGTACCGCAAAATCCGATGGGTCGCCGCCGGTCCTGCTGTCGTCGGCCCAGGCGACAAAGGCCGTCTTGCCCTCTCCGGGGACCACGATCGTTGCGGCACACGCACTGAATCGATCGCCAGTCGTCGTGGTATTGACCTGGACCTCCTGGCCGATAGGTTCACCTTGGCTATCGGAAAAAACCCTGGCCCTGACGCTCGGGATGGTGGAGAAGGTATCCGCCCTCTTTTGCACCCAGGCAAGCAGGAACTGTCCGCCTGGCAGCGGCGCAAGCGTGGGAGAAGAGGAGTTGATCTCTTGTCCGCTGGTGGCAAAAATCGGAATATTGGCAGAAGCGCCGTTAGGCTCGAACACGTTCGCCTCCACGGCGCTCTTGGCGACGCCAATGTCGCTGTTGCCCAAACCCCTGACATGGGCGATGACGAATCGGTCGTTGTCGTCGAGGAACGTCATGGCCTTCTGTCCCGTAAACCCGGACAGGTTCGGCCTAGTCTCGCCTACGATTGGCGATCCTGCTAGGTCGAATATCCGGAAAATGAGCGCTCCTCCTCCGGGCTGGGAGGGGTCACTTCTCCACGCGATCACATAGTTCCCGTTGACTAGCCGGGTCGCAATCGGGGCCTGGTGGAACCCGTCGGTGGTATTGACCCGAAACTCAGGGTCTTTTTTCGATCCGTCGAAGCTGAAACGTTGTGCGCGGATACGCTGATCCGGCCGCGCGTCCATCCAGCTGACGAGGAAGCCCCCGTCGATCATGCCGGTGATGGCGGGCCGATGGGCGGGGTCGACGTCGGTCGTACTGACCTGGATTTCCGAGCCGGACGGTTGCCCCTCCCGGTTGAACCTCTGCAGCTTCACATGGGGACGGGGCCCCGGAGGATTGACGGCATTCTCGATCCACGCAACGATCGGGCCCGAGCCCGAACTGGCGATCGTTGGCCGCTGCCGGTTCGTGTTGGCTCCCGTGGGCGTAGGCGTGTTGACAACGAACTCGCCGCCGCTCACGTTCCCGTTCGCCTGAACGAGCCGGCCCTTGATAGTGAGATCGCTACTGTCCAGCCATACTACGAAGAAATGCGTACCGCCAAGTGTGGCGATGGCGGGCTGATGTTGGAGTCCCGTCGTCGTGGTGTTGATTAGGATCTCGCTCATGGCTCGATTCTCTCCTCGTTCTTGTTGCCTAACTCGTTATTCTTCATCGCGATCTTAGCCCGCAGCGATGAATCCTCGATGAATCTCTTGCGGCGAAGCACCTCCCGCATAGGACCTATTTCGCTGCGATGGGCCCGCACTATGTACCCTCCAGATACCAACCGAGGTACAGTTCAGACAGTTTCTAGAAGTAGAATTCTCCGAAGTTGGACTTCCGCTTTACGGAGTTCTAGGAAGTTCGCCTCAAGTAATAGCCACCTAGCAAATGAGATAGCCCATCTGAGCTTGAGATAAATGGCCATTTGGGGTTGTGTCCGCGTCCCTGCTGCCCTGATACTTAAGACCTGCTAAAGCAAGCTGGGGCGGAGGTCTGACATCTTTCTTCCTCCGTCCCTCTTTAAAAGAAGGGAAGGCAGCCGATGCCCAAGAGGACGACGATCATGGTGGCGATGGTGGCGGTGACGGTCACCCTGTTTGCAACGGCGGCCTTTGCGGCGACAACCGCCATCTACGGCACGAGCGGCGACGACCCGTTCATCAACGAATCGAACGGCTTCGTCGATGACAGAATCTACGCTCTTGCCGGCGACGACTACATCAACGCCGTCGTCACTTGGAGCACTTCTGATAGTGACACCGACAAGCTCTTCGGCGGCAAGGGGGACGACGGCCTCGCCGCCGATGACGGCGACGGCGCGGATCTACTCAACGGCGGCCCAGGCTACGATAGGTGCTGGGGCACCCCGGGCGACCGCTTCGCTAACTGCGAGCAGATATACAAGGAGAGTCTATAGCGGCGCCCAGGCCGAGCTAGAGAGATTACCCTGGGACGGCGGTGAGGGGACGAGGCTTGCGAGCCTCGTTCCTTCTTCTTGCCCTTATTCACCCAACCTCGTAGAAGAAAAATTCTCCGAAGTTCGGTAAGAGCGTTTCAAATCTCACTCATTTGGGGGATGTAGCGGGCTTCGCTTCCTAAGTACGATACATGCGCTACATACATGAAGCGGAAGAAAGCATCTCGTCGCGGCCAATGAGCACAAGACGAGAAGGGAGAAAGTGCGGTTGCTTGCGGTTGGTGGTTAGCGGAAACCTCTCTCTAGGCAACCAGGAGTACATCCTCACAAACGACTTGGAAGCAGAGCTCACGAGGGTAGTTTTGCCCAAGGTGAGCCGCTGGCAGGTAGAGACGCACTTTCCAGAGAGCAAACAGCATGCACGATTGGAGGCGTGCCAATGCAGGGTGGATCAGGCGATGGTTCGCCACGTCGGCCTCGTTTAGCTCTGTTGCAGATGATGCGCCGTACTCTAAGGTGTTCTCCTAAGTTGGCTAGAACTCTCTGCTGTGGCGAAGCAGAGCCTCTACCGGAGAACGAGCTGATACTCCGGTTGCCTCAAGCGGAACTCATGGCCCACCAGCACTAGCGCTTGATCGATAGGTGTCCCCGAGCGGCGTAGGTGGCAGTACTCCTTTACGAACTCCGCAGAGTTCTGAGTGCCTGCAAGCATCTGTATGGCTTGCGAGTCGCTAGAAGGAGCTGACACCTTCTCAGAAGAGTGGGTCGTGGGGTTGTACCAGTACATCTGTGTGTCCTCCTTTCCAAAGGACGCTGTCTCAGATGTACCCGATGCTACGAGTACAAAACGCTAGCCCAGGTTCTGAGGATCCCCTTGCTGCCCTTATTCACCCGAGTGCGTGGAAGTAGAATTCTCCAAAGTTCGCCTGCCCCCGGTCCTGTGCGATAGCGTCTCTTATGTATAAAACCACAAGCCTATCGATGTGTACATAAGAACCTTAATGCCCTTCAGAATACGACCACCCCGCCGGCGGTCCTGGCCCTATCGGGGTGGGGCTATGGGCTTTCCTTTGCTGGCTTCGGGGGACGCGGGGTGAACGAAAGCGCCGCCCCGTGCGTATTCCTATAATGTGAGAGCGGTAGCCTAGCGAGTATCTGCGGGGCGCTCACTACCTCCTTACAGCACGCCCCGCCTTCCGCCCCGGCCTGGTCTGTTCATCCGCCGGGCCGGGGCTATGCTGAACTTCGCCATAACGGAGTTCTGAGAAGTTCACACGCACGGCGGTACGTAGTCCCGGGTCCATCGGAAAGAGAACAAACGATACTCTCGTCGAGAAGTCTATTCGGCTATAGTGAGCGAGGCACTTCAGTGCCCGCATATGATCGCTCTGACGTTGGAGACCGTTAGCGGAGGTGAGCTTATGAGCCGTCGGCAAGGGTATTGGTTGGTCGGGGCGATCCTAGCGCTTATCGCCTTAGGAGGTTTTGTTCTGTGGTGGCCACCGGGAGCTCCCGCCAACGGTAGTAATCAACTTGGCGCGGCATTGCTCGGGGCAACGATCATCGCCCTAGCAGTGTTGGTTGCCGAATATCTTGTGAGCACGCAGATGAGGGAGATCGCCGCTCGCGACTCCCTGGCTGCGCGGGAGCGCGAGCTACAGCGTGAGGAAGCCGATAAGGCGTTGCAACGGCAGCTTGGTGAGAGGATCGACAAGTGGGTCCTGCAGTTCATGGCAAGCTTTCAGCAAGACCTAAGGCGGATAGATCTAAGCGGACGTGATATGTCGGGACTCTACTTGGGGGCTTGCAATTTCCTAAGAGCCAACCTGAAGGGGACCAACCTCAGTGGGGCGACCCTCAGTGGAGCTTACTTAGTCTGGGCCGACCTGAGCGAAGCGACCCTCAAGGGTGCTGATCTCGGGGACGCTGACCTTGCTGGCGCGGGCTTGGAGGGGGCCGACCTTTCGGGAGCAAACCTTTGCGGTACGAACCTCACGCGGGCGGATCTAACGGGTGTGAAGCTTGCCGGAGCAAGGTACGACAGGCGTACGGTATGGCCAGAAGGGTTTGAGCCCCAAGATAGTGGTGCCGAGCACCTACAGACGTAAAATATGCGCCTTGGATTCTCCTCGGACGAGCCGCTCGGTGCGTAGGGTACTATCTCCTTGCGACATCGTACGCAATTCACCCAACCTCGTAGAAAAAGAGGAATTCTCGGAAGTTCGCAGTAGCAAGATCGAGGGCGTGTCCACGATCTGTGGCATTGGGGTGGGGCTGGGCGGGGTTTGCAGACACCAATTGGTGTGATGATAGACACACCCGTTACGTGGATCTGTTGCGAGCGGAGGCAACTTGCTACGTTTCAACTTTTCGCTAAGCCACCTCCTCTGGACACTCAAAGGCTCTTGCTAATAGTCGGGCGGCGGATACAAGTCCTGTGCACCTCCCCTCAACCAGAGGTATAAAGATTCATTCAGAATTCATCGCTCCTCGTTACGATGCCTAGAGCAGCACAGTACGGAACGGAAGCGGATGAGGGGGCGTCACGACATCGAGAACATTTGAATCGGTGGCCAGGCAGGGGGCCAATGTGCCAGGGATTAATACAGTAGAGCGATCTCTCAGAGAGAGGAGGTGAGTCCAAAATGACCGAGACAGGTTCAGGACAGCAAGGCCTGCAGACGGAGCAAGTAGCGGCGGCCCAACAGCAGAAGATGAGCGAAGCTGATGCTGCGGTAAAGACGTGGCACTTTGCAGTGCAACCAGATGGGGTATCGGCGGCTAACTTCTTGAATATTCCCACTGCGCAGGTTGCGGGTGAGGCGTTCGCAATTAGCCTACCCGATGGCCAGGTTGGGGTGTTCTATTTCCTGTAGATCCAGATCTGAGGGGAGGATCTGCCGTGCTAGATCCTCCCCTACGTCTGCCTAGTACTATGTCTGGCGCGGGCTGAGGACTGGCGCCGGTTCATGACGACCTCGGTTGTACAGCGCACGGGTTCCTACAAATCAAGCATAGACTCGGCCGCATTCAGCGTTATACGCGATTGTTGATTCATATCCCCAGCCTCACAGCGCGAGGAAGGACCAGCCCCGGTCGTGCCGCAGACAGTCCTCCTCCTCGTGCGTAAGCGCGACCACCCAGTTGGGCATGCCGAGATTGTCGCAGACGGCAAAGTGGTACCCACTGTCGCCGATGATTCGGTTGATGTCCGAGAGGATCGCGATGTTGAGGAAGTCGTCGCGCAGGTTTGGGTGGGCCACGCGATAGTGCTGGCCACCCAGCATGAACTCGATATCGGCTGGCCCGTCGTCACTGTGCCAGCGCTCGATGATCTGCTCAGGCGCGAAGGCGCCGCGGGAAATCGTTGCCCACTCGGTCAGGGTGGTGACGTAGGCGTCATCGCCCGCGAACACCCCTTCGAGATCCCGCCACCATACTCGGCTTCGATCCCCAAGGAGCAGGATCATATCGGCCAGTTGCATGTCGGTGGCGACCTCTTCGGGAGGCAATGGCCCGTCCCAGTGCCAGCGTATGGCCTCCCTTATCGCGTCCAGCAGCGGATCGTTGGGCAAGTCGAGGTGTTCAGTGTAGAAGCCCAGCGTCTGGAAGTAGCGGGTCGAGTTGACCAGCCACAAGCGCGGATCTTCCAGCGCCAGTTGCCGCAAGTCCTCGGGCGAGTGAACCGCTTCCTCCTTGCTGACACGCTCTCAACCAGTGTGTACGACCACGTCAGCCATTGCGTATGGGTCACGACACCTACCTGTTCTATCATCCTGAACTCGACGCGGTGGTGGCGGTGGAGTTCACTAAACCCCATTACTCGGGTCGGGACGCAATGCAGCCTCGGCCGTCTCCTTAGTATGCGCGCTTGCTATTCAGCGAAGCTCGTGGTCAGCTTCCACTAGAAAACCGATGCTGATTCACCATTCCCCATCTATTATGGGTTCGCAGTTGCTTTCCGAAGGTGCATCTAGACGCCACAACCCGAGAGGAGTCCCGAGTGACGACAGACGAAACCTCCAATGCCGCCGGACCGCAAGACTCCTTGGCCGGATTCCCGCTGCCGGGATCTGCGGCTTCCGTTGTCGCGGTACCTGCTCCAGGACACGGACCCGGTTACTGGGCTGGTGCTTCGAGCGCGGCGTTCGACGAGGAAGGCACGTTCGTCATCGGCTACCGTGTCCGCAAGGGCCACGATGGTGCCGCTGAGACCGTAATCGCGTGCTCGGAGGACGGCGAGCGGTTCACCACAGTCGCTACCCTCGAGCAGTCCGAGTTCGGCGCGAAGAGCATGGAGCGCCCATCTCTCGTCCGTACCGAGACGGGGCGCTGGCGTCTGTACGTCTGCTGCGCCGACCCTGGAAGTCCCCACTGGTGGATCGACGCAATCGATGCCGACGAGCCGGAAGGGTTCGCTGCTGCCAACGCTCGCACCGTCTTCCCCGGCGACCGCCTCACCGGCGTCAAAGATCCATTGGTGCAGCGTAAGGGCCAGGGATGGCAGGCCTGGATCTGCTGCCACCTTCTCGATCAGCCCGGCGAGGAGGATCGCATGAATACAGCCTACGCCACGAGCGAAGACGGTCTGCGCTGGGAATGGCACGGCGTCGTTCTAGAAGGACGTCCTGGAGCCTGGGACGCCCGCGGCGCTCGCGTCACCACCGTGCTGCCCGACGGTCGCGCGGCCTACGATGGCCGAGCCACCGCCGAAGAGAACTGGTTCGAACGCACGGGCCTCGCATACCAGAGCGGACAAGCCGGACTGTTGCGACACGCCGACGTCGAGCCCGTGGACGTTCGATACCTGGATGTACTGCCGCTTCCAGACGGCGGCTTTCGCATCTACTATGAAGCCAGGCTTCCCGACGAGAGCCACGAACTGCGCACGGAACTCGTCGTGCCCTAAAACCGAATGTGGACAAGTGGCTAGCTGAGGGGTGGATAGTGCGACTGCGTGGGCTTGGGACCGTGCGCCGCTCTCAGCATCCTGGACGCGGCGTGGGGGTCGTATCAGGGATAGGGCTTCTTTTGCTCGGCTAGCATGGCCACGTACTTGGCGATGCGCTTCGCCCGCGTCTCGGGCCTCTTCGCATCCTGAATCTGGTACAGGATGGCGTACCTGTTCCTACCGTCGAGCTCAGAGAAGACCCTGCGAGCCTGCTCGTTCCTCTCCAGCTCTCTTTGCAGGTCTTCGGGCACCGTGGCGGTCCTAGGCGAGTCGTAGGCGGCATCCCACCGGCCGTCGGCCTTGGCCCGCTCTACTTCCCGCAGACCCGCAGCCTTCATCTCGCCCCGCTCTATGAGCTCCGTAACTTTCTTGCGGTTGACCTTCGACCACTTGCTCCTGGATCTGCGTGGAGTGAACCGTTGCAAGTAGTAGTCCTCGTCGAACTTGTGCACCTGGCCGTCGATCCAGCCGTAGCAGAGGGCGACTTCGACGGCTTGATCGTAGGTGACACTCTCGATTCCCGAACCCTTCTTGGCGATCTTGAGCCACAGCCCCTCGGACGTCGCGTGCTGCCCTTCGAGGAAAGCCTCCCACGCCTGGCGGGAGGCGAACGGGACGATCGGCAGATCCGGTTTGGTGGTGATGGCGTCTCCTTTCGGCTATCGGTACCGCTGTGGGGCGAAACCGTGGAAGGGCCCATGAGGGTGGCCTCTCCCTTTGCTCGTTGTTAGCGTTGAGCGACCATGCCGAAAGTTTACGAGACTTTCCGTAGGCTCCCAAGTAGCACTTGCCTACCTCGGCAGCCGGGATGCTCATGGGTGGACCGGCCCCACACAGTATCTTGGGAATCAGCTTGCGAGAGTTCACCTTCCACGCACTGGGGTGCATAAGGTGGTGAGAAGCTCGAGGCTTCTCCTACCGGTTGATCTCGACGAGCAACACCCACGCCTCGAATAAAGCCACCAGGGTCGAGAGGACCATGCCCGCCACAAGCCAGTATAGTCCTTCCAACCCCCCTACCAGCACGATGATGCCTGCGACCACCGACGGTAGCGTAGCGATCTGAGCCAGGGCCACGCGTAGCACGAAGGCCTGGCGCAGGTCTGGCCTCATGGTTCCCCAGCTTCGCAGCCTAATCAGTTGAATGGTCACGACACACCCCCAGGTGGCGAGTCCCATCACGAGCACTTCTGCGCCGACCATAACCTGGCCCTGCCCAGGCACCAGCAGCAACACGGATGCCGTGAGCACGCCAACCAAAAGGATCAGGGCTTCCGCAGCGCGGCCCGGCAACCCGGAACCCGGCTCGGAGACGATCGTCTGCAGGTTGATCGAAACCGCGACGAACACCAACCCGGTGAGGACTCCCGCGGCTCCCGCCTGGGCCAGAAGGAAGTCGTGCCATTCGTCCATGTGCCGCTCCTCTTCGTCGTGGTCGTGGTGGCGGTGAGGGAAGTGTAAGCATACAGGGTGCAGGGTGCATCGGTCCGTCGCCAATGCTTCAGGGAAAGCCATAAAGCGGAAGTTAGACTCCGCAGAATTCACCTTCTACGCACTCGGGTGAATAGCGCAAGGAGTAGCAGAGCCGGAGCCCCTGCACGTAAGGGCCCCGGCTAATAAGCATGCTCTGGGGAGCGTAGTGCCCCCTAACCGTACTTCTGCGCCGCTTGAGAGGCGACGTTCTGGGTCCCTAAGGCAGCACCCCCGAGAACTGGGCGAACCCCTCCCTTGGCTGGCCCGAAATCTTTGTGAAGTCGCCCCCCACATAAGTCTGCGAGTTCAGGGTGTCCTTCTCCAACGCCCATACTCCGCGGTCGGCCTTCGGTTTCCACTCGCTCAGGGCCCCCGTGTTCGCGGCCACGGCAAGCAACCTTGTCCGCCGAGTTCCGTCATCCAGCACCCGGAAGTGCCCGCCGAAGTACACTTGGCTATCTAGGTAAGCCACCGCCTGGAAATCACCGTCGCCCTTGAGGCTCCAGAGGGACGTGCCGGTGGAGGCATCGAATGCCGCCGCTTTCCCCCCTGTGCCCCCACCAGCGACGTAGACGCGCGTGTCCGACGCTTCTACGTCATAGACAGGGCGCCCGGGGTAATCGCGCAGCCAAGTCGTGTCGAGGTCGCCAGTGGACGCCACGAGGGCCGCGAGATTCCGCCTGGTTTTTCCGGAGATGGTGGTGAATTCCCCCCCCGCGTAGAGGCGAACACCGTTCGGGGATAGCTCCAGCGTCCGTACAGCACCGTCCGCGGCGGGCTTCCAGCTGGGATCCAGCTCGCCCTTAGTATCGTCGACCCGCGCCAGGCGCGATCGGACCTCGCCGTTAACGGTCCCGAATTCGCCGCCCAGGTAGAGGCGACCGTCCGACGCGGCGAGCGCCCGCACCGGTAGATCGGTTCCCGCATCAAACGAATGGTCGACCACACCGGTGGCGGCGTCGATGAGGGCCACGTAGTTATGGCGTTCGCCGCCGGCCCTGGTGAAGACGCCACCAGCGTAGACGCGAGCGCCTTTCACCGCCAGCGCCGAGACCGGCCGGTTCACCTGAGGGGCCCAGTCCATCAACTTTCCGGTATCAGCGTTAATGGCCGCCAGGCGGGAGCGAGCGACGGCGTCGCCGTCCTGGGTGATCACCTCAGTGAAGGAGCCGCCTATGTAGATCTTGTCGCCCGAGACGGCGATGGTGTTGACCCGACCATTGGTCTGCGGGACGGGGTCGGAAGTGTTGCTCAGCGTAGCAGCCCACGCTACCCCAGAGAACGCCAGCACCATTCCCACAATTAGTACCACCAGTAGGTACACTTGTCTGCTCTTGGCCACGCTCCTACTCCTTGTCCTCCGCCTCGCTCTCACGCAAGGGGACAGCTTACAAGGCGAGAGGGACTAAGCGCAACACCGTTTGGACCATCTTGGTGCTAAGCCCTGAACTTCCAGGCACTCCGGTGAATAAGGGAGAACAGGAGGGCCGTAGCCCATGGGCTACGGCCCTCCTGTTCTCTGAGTTAGCCCACCGTGAAGAACCACCTGTACTGCTGTGCGAGGGGGTTTCCCGCCGCGTCCCTTGCCCCCGTGGTTATCACCGCCTTGTAGGTGACTCCGCTCGTCAAGTTCTGGTTCGGGTCAAGCTTAGCCGTGTCAGTGCTCGCGTCGTAGCTGACCGCTGCGGCGATCTTCGTGGTGGTGCCCTTCTTGGTGAGCTTGAAGGTCTGGCCGGTTAAGGTGTCGACCTTCATGTCCTCTGAGAAGGTGGCCGTGACGTCGGTCGTGGGGGCGACTCTAGTGGCGTTTGCTGCTGGGGAGGTGCCTGTGACACTCGGCGGCCCGGGTAAGGGGCCGGTGGACCCCCCGGTGCTGCCAAAGAATGCAATGAGCTCTACCGGCCCCGGGCCGGACTCGTTTTCTCCTCCCCCGTTCAACACAAGGAAGTCGGTAAGGCCATTTCCATCATAGTCTATGGGCGCAACGGAGTCGGGCGTGCCCTGACTCGTCGAAGGGATCGACGACATCTGGGTGAAGCTAGCTCCGCTTCCATCGTTCAAGTAGACCTGATCCGGAGCGTTGTTGCCCGCGGTGTCCGTCCCTCGCATCACGTAGATGTCCGGCCGGTTGTCACTGTTCACGTCGCCCGCAGCCACCGAGTACCCATACTGCAGAGTGGTGGAGAACACGCTTGAGAACTCTCCGTTCGTGTTGACCAAGACGCTTAGCTTTTTGGGCTCAACCTCAATCACATCCAGCCAGCCGTCTCCGTTTACGTCGGCCAGGGTCACATTATGGGGACTCTGGCCGAGGCCTACCGACGCGGACACCTCGGTGAAGCTCTTCCCCTGTTCGTTATGATAGACACGCAGGCCCTGAGGCGTGATCAGAAGCAGATCCTGCCAGCCGTCCTTGTCGAGGTCGCCCACGCTGGCGTTGAGACTTCCTTGGAAGCTCGTCTCCAGCTCGAGACCGTACTCCGGAGCGTAGCGCAACGCGCCCCCTAATTGATTGGTAAAGAAGCGGTTGGGAGAGGGCATGCCGTCTCCTCGGGTGGGGTCATTAGACAGGAATAGGTCGGGCCGGCCGTCGCCATTGGCGTCGAAGAACCTGGCCGAACGCCCCCTGCCGAAAGGATCGAGCACGCCGTACTGTCCGGCCTGTTCGGCGAAGGTGTGGTCCGGCTGCTGAATATAGAGCTCGTTACGTTTGGGCGAGGTCCCAAGGTTGGCCCCCTCTGTGCAGAATATGTCCTTCAGCCCGTCGCCGTTGACGTCCGCTGCGTCGCAGCCGTGGCGGTCTGCCCGGGCGAACGTGCCCTGGTTGGTCTCCTGAAAGTGTCCGTTGCCAGCGTTCTCGTAGAGGCTGGGTTGCTCGCCGTGACGACCGAGGAAGATGTCGGGCTTCGTATCGTTGTTGAAGTCGGCAATAATCGCCCCATAGGTGCGCGTGTTCTCGGAGATGCCAGCGTCTGCGGCCTTGTCGACGGCGCTTACCGGTATCCCGCTGGAGGTCGCTGCAACCGATGTACTCGAGCCGGAGGTCTCGATCGGCACCGAGTTCGGCTGTTCCGAGGCTGGGACCGAGCTTTCGGTGGGAATGCCGCCTCCCTCCTGCGCCGGTGCCGTTACGGTCGAACTCCCCGACGGGCAGATGGTCTCTACGACCCCGGTGAGACCCCCCAGAGTTAGCCGGAGCCCAGAGCGGCCGACCGCCCACACCTGCGAAGTGCCAGGCGCCTTCGCTACATCGAACATGGCGCTCTCTTGCGTGCCATTGCCGGAAATCGCACTTGGGAAAGCGGTCCAACTCGATCCATCCCAAAGCTGCGTGGAGGCTACGTAATGGTCTAGCGCCGCCCGGTACTCGAAGCCTACCGCCCATGCGTTGGTCGGTGAGGAGGCGTCGATCCCCATTAGGATGTCGGTCCCGTCTGCGCCGTTGGGGCTTGGCACATAGCTCCAGGTGGTGCCGTTGTAGTGCAACGTGAGCGTCCTGTACTTCGTGCCGTCGACGTAGTAGCCCGTCGCCCAGACGTCATCATTGCTAACGACCGAGATGCCAGTGAGGACGTTATCCCCGGTGCCTACCTTCGGCACGGTGGCCCCTTCTGTCCACCCCGTGCCGTCGTAGTGCAGGAGCAGTGATTGGAGCCCATTGCCGCTGTTCTTCCATCCGACCGCCCAGATGTCGTTGGGACCGGCGGCTGCCACACCAAGCAACGAGTTGCTCAAAGTGCCCGGGTTGGGGCTCGAGACGATCGTCCACGAGGAACCGTTCCACCGCTGTATGAGGCTTTTGCGGGAGGTAGCCGCGCGGGAGGAACCGACTGCCCATGCGTTGGTGCCGCTCAGGGCATCCACGCTCGTCAGCACATTGTCTCCAGAGGTTCCGGCGTTCGGGCTCGTCACTATACGCCACCGGGTGCCGTCCCAGTGCTCGATAAGCGTACTGTAACGCCCGCTTACCTCAGAGTAGCCGACCGCCCATATGTCGTTGCTCGCCAAGGCGTCCACCCCGTTCAGCGCGTTTGCCCCAGTTCCGACGTCAGGAGCGGGAACTTGGGACCAGCTACTGCCGTCCCAATGCTCGGCCCCCGTCCTTATGGCGTGCGTAGTGTCTTTCGTGCTTCCGACGACCCATATGTCGTTGCTAGCGATGGTAGCGATCGCCGAAGGCTTACGGAGGTGCTCGCTACTCGCTAGCGTGCTCCAGGAAGGCTCACAAACGAGGCCGTTTGCGCCCGCTCCAAACACCAACAGCGAGAGGCTCGCCGCCAGGAGCCCCGCCAATGGCGGCAATACTCTAAGGTAGCCCGTCATCGTCATCCCTGCACCTCTGTTTCTGTGCCAACGCTAGTAGGTACGCCCGTCTGCTGGGGGGCAAAAACCCTACCTCGTCAGGCAAGGAACTCGCCCCGTGCCATTCGAGCGACACTAGTCAAGAAGTGTGAGGGCCTGCGGGAGATCCGTACATGGGCCTATCGGACATTTCTTTTATGGTCCTTTTGGTCACCCCTCTGGTCCCTTTGGCCCACCCCCCTTGCGGTCAGGGACGCGCTAAGGAACGGTAAGGCCCAAACCCGAGAGGCCCAGGGACGAGCAGCATCACACAGATCCACCTCAGACCTCTAACCTTTACGAAGCTCTCGCCCGGCCCAAGTGGCAAACGTTTACTGCACAAAAGAGCCGGAGCCCCTAGTAAGTAGGGACCCCGCTCCTGCTTGCTACCATAGTGGTGGCGTTATCGAAGAGGGTATGTAGCCCTCAGAGAGGTGGCGTGTTACAGATTGTTATCGTGCCAGGTAGCTCGCGTACCCGAGCCCGTGTCTAGAAGAGTGAGGCAGGTGTATCCATCACCATAGGGGTCCATGGAGGGGTCTGGCTCGTCGAGGTTTGTACCTTATAGCACAATGCTGAATCAGCCCGGCTGTTCACTTCCTACTCGAGGATTTTGATAACGGCATACATGCCGGTGGCTGTGTGATCCGTGTCCCCGAAGGGGTTGACCCGGATGGTGAACTCCTGGTTCGCCGCGGCGTCGCTCGGCACCTGGAGGTTGTAGATGTAGCCTCCATCGACCTGGCGCATTGTCTGAGTGGTATCGGCCGATAGGACCGAGATCGACCTCACGGTCGTGCTCCCGGATTCAGTCTCCGGCGAGACGTTTCCGC